>NZ_JBYPZJ010000004.1:0-399940 GCF_057815135.1 Chryseobacterium sp. II3a | reverse complement strand
CCTCCTATGTTTGTATAAGTTATAATTTGCTTTATCTCAAATATTATCTTAGCCATAAAGTGAATAAGAATGAGAGTTGAATAAAAATCCAATAGTTCAAAGAAACATATTCGGCGCAAGAAACGACCTCATTCTTTTTTTATCTTTTAGAGTCAGAGCAGAATGTAAGGAATTAAAAACCCCATTTAATATCCAGAATATCCAATCAGGAGAAAAGACGAAGGAAGATATCTCACTTAAAAAGCAATAAAAGATGAAAGTATTAAAACAAGTAGCCGGTATAGATGTGTCTCAAAAAGAATTAGTAGTTACTTTAGGTTGTCTATATGAAGATCAAACTATAAAATTTCTAGCTTATAAGGTATTTAAAAACACAGATGTTGGAATCCCATTATTGATTAATTGGATTGAAAAACAAAGTGTTGAAGATCAGGAAATTCACTATGTTATGGAAGCCACAGGGGTTTATCATCAGAAGTTCGCTTATTATCTTGCTGAGAATAATAAAAAGGTCTATATCGTTTTGCCCAATAAAATAAGTAGCTACCTAAGAACTCTTGATATAAAAACGATAACTGATAAAAGTTGTTCTCAGGCTATTACTCAGTTCGGTCTTGAAAGAAAATTAAATCACTGGAAAAAACCTGATCAGACTTATAATGAGCTGCAACAGCTTACCAGAGAGCGTGATCAAATTGTTCAGGAGCGGAATGTGATAAAAAATCAGCTTCATGCAGAAACTATTCAAGCTTCTCCTCATTTAAAAAGTATAGAAAGAATGCAAGCTCGTATGAATTTGCTCAATGCTCAAGAAAAAGCAATAAAGAAAGATATCGATAGTATTATCAATACTAATCCTGTGATAAAACAATTGATAGAACGACTTACAACAATACCGGGAGTTGGTGTTTTAACTGCGGTTACTGTTTTGGGAGAGACCAATGGCTTTGAACTGATTAGAAACAAGTCTCAATTATCAAGTTATGCAGGGTTAGATGTTAGAGAAAAACAATCTGGAACGTCGGTAAAAGGTAAATCACGGATATCAAAAAAAGGAAATAGAATGTTAAGGAAATGTTTGTTTTTGCCGGCTTTAACAATTGTGAAGTGGGATGATAACTTCAAAGAAGTTTATATAAGACTCACTTCAAAACATGGAATAAAAATGAAGGCTTTAGTAGCAATCCAAAGAAAAATATTAGAATTGATCTATATTCTTTTTAAAAATGAAACCGTTTATGACGGTAAATATAAATCAAAAAATAGCGTGAAAACTGAGATAGTATAGCACGCTACAGAGTCTAGCTCTAGGCCGACTTAAAAAACAAATTTACAAAAAAATATAAATATTATTTGCAGGTTAACACAGAATCTTGCGCCTTAAAGCATCATGCATGTAAAAAACTTTCGCCTTAGCGTTTTCCCAACACTCCAGAAACAGAAAACGCAGCCCAAAATGGACCACGTCTTCTTCGTAAATTCAACCCTATATGACAAGTGTTATCCTTCCCAGGCTTCCACTTTTACAATTTCAATTTTTCTTTCCCCTTCTCTGAACGGCCAGTCGATGATATCACCTACTTTATACCCAACTACAGCCAAAGCTATATCTGAAAGAATGGAGTGTTTATTTTTCTTAAGTTTTTCTCTGGTAGAAGGCACAAAAATATATTCATGCTCAAAATCCAGGGTGTGATCTTTTAAAGTCACCTTTCTGTTAACTGTTACAATATCTTCTGGCAGATCTCTTCTTAGCACCTGCTTGGCTTTTCTCAGTTCATCAGCTAACCTTTTCTCTTCTTCGATGCTTACTTTTTTTCTTCTGAGTGTATCTTTTATAGCATCATAAATTCCTGTGGTTACCGTAATATGATCGGACATGTTTTCAATTTTTAAGATTAGAAATGCAGTATTTCCAGAACGATCCAATGTAGAATTCAGGCATAAACCTGCCTCCTTCCATAGAAAACCGCAAAAAATAATAAATAAAATCCGGAATAATTTCCCTGTCTTGGATCCTGACAGGGCTTAATTGATAAAGTCCTTGGAACTTTTCAGAAAAGAATCAGTATGTAAATACAGTAATGACAGCAACAATCCTGTTCCTCTGCGTTCTGCCGATAAAAAGATGGTTGCTGTCATTATAATGTTGTTGTTAATTCTAACAAAGATAGGACTTAAAAATGGAATGTAGCAACTCCACTTAAAGAAACTCTGGTTAAACCTTCTTTTGCATCGCCCAGCTCCATTGTTGTTCCATTAATTTTCATTTTGGTTAATGTTCCTGCTGTCATACTTAGTTTAGGTCCTATAAAAATATGGTCAGATAGTGCATATTGATACCCCACACCAGCATCCAATCCTATACTGGATCCGGTTCCTTTTACATTACCGGTTTTTGTGGTATAGGAAATAATCCCTAATGATCCATCAAAAAACAGTTTATGTTTTGTTGGCTCACTATAATTAGAATACATGATAGAAGTCCCAATAAAAGTAATATTATCTGTTGTACTTACAGGCACAGAGATAGTACCTCTTTGAGAATTATTTACAGTGATCATTCCATTGCTTGATGCGCTGTAATTTGAAAATTTCAGTCCGATTCCCACCTTATTGATGTGATAATAAGCAGAAAGATCAAAGTGAAGTCCACTTTTTAATCCTTTGATATAGTCTTTTTCTTGTTTTGAAAATTCTGAAGGGGTTTCTGCTACTCTCCATCCATATCCTACAGAAGGAATAAATGAAAATTTTTGGGCAAAAGAAAATAAAGAGGTCGAAATAGCTCCCAGTAGCATTAGTTTTTTAATCATTTTTGAAAAATTTTCGGCAAAAATAGGGCTTTCAGTGAAAGAACCAACTAAAATTTAAACCTCCTGTTTTCTTTTTTATCGGAAAGCTTCTTTTTACTATCTAATCTTTTTTGTTTTTGGGCTCTGGAAGGCTTAGTAGCCGTTCTTTTTTTAGGAACTATAAGTGCTTTATTTACAATCTCCGTTATTTTTTCGATCGCCTTATTTTTATTCATTAGCTGGGTTCTGCTTTCTGAGACTGTTAGAAATAAAAATCCATCTGCGTTGATTCTGTTTTTAAGCTTTTCTTTAATTAATGCTTTTTCATCGTCATTAAAAAATTCAGAAGTCATCACTTTCCAAAGTACAGTTACCGAAGTCTCTACTTTATTGACATTCTGCCCTCCTGCTCCACTGCTGCGAGAAGTTTTGAAACTGAGTTCTTTTGAAAATTCTTTCATTGTTTTTTAATTTTGAGAAGTGAAATTATGCAATCCTACTTCTTATTTTTTTCACTGATAAGTTTATGTAACTCCATTCTGCTGACTTTTCCATTAGGGGTTCTTGGTATTTCATCGATAAAAATAATTTCTTTTGGTTTGTGGAAGTTTTTATCAAAATTAACTTCTGAAATTTTTTGAATAACCTCATCTGATGGACTTCCTTCAATGATCAAGATCAATTTCTGGCCCAAACTTTCATCGGGTAATCCTACAAAGACAGCTTCATTAGGAATTTCTTTTTTGACCAATTTCTCTAATGTTTCCGGAAAAACTTTTGCCCCACCGGAATTAATTACATTATCTATTCGTCCCAGAAATTTAAATTGTTTATCATTTTTAATCTCAACTAAATCATTAGTTACCAACAGTTCAGCATTCACATTAGGAGCAAAGATACTCAAGCAACCCCTTTCATCCAGGGAAATGGAGACATTTTCAAAAATGGTGAAATAGTCTTCCGGCTCAGGCATGAGTTGCTTCAAACCGATATGAGAAAGTGTTTCAGACATACCATATGTTTCAAAGATTCGGTTTGAACGGTTCAGATTCATCTGAAGAATTTTACTTTTCAAACTTTCAGAAACAGCGGCACCACCAATAATCAAATTTCTGATTAAATGCAGTTTGTGCAATGAATTCTCTACTTGAAGTGGAGTCATTGCACAAAAATCGACTTCCTGCTCCAGATTTTCAACAGGTCGTAACGACGGTTCGCTCACTATTAACCTGAGTTTTCTTTGCATAGAGCGTACCACCATCATTTTACCGGAAATATATTCTACCGGCAGGCATAATAATGCAGTACCTCCTTCTTTTAACCCTAAAAAATTGCAGGTCATTATCGCAGAATTAATCATTTTCTGTTTTTCGATCCCAAAAATTTTAGGCACTCCTGTAGAACCGGAGGTCTGTACTTTTACAGTTTCTCCTTCAGAAGCCCATTCTTCTATAAAATTTTCAACTTTTTTTTCAAATTCCGAATGGAAGGATAATTGTTTAATATTGAGATTATTGAAGTCTATCAGCATGTTTTCCGTAAATAAAATCTACAGTAAATTTAAAAAAAAATTCAAAAAGTTCTTGCATCTAAAGAAAAAAGCTGTAAATTTGCACCACTAAAACAAACAGACTCATGGTGTAGCGGTAACACTACTGATTTTGGTTCAGTCATCTGGGGTTCGAATCCCTGTGAGTCTACAAACCACCCTTTTTAAGGGTGGTTTTTGTTTTTATAATGATTCATAAAAAAACAGATACTAAAATACCTGTTTTTTATCTTTCAATTTTCTTAGTTACACCCTCTACAATAACTTTTATCAACATATTCTTTATTTCCACCCGAAGATAGATAATAGCATCCGCCTTTCTCACCCGTATAAAGTGCATGACCGTTATATTTACAATATTCCGATTCCCCATCACTTCCTCCACAAGAATAAATGACAAATATTGACAGCAATACAAGCAACGCAATTAATTTTTTCATGTTTTCAGATTTTAATTTTCACAAAGCTATATCGAGATTCAAGAAAAAAAAATACGGAAACCATAAGAAATATACCCGGCTTGTTTTCTAATAGGATTTATTATTTGTTCATAAGAAATAATGATGGTGGTTAATATTTTTTATTTAATACAATCTATAATATTTTTAAAAAGTGCTGCCAAAGAGATTACAATTAATAAAACAGCAATAACCCATCCTCTATAATAAAGCATTTTATCATACATAGAATCATCATCTCTTTTCACGTTAAAGACATTTTCTTTAGAACTTAATTTAAAATACATCAAAACTAAGCCTATTAACAATGTTATCAATGCCATTTTATTTAATCACTATTTTTTATTCTTTTAAATATAAATTCTTTGTTGTTTTTGATAATAAGCAATGTATCACTGTTGGCTTTTTTAATAATTTTAAAGGGAAGATTAACTCCTCGCCAATAAACAGGAAACTCATCATTGCCAAAACTACCCGGTTTCAAAAGATTTCTTTCACTTAAACTTTTTGAATAATAAATAAAATTATACTCTTTATTAGCATAATACTTTTTATTAATCTCAAATTCATAACCTATATCATATGAGCCTTCACCTTCTAAAACAGTATTGAATGCATATTTATTAAAATCCTCTACCTCTTTTTCATTCTTATTTATACACTGACAAACAAGAAAAATATAGATTATAAAAATAAAAATTGTGACATATTTCATCATGTATTATTTTTCATAATAATATTATGTTTCCCCAGAAACTTTAGTATTGAAGCTAGTTTATACAGATCATAATCCATCATCTCACGTTCTCCATCTCGAACTTTTTGTAAGAATTCCCAATCCGTAGTAAGACTCCCCATAGTAAGTTGAGCAGGTTCATCATAAGGATTATATAGCTCTTCATCCAGAATATTCCAATACAAATCATCTTCAAGCTTCACAACCTCATTATCATCTAGTTTTTCCAATTCATCAGATAGAATATTGAGAAGTTTCCTGATGTCTAAAATATTCATACCCTTATTTTCCATAACCACACTTTATTAATTAGATTGATAGATTCCCAACAATTCTACCCTTTAAGTGCATTCAATACTTCAATAGCCTGTGCAGTATCTTTTTCATCTACAAAAATGTGATCGTGAAAATAGGCTGCAACTACATTACAACTAATCCCTGCATCGCTCAAAGCTTGTGAAAATTTTGCCGTTAACCCAACTGCAGATAAAGAGGAATGAACCTTTAAAGTAATCCATGAAGCCACATAGCTAAATTTTAAATTCAGTTCTTCCGCATCTTCTTTTTTCACTACAACTGTTATACTTTCGGCTTCCTTAAACAGAAACAGGATTTTAGAAAAAGGAATATCATCAATCTTATCCACCGTACAATAAACGTACTTTCCTTCATTCAATGCAGGATTTAAATTTTTCAAAATATTATTTAAATTCACCTCACCTTCCATAATTAATTATTTTTTTAGCTAAAAAATTTATTTGTTTTATTTTAATTGTTGATTAAACTATAGCAACATTCTTTTCCAAATCAGAATATACTCTATTTACTGCTTTTATAACGAAACGGAATTTTCACAATATCTATTACTTTCTCTCCTTTATTATTCTTTCCTATTACCCATTTTATTTTCTCTGTAGATTTTGTAGCTGCTGTTTTAACTTCATTATTAAATATCTCATTTTTCCCATAAGTGGAAATATTGATTATATTACCTTCATCATCTACTTTTACAATCAATTCTGTGGTAAGAGTTCCTGACAAGGAGGCTAAAGCAGCCTTATTTAGATTTTGCTCAATCTTTTTGACAAATGCTTTATTTCCATCAGGAAACTGAGCAGGGAAAGGATTAACAGGTGGTGGAGGAACGGAGAAATCCTGTGATTGCTTTGACTCATATTTGTTGACCAGTTTGGTTTCTCCTTTATTTGAGTTTTTTTGAGAAAATACTATAGTGGATATAGTTATACAGGTTATTAGTGCTACTTTTTTCATATTTCTATGGGTATTTAGAAGTATTTCATTCTTACTCTTATCAGAGCATCAATTACTTTAGTCTACGGCTAATTTAAACAAAAACAATTGAAAGAAAAACCGAGAATAAGAATTAAAAATTCTTGAAAATTATTTTAGAATATATTTTAACGAGAAAATCTATTGGGATGAGTTTAGCAGCCTTATCAAGGCTTTGAACCTTGAAGGCCCCTTAATTCAAAATCGCATTTTGTTTAATTAAAATAAAAAAAGACCTCCAATGGAGATCTTTATCATTATTTACTAATCACTTATTTTTGAGATCATCTATTTCTTCCTGTATAGATCTGATTTTATCTCTAAGCTCTTGGCTTACTTTTCCGGGAATCTTTTTAACTTTTCTAAGATCTAAAGCCAACATAATAGAAGCTATTCCCATAAAAATAAAAGAAACTCCAGTTAATGTCACCAATGAAATCCCTGTAAATACGGGATTAAATATTAATAGCAGAGAAAAAATAATACCTCCTACACTTGCTAACGCTACATTTCCCCAGCTCATTATTTTCATGCTTTTCAGATCAAAAGCAAAACCTAGCAGCTGAAAAGAACGAAACAATAGGGTGAATCCTACCACAAAAGGAAGAATAGACATTGAAATTTGTGGATAAGCAATCAGATAAATTCCAATTGCCGTGGTAAGCAGTCCACTTACAAGGAACCAGCCCCAGCCCTGAAGAGATTTGCTGTTTTGTATCGAAAAAAAGATTTCCGTAATCCCCGAAAATAGGAATGAAACACTAAAAAAGATAGACAATGTTACATATGTTGCTAACGGTACACTAAATACATAGAAACCGCAGATCAGAAAGAGAATTCCAAAGATCAATGGAATATACCAATGTTTAACTGTATTGGTAAGTGTTTGAAATAGATTAGCCATAGGAGTGTTTTTTTAAGTGTGCCTACTTTGTGATGCGGTGTTCGGCTTGTCCGCCGGAATTTAAAATCAGATAACAATTTTCACCCGAAATTGAATAATACCCTATTACTAATTTACGGAAAAATAATAGACTAAACTATTTAACGTTATGCAAATCATTGTGCAGTCTATATTAAAATTTAGTCAACGATGTTACGTTGAAAGTTTGAAAAAAATACGTTGAAAATTATGATATGAATAATGAGACATAGACTCTATTCTATGAGACTATTCATACAAGTATAAATGTTTGATATTTTACTTTATTTCAGTTTTATATCCTGACTTATCTAAAAATTGCTCAGTTTCAGCTGTATTACTGAAATCCAGTTTCATGATAGTATTGATCGCCAATTTTTTATTTCCAGATCTTTCATAAAATCTCTTGGTAATGATATATCCCATAAAATATCCCAGATCCGCAGGTCTGTCTTTGATGACAGCCGTATTGGATAACCAGTTTTGAAAATTATCACCTTTCATTTCTTTTTGAAAATCATTCCACAGAGAATCCTGATGCTTCATTCCGTAATCAATATAGGGTGCTTCAACTTTTTTCCCGGTTAATAGCTCTGCTATAAAATCTGCAGATCCCTCTTTCAAGCAAAGGCCTAATAAATTAGCTTTTGTCCCTCTCAAATTTTGTTGAGTATGAACCAGTTCATGGGCAGTAAGAAAAATAATTCCCGAATTGATCTTCATCCTGTCCTGATAGTTTTTGGACAACTCTGAGTAGTCCACTGTTTTATCTGAAGCTGCCAGCTCAGAACCTATGATAAGATTTCCATTGATTACAGTGCCACCACCTTTAAGATTTCCCATCGTAAAATAAATCTTAGGCGGCGAGAAATCGGTATATAACCGGCTGAAATTTTGATAAAGGCTTTCTATATTTTTAAAATCCTTTTGAATTTCCTCTGTTTTATTTCTGATAGATTTCCAGAATTTCGGCTTTGATTCAAAAGACTCAATCCATTGTTCAGAGGTAAAGTTCCTTGATTGAATAAAATCTTTTAAACCAGGAGTTGCTTTATCAACATATAGCTTTTGAAATATGGATATCTTTTCTTCCGGATGATTAGACCTATCAACCTCCTCATAGGCTGTCCAAAAATTCCTGATATCGGAAGTTTCAATATAGATCGTAAAGCCTCTCTTCTGGGCAAATACTGAAATGGACAATAAACATAAGAACAGAAAGCAGAATACATTTTTCATCAATGATCTTTTTTTAAAATAAAATATGGTTTCTGTACTCCCAAAAGTTTCCAAAAACCATATTTTTAATTGTATTTAAAACCTATTAACTAGGCTTATATAATTTATACATAACGAATAAGAAGCCTATCCAGACCGGAATCAGAATCACCTGAATTTCCATCCCAGTAATACTCATCAAACCTAAAATCAACACTAAAAATACGATACAAATATAATTGGATATCGGATAAAATATAGATGGAAATTTTGATTGAATTCCGTCTTTAGTGATTGATTTTTTAAATTTCAAATGCGTGTAGCAAATCATCAGCCAGTTGATAATCAAAGTAGATACCACCAGAGCCATCAGATACTGAAATGCCTTTTCCGGTACCAGTTTATTAATGATAATACAGATTCCAGCAAAACATGAAGAAACAAGTATAGCGTTGATAGGAACTGAATTTTTATTCAATTTTTTAAGAAACTTAGGAGCATTTCCCTGTTGAGCCAATCCAAAAAGCATACGGCTGTTGCTATAAACACTGCTGTTATAAACCGATAAAGCAGCTGTTAAAACAATAAGATTCAAAACATTTGCAATTAAGGCATTGAATTGAATCACTTTACCAAAAACACTGAATTCCAATCCATTTAAATTTTGGAACACCATTACAAACGGGCTTGACCCTTCAGTAATTTCTCTCCAAGGGCTTAATGAGAATAGGATTACTAAAGCTCCTACATAGAAAATCAGAATTCTGTAGATTACCTGGTTGGTTGCCTGTGGAATGGTTTTCTCAGGATTTTTGGCTTCAGCTGCGGTGATTCCAATTAGCTCCAATCCTCCAAAAGAAAACATAATCATAGCCATTGCCGCAAATAATCCTGAAAATCCGGTTTCAGTTTTATTAAATAATCCTTTTGGAAAGAATCCACCATCGTTCCACAAGTTTGTTACAGTTGCTTTTTCTCCTCCTGTTCCACTTATCAAAAGATAAACTCCGAAAACAATCATTGCAATAATGGCTATTACTTTAATGATAGAGAACCAGAATTCGGTTTCCCCATACACTTTTACAGAGGCAAGATTAAGCGCAGTAATCACTACGAAAAAGAATAAACTGGATACCCAGAGTGGTATTTCCGGCCACCAAAAATGGATATAATGGCCAATGGCTGTAAGTTCAGCCATACTTACGAGAATATAAAGAATCCAATAGTTCCACCCTGAAGCAAAACCTGGAAAATTTCCCCAATATTTATAAGCGAAGTGGCTAAAACTTCCCGACACCGGCTCCTGAACTACCATTTCACCAAGCTGACGCATGATAAAGAAGGCAATAATTCCGGCTAAGGCATACCCTAAAATTACCGAGGGTCCCGCCAATACTGCTGCCGGCCCGATTCCCAGAAATAATCCTGTTCCTATGGCACCTCCAAGGGCAATTAATTGTATATGTCGATTTGTTAATCCTCTAACTAAAGTCTCGTTTTGTCCTGTATTTTTTTCGTTGCTCATTGAATGAATTATTCGGTCGCTAAATATATAAAAACTTTTCAGAGAAATTCATATTCCATGGGGTAAATTGAGAATTCAGACCTCAATAGTGTGATCTATTTTCTACTCTCACTCTAATTCTCTTTAATTTGTAGGAACTGCATAAATAATATTTTCACCAAAAAGCCCACTGCTGAATCTGTCAAAATAGGTGGCTGAAGTTTGTGCCCCTTCCACCACATTATTCCCGGCAATATATTTATATCTTTTTACAGCTCCAGAGGAATTATTGATAACCAAGCTTCCCTGCAACATAGAAAATCTGGTTTTAGGGGAAGTAGGCCCTTGAATCAGTCCGCTCACCATACTTGGAGAACTAAGGTCCGTAGAATAAGCTGCAATATCTCCAGGCAGAACATTAGGATCATCTGAAAAGCTGGTTCTTAACCACATCCATTGGTCACTTGTCAAAGCGGCTCCTGTTGGAATAATAAGTTGCTGTACAGTAACCAGCCACTTCCCAGACGGCAGATCAATATAAGATCCTGTGTATTTGGATGTAGTGGTCGTCTCTATAAAAGAAATATTAATTCCGGCACCATTTACACCTCTTATGACGGTTAATTTTGCGGGTTTCCACTGTCCATTTCCATCAACATCAGAAGTTAGTACATAGTTTTCATTCTGTGCTCCATCTGCAATTTTTATTCCAGGTACAGGTGTTAATGAGGTTCCGGTAGTTTTAATATCCAAACTGGTCACCGGATTATTATTTCCAATTCCAATATACCCGTTAGATGTCATTACCACATCATCTGCCTGATTGACTGAACTTACAGGTCCGGATGCTTCATTATTTTTTTTTCAATCCAGATGAAATAGCTTGAGGATTTGGCGTATTCACTCCTACTTGAGCAAAAGCAAAGTGAGCAATGTCAGTGAATAATACAATGGTTAGTTTTTTCATATTGTTAAGAATTAATTGAATATGATAAAAGCCTTAACAGTTTGTCAAGGCTTATCTTTTAGAAAAATTATCTGTTAGTTTGCTATTTTATAACCATAGATAGAAGTAGCCGTTACCTGATACTGAGGTCCCGCATTATTTAATCTGGCAGCAGAAGCCATACTTACCGTTTCGTCCTTATTCAGATGAACAACCGCTGAAACAATACCCGAAGCGAAAACTCCCGGATTAGTATGAAAATTCTGCACAAGCTGGTTATTGGGGGTAGTCAAAAAGTTCTTTACCAAATACAATACACACCAGGCAAAGCTTGGCTGTCCGGAAATCTCCGAATTATCAAACTGCGCAGAACCGTAAATCATATAAAAGCCGTCCGTGGGCGCTTTAAATCTTCCTGACTGCAAATCGAATGCATTTCCTGTATTGATGGCCATACCCTGGTTATATTTTATCTCTTCATTCTGCCACGCTGGTCCCGTAGTAGCCGGACAGGTCTGTTTAAATGCATTTTGCTGTGCAGAAGAAAAAAGATAGGTTTGATTGACAGAGGGCATACTGTTGGAACTTGAAAACAAAACAAGCTCCCAGGTTGTACCTGTAACAGTTCCCTTATTAACCAAAAACGCATAATATCCTGTTGGAATCGTAATATTAGGAGCATCTGTTCCGCTTTGGGTATCTATTAATTCTGTTCCATTGGCTGCGATAATAAGATCTCCGGTTCCTGTATTTTTAAAGTGATAGGTTCTGCCGGCAAAATTTCCTGCTCCACTAACAGCTGCAGGCAAGGTTAAAGTTCCATTCCCTGCTGAATTATATGCAGTATAATAATCAGTTGCTCCCACAGTTCCACTTGCAGACACTGTTTTATACGTAGCAGCAAAGGATCCATTAACCGTAAGACTGCTGGTAGGATTAGAAGTATTTATACCTACTTGCGCATTCACCTTCAACCCAATGAAGCCTGCCAAAAAAGCAGTGAAAAATAAACTTGTTCTCATATCAAAAATGTATTTAGAATCTAAAAGGAATTGTAAACATCAATATAGTATCCCAATCCTTTATCTGAAGGGATTTTTATGAGACTAACTTACTGTGAAAAATAAAAATTCCAGCTACAGACTCTGTACACATTTTTCCACAAAACCGTACGCGTTTTATGACATGGTAAGAATTATATATTAATGGATTTCGTTGTAAATTTCCAACAGTTCAATCAGGTTCGTGATTTTCAATTTCTGATACACTCTCCTTTTGTAGGTTCCCACAGTAGATTCTTCAATATTGAGTGCATTGGCTATTTCAAGGTTTCCGTTTCCTTTTGCCAGAAGATCAAAGACCTGCTGTTCTCTTTCGGACAAAATTTCCAAAGGACTTTTCTTGTGCATTCGTACAACCATTTCATTGAGTACTTCGGGAGTATAGTAATAACCATCTTTAAAAATGCCTTCAATTGTTTTTACAAACGTTTCCGGATTGCTGAGTTTATTTAAAAAGCCATTTGCTCCCTCTTGAATATATTGCATCGCGACAGTTTCTTTGTAAGAGGTAAAAATTAAGATCAAAGTATCTTCATTAATGTTTTTAATTTCTTTAACCATCGACTTGAAAGTACTTCCAGGAAGCTCAATATCCAAGATCACAAGATCAAATTTTACAGTCTCTACTTTCAGTTTTACCTCATCATACGTTTCTGCAAAATCAATTTCAAAATCATTAAAATTCTTTTCCAGAATCAGCGCTGTTCCGATTCTTACCACATGATGGTCATCTGCAATGAGTATTTTTTTTGTCATATTGTAATATGGATTTTAATGATTGTTCCTTTGGGTGTATTTTCATGGAAGGTCATTTCACCATTGATTTTCATCATCAACTGAATAACCATGTGCAAGCCCAGCCCGTAATTTTTAAAAATCAGATGTTCACTTCCTTTCTTCTTAAAAAGCTCAGAATAATAAGTTCTCTGTTCGGCAGACATTCCACTTCCAGTATCTGTAATACTGATTTCCACACTCTGCCCCGAAGAGGTTGAGGTGATGATAATTTCTCCGTCCGAAGTATTTTTCACGGCATTATCTATAATATTATGGAAAACGGCAAGAAGTATATTTTTATTAGTTTTTACGGTAAGATGATGGTCACAAAAATTATACATGAAAGTATTTTTCTGGGCTGCAATTTCTTCAAACAATAATTTTTTAGTTTCAATCAAATCATAGAGCTGATATTCGTTTTCTGTAGTATTTTCCTGTTTATAGAGCTCTGTATATTCTTTTAAGCTTAATGTAAATTTGTAAAGCTGTTCTGAGGTCTTATAAATACTGTCAAAATATTTTTTCTGAGTTTTAGCATCTTCAGATTGAGCCAACTCCTGTGAAAGAAGGGCAATAAATTTAACTGGAGTTGTAATATCGTGGCTGATGCTTTCTACCAGCTTTTTTTGATAATCAGACTCATTTTTAAGCTTAGTATTGGTTTCCTGAAGCTCTTTATCCTTGTGAACCAATGTGTTTTTCAGTACTTTATTTTTCAATCTTAAAAAATTGGTTCTCATCTGTATTCCGATGATAAAAATTAAAATAACCAATCCAACCATCAGGAGTTTAAAGGATAAGGTCTGATAAAAATAAGCCTCTACTTCTATAGGAAAGCTTTTGTAAACAAATCTTCCTGTTTCTGAAGATAAAAATCTTACAAGTAACTGGTATCTGCCCGGTTCTATATTGGATAACCTGAATGTTCTGTCATTTTTTATATTGATCCATTGGCTATGTTCCTCTCCTATCAGTTTTGCCTGCAGATAAATATTTTCAAGATTAGAGTAGTAAGGAATATCAAGATAGATTTCAGCATTTTTATAGCCGCATTCCAGGAGAAGAGCATCTTTCAAACGAATCATTTTACCATCTACTCTTGCCCTTTCTAAATACAGATCATGGGCTGCAGGAAAATACGTTTTAACATACTGAGGAGTAAAAAATACAAACCCTTCCATGGAGGGAAATACAAATTGTCCATCCTCAAGAATATTGGCATCCGGATCTGCACTTCCGTTGAATTCATTGTTCAAAAAGCCATGTTCTTTGGTAAACCGATAATAAGTAACAGGTTCCTGAGTCGTTTTCAATGACTGAAGGAGTTGGGTTTTATTAATTTTAAATAATCCATTATTAGAAGAAATCCACAAGTTTGAATTTTTATCTTCCAAAATATGATGTGCATTGGCCAGAAAATCATTTTTATCTGCAGGAATCTTGATTGCTCTATTATCTTTTAGTAAATAAATTCCCTGGTTGTAAGTAGTCAGCCAAATATTTCCATCTCTGGTTTTTATCATTTGTTTTATCGGAAGCTTGTCTCCGATTCGCTCTATAATTTTATTTTGGGAAAGGGAGAAAACACCTACACCATTACTCCCTCCTAAATAAAGAATATCTTCATTATATCTGACAACGGTATCTATATTATCATCACAAGGAATAATCCTCTGAATTTTCTTAAAATTATCACGATCAAATACATAGAGATAAAACTTTTTTTTGTCTAAAACAGACATCATATACATGCCTTCATTTTTGTACAAACCATCAATCTCTTTCTTATCAAAAGAGATTGAATCATACTTTGCAAATCCTGTATTTTTATACCTTATATGAATAGAATTATTTTCCCGATACACCAGATTCCCCGAATCATCCTGAAAAATATACCGTTTATCATAAGATTGAGGAGCCTTATATAATCTTTCCATTCTATTATTATAATACCTGACTCCCTCCTGTGTTACAACAGAGTTCCCTCCATAAGGAAGAGCAGCATAACACACTTCATCCTGGTAAGGCAGATTCTTTTTGGAAACTGAAAAATCAGCCAGACTTAAAATCTTAAGCCCATTAATGGAACTGCCAATATATAATTTACGGGATACCTCATCATAAAACATGGCTCCGGATATTTCTTTATCTATATTCTTATATTCCAACAGATAAGAAAGGCTAAGTTTTCCTTCTGAAAGCCGGCTTCTGTATATTTTACCATGATTAATCATAAAAGCCTGCCCCGTGATCTGCTGCCAGTAAATCTTTGTTTCGGGATCAGTGTATATAGAAGGAGCTTCAACATAAGAATATTTCCCCTGATTCACCTGAAGGATTTTTTTATTCCCGGGATCAGCAATAAAAATTCTTTCTCCATGAACGAACAAACGTTTTAATCTGTTTCGTGAAAAATCAAAATTAAATTTTGTTTGCTGTTTACTTTTTCGGTCAACGTAAATAATCCTGTTGTTTTCAAAATAATATGTCCCTGTCTTCAACTGAATAAAATAAGCGCCAATAAAAGAAACATATCTTGCAGTGACATTATTTTTAACCACTCGTTTATATGTTCCATCGTCATTGAGAATATTTGAATGAGACTCTTTTTGATGAGGAATAACCTTTGGCTGTCTTTGAGAAATAAGAAGAGTATTTTTTTCAGTATTATTGAAAACGGCAATACTGTCGTTTTTTATATTACCGTAAAAATCACCAAAGCTCAGATTATCAAGTTTAAAATCTTTGTACTGAACAAAGTTGCTGCCATCATAGCGAAGAATTCTCCCTTCCATGGAGAGCCATATGAAACCGTACTTGTCTTTTACAATATCTTTGATGCTGTTTTGCGGCAATCCATTATCCATGGTATACCATTGCATAGTATAGCTTTGTCCGTTGCTACCTATAAAAAACAACAATACAATAAAGGACAAAAGCTTCATTCCGATTAGGCTACATTATTTTCATGACAAATATATCATAGAAAATTAAGATTACTGTAAATATTTATCCACAAACATGTGAAAATTTTTCTACATAATTATTTATGAATATTTTATCTATTATAATACATTTGAAATATTCAAGACGTGTTCCCTCATCATGGTCTTTGTCATCAGGTTCATTACTAGAAACACAATTTTACGGCTAAAAAATAATGACCTTTCTCTATCTTATTGAGAAGGTCATTATAGTATATTGATATGATGTAAAACTGAAAATACTAAAGGAACTCTTTCGGAATTGAAATATTATTCTTTTTCATATACTCCAAAAGACTCTCGTATTTATCTTCATACCCATCATCAGTTCCGCATTTATGAGAAATGCTGCAAATATCGGAAGGTTTTATTTCTAAAATATCTGAGATTTTAGTCAGGATTTCCAGGTTGATCTTCACCTTGGAATTCTCAATATCTGAATATGCTTTTTGGGAAATCCCCATTTCAAAAGCCATATACTCCTGGGTAAGGTCTTTACTCCTACGAATTTTCCTGATATTTTGTCCACATATTTTCATCATTTCTGTTTTAGTAGTTTTCGGTATATTTTAGAAGTTTAGCTATTAGCCTCCAACAAAGTTAATAAATACCTTTGGCAAAACATTATACACGTTACATGATATTTACTTTTAACATAGAAAATGGCAAAAAATAAACCTTTTTCAGAGCAAATATCACTTCGGTAAACACTATTGGAATTTATGGAGACGCAAAAATTTAATTATGACAATAATATTGTCAGGGCATTCCTCTATGCAACAGTTGCATTCGGACTCGTCGGATTTCTGCTTGGGCTTACTGCCGCATTGATGCTTTTTTATCCTGAACTACCTGAATTTTTATTCGGTACGGATGATACAACGATTAAAAGTTTAGCTTCGGGCAATATTCAGGGATTAATTAACACTCAGGGAGCAATGGGCTTCGGAAGAATCAGAATGCTTCACACGAGTGCCGTAATTTTTGCTTTCGTCTGTAACTCCTTCTTCTGCGGTGCTTACTATAGTATGCAGAGATTACTGAAAACAAGAATGTATAGTGATACCCTTTCATGGATTCACTTCTGGTCATGGCAGTTTATGATTGTTACCGTAGTGATTACCTTCTTAATGGGAATCAACACTTCTAAAGAATATGCTGAACATGAATGGCCTATTGATATCTTAATTGCCTTCTCATGGATTGTATTCGGTATCAATATGTTCGGAACAATTGCGAAAAGAAGAGTAAGACATTTATATGTAGCCATCTGGTTCTATCTAGCCACATGGATTGCTGTAGCCATGCTTCACATATTCAACAACCTGGAAGTTCCGTTATCTTTCACAAGCTGGAAATCTTATTCAGTATATGCAGGTGTAAAAGATGCATTAGTACAATGGTGGTATGGTCACAATGCGGTAGCATTCGTATTAACGACCCCTGTACTAGGTCTTATGTATTATTTTATGCCAAAAGCAGCTCAGCGACCGGTATTCTCATACAAATTATCCATTATTCACTTCTGGTCGCTGATCTTTGTATACCTTTGGGCTGGGCCTCACCACCTTCAATATACAGCTCTACCAGCATGGGCACAAGCAGTAGGAACTGGTTTCTCTATCATGCTGATCGCACCATCTTGGGGAGGAATGTTAAATGGTCTTCTTACCTTAAGAGGAGCTTGGGATAAAGTAAGAGAAAACCCTATTCTTAAATTCTTCGTAGTTGCAGTTACCTGCTATGGTATGGCTACTTTCGAAGGACCTTTATTAGCAACAAAATCTTTAAATAAAATCGGACACTATACTGACTGGGTTATCGGTCACGTACACCTGGGAGCTCTTGGATGGAATGGTTTCATGGCATTCGGGGTGGTATATTACCTGGTTCCGATCATGTGGAGAACTAAACTATGGTCTGTAAAATTAGCTAACTGGCATTTCTGGTTAGGAACATTAGGAATCATTTTCTACGCAGTACCAATGTATATTTCAGGGTTCACCCAGGGATTAATGTGGAAACAATTTAATCCAGACGGAACACTATTGTGGAAAAACTGGTTAGATACAGTAACAGCGATTATTCCTTACTTTAAAATGAGATTCTTAGGAGGTATCTTATACCTATCAGGAGCGATTTTAATGGTAGTGAATGTAATCAAAACCATCAAAGCCGGTTCATTCCAGAAAAATGTTCCTGCAGAAGCACCTGCATTAGCCAATATCGGGGGAACAAGAAAAGAAGGTGAAGGCGTACACCTTTGGTTAGAAAGAACACCTACTCTGCTTTCTATCCTGGCCTTCATTACGATTGCGATTGGTGGACTTGTAGAAATTGTTCCCACTTTATCACTGAAGCAAAGTGTTCCTACAATTACCGCAGTGAAACCATACACTCCATTGGAGCTTGAAGGAAGAGATTTGTATATCCGTGAAGGGTGTAACTCCTGCCACTCTCAGATGATCCGCCCTTTCCGTGATGAAGTAGTAAGATTTGAAGGAAAGAACGGGCAGTACTCTAAAGCAGGGGAATTCATCTACGACAGACCCTTCCTTTGGGGCTCTAAAAGAACGGGACCGGATCTTCACAGAGAAGGAGGCAGAAACCCGGATTCATGGCACTTTAAGCACATGTACAACCCAAGAATTACTTCCGCAGGTTCTATTATGCCACGTTTCCCTTGGTTAATTACCAATAAACTGGACCGTACTCAGATGGTGGATAAAATGAAATTGATGAAAAATTCATTTGATGTTCCTTACACAAAAGCTCAGATTGATTCTGCTAACCAATGGGCAGACAACCAGTCAAAAGCTATTGTACAGAGAATTTATTCTGAAGCCACTGATGTAAAAGATCAGATGGTAAAAGAAAAAACAGCAAAAGGAGCATCTTATGTACCGCTTGAACAAAGAGAAATCGTAGCCATGATCGCGTATCTGCAAAGATTAGGTACCGACATTAAAACGACACAGATCCAAACCGCAAGTGTAGAGTAATCATTAAAAATTGATGTAATGAAAACGAGAACCCCAATTTCTATATATATCGCAACAACGATAGGCTTAACAATCATGGCCTTTGAAATGTTCGCCAGTGATTCAGGATATTTTTCTTCCCCATTTTTCTGGGCACTGATATTAATTGCGATTATTCTTCTTATGATTATGAACTCCATTGGAGACATGATTGAAAACGAAAGTTTCAGCAGACTTTCTGAGGAAGAAAAAAAACAGTATCTGGAAGAAAAAAGTGTTCCTTATTATCAGAAACTTTGGAACTCTGCCTTCAAGAAGCAGTCTGCTACCGAAGAAAAAGACATCCTGATTGACCATGGTTTTGATGGGATTACAGAACTTGACAATTCTCTTCCCAAATGGTGGATAGGCTTATTCTGGTTCGGATGTATTTTCTGCGCCGTCTATCTGTTAGCCTTCTCGTTCACAGATTATGCCCACCCGGAAGCAGAATACACAAAAGAATCTAAACTGATGCTGGCTTCCATTGCAGAGTATGAAAAAAGTGCTCCGCAGATCAATCTGGAGTCTGCAAAATACAGTGCAGATAATATTGCAGAAGGGCAGGAATTATTCAAAACCAACTGTGTAACCTGCCACGGAGATGGAGGAAAAGGTGGTATTGGCCCTAATCTTACCGATACCCACTGGATCAACATTAAAGAAAAAAGTTTATTTAAAAATGTCTTCTGGATGCTTGAAAACGGTTCTCCAAATAATCCTACCATGAGGCCTTTCATTAAGGAAGGGACCATTACCGGAAGAGATGCAGAAAAAATTGCAGCCTATATTTATCATATCAACCAGGAAACCGCTCCTATTACTCAAGCACAAGGTGGAGCAGCTCCACAAGGAGAAGAGGTGAAATGGGAAAACGGAAACAACTAGATTATTATCTGATTAATACAAACCATGCCAAGCCCCCTTTGCAACTACACTAACATTTGAATTTTCATTTTTGCTAACTAACCTTTTCAACATTTCAAAAAATGATTTAAAGGGGGCTTTTTAAAAATAAAATCCGCACCTTGGCTCGTCTTACTCAACTATTCACTTGACAACTACACAACTAAAAATTCCATAATGAGGCAGCCAAGGCAGGATTTTTGCATTGATAAGGGATACCACAACAAAGACCGAATAAAATAGTATTATTATCTTTGTTAGAAACCTTCTCACTTTTGAAACTGAAAATCAACATTACCAAACTCTTAAGGCGTATTGCAATAATCTTTATTTCAATATTGGTTTTGCTTACCCTGTTGATCCTAAGCTTAAGACTTCCAGCCGTCCAAAACTTCATCAAAGACAGATTGATTGTTTACCTGGAGAAAAAAATCAACACCAAAGTAAGCTTGGAAAGAGTCTATATCGGATTCCCCAACAGCCTTGTGATGGAAAATCTTTACCTTAAAGGACAGGATGTAGATACCCTTTTAGCCGTAAAAAAACTGGATGTTGGCTTACACATGCTAAAACTTATCAACTCTACAGCTGATATTACCTCTGTAGGCATGGAAGGTGCCCGAGCCAATGTGGTAAGAAAACCTGATGGTAAATTCAATTTCGATTATATCATTGATGCCTTTGCAACCACTGACAAAGAAGAAAGTCCATCTAAACCCTTCATCATTTCTCTTGATAAAATTAATTTAAAAGATATTGGTGTTACCTTTAATGACCAACAGTCAAAGAATGACATTAATCTTTATTTTAAATCTTTTGACACCAGGGTAAAAAAATTCGATCTTAGTAAAAATACTTATGCAGTTAATGATATTAATTTTGATGGGTTAAAATTAAAGCTAAAACAAGGTATTGTAGAAGAAGTTACCAGGAAAGTTGAAAAGAAAGTAGATTCACTCAATGATAAAAAACCAATGAACATTGGTTTAAGAGGCATCAAACTTACAAACTTTAACATCGACTATGGCGACGAAAATACCAGAACCTATGCTAAAGTTTTATTTAAAGAATTAAGTACAAAGGTTAATAAATTGGATCTTGAAAAAAATGCCTTTAATGTTTCCAATGTATTCCTTTCCGGAGCAGACATCAATGCCAACCTTTATCTTCCGGCTCAAAATGCTAATCCAAAAAATAAAAAAGAACCTGAAGTTTCAAAAGTTTCCGAACAGGATAAAGCGATGAGCCTTTTGTTAGGAAAGCTGGTTTTAAATGATGTAAAAGTAGCCTATAATAATACAGCAATTGCCCCTACGAAACAAGGAATGGACTTTAATCACTTGAATTTCTCTAAAATGAATGTTGAGGTGAGAAGTTTTAAAATGGAGAACAATACTTTCGCAGGAACTGTGAACTCTGCGGAAATTCAGGAAGCAAGAGGACTGGATATTCAAAAATTCAATACGGATTTTGTATACGCAGAAAAAGAAGCATATCTGAAAGATCTGTACCTGCAGACGCCAAAGACATTATTACGTGATGAGGTTATTTTAAACTATAATTCCATCGATCAACTGACTTCAAATTTAGGAGCAGTAAAAATTTCTGCCAATATCAAAGATTCGAAAATCGGGTTTGCGGATATTTTAAATCTTGTCCCTACTTTAAAAAATACTGTCCCATTCAATAAATATCCAAACGCCATTCTGAATGTTAATGCCAATGTAAAAGGAAGTGTAAATGATCTTTTAATCCAAGATCTAAAAGTTACTGGGCTGGATCAATTGAGAGTAAATGCATCCGGAAGAGTTAAAAATGCAATGAATCCCGATCAGTTGTATTACGATCTAAGGATTGGAGAGTTTTCTTCCAACGCTAAAACGATTTTCAATTTAGTCCCAAAGAATACCATTCCTTCAAATATCTCCCTTCCTTCTAACTTCAGTATTAAAGGAAATGCAAAAGGAACTACAAAAATGGTCAATACAGACCTTAACCTCTACTCCACCCTTGGAAATGCCGCCATTGTTGCCAATGTGGATATGCGTAGGAAAAACCACGAACTCTATGATGTAAAAGCCAACCTTCAGGGAATACAGGTTGGAAAAATCATCCAAAATAAAGATATAGGTCCTATCACCGCGCAGATTTCTGCAAAAGGAGAAAGTTTTGATTTTAAAAATGCCAATGCCAACCTAAAAGGGCATGTTGCTTCTGCCGTATACAAAGGCTATCGATATCAGAATATGGACTTAACCGGCAAGATCAACAAAGGAGCTTATGACGTTATTTTAAATTCAAAAGATCCGAATGCTAGTTTACTGTTAACCGCTTCAGGGATGTATAATGAAAAAAATCCCACCGTTAAAGTAAACGGTGAGGTGATCAAACTGGATGTCAACAAGCTTGGGTTCTATGAAAAACCTATGATTCTGGCCGGAAAAATAGATGGTGATTTTACCAGCCTCGATCCGAATAACCTGAACGGATATTTAAATCTTAAAGACTTTGCTTTTTCAGATACCAAAGAAGTGTATCCGGTACAGGAAGTCAACCTGAAAGCATCTTCCACAACAGATTCTACACAAATTATTTTCAATTCTCAAATTGCAGATGTTGAACTGAAAGGGAAATATAAACTGACACAGATCTTTGGAGCTTTAACACAAACCATCAATCAGTATTATCAGTTCCAGAAACCGGATAAATCGCAAAAAATTGATCCGGGGCAGCATTTTACCTTTAATGCTAAGATTAAAAATGATGATCTGATCAGAAAATTTGTTCCGGATCTGAAAAGTTTTGAAACCATTAATCTGGCAGGAAACTATGATGCCGATTCTCAAAAAATAGAAATTGACGGCCAGATTCCTCAATTGCTGTATGGTGAAAATACGATTGAAAAAGGGACTTTAAAAGTGACCAATGAAAATCAGGCGCTACAATACAATCTGAATGTTGCAGCTCTAAAAAGTTCAAGCTTTTCATTGAAAAAAATCAATATCGATGGTGATGTTGCTGATAATACAATCAACTACAATATCACCACAAAAGATGATAAAGATGTTACCCAGTTCCTAATTGCGGGAAATGCAAAATCATTGAATGACATTACAGAAGTTTCCCTTGATCCAAAGGGTTTAAAACTAAATTATGCGGATTGGAATGTGGCTGAAAACAATAAAATCCAGATCAGTAAAAAAGGAATTTTAGCAGATAATTTCAGATTAAGTAATGGCGGAAGCGAAATTTCCATTCAATCGGAAAGCGAAATCCCAAGTAGCCCTTTGAACATCTCCCTGAAAGATTTTAAAATTGAAACCATTACGGAACTTATCAAAAAAGATACAGTGCTTGCGAGAGGAACCATCAATGGAACAGCTCAGCTTCGGGATGTGATGAAAGATATGACTTTCACCTCTGATTTAAATGTTTCTAATCTTATTGTCTATGGAAATCCTGTGGGAAATCTTGCAGTAAAAGTAAATAATTCTTCACCGAAAATTTTAAATGCTGACATTGCCCTTTCGGGTAACAATAATGATGTGAAAATTCTGGGAGATTACAATACGGCTTCCAGTTCATTTGATCTGAATATGGCTATCAATCAGCTTCAGATGAAGAGTATTCAAGGGTTCTCTATGAATGCAATTACCAATACAGAAGGATATCTTTCAGGAAATTTGAAAATCACCGGAACCACAAGTCAGCCTAATATTATTGGAAAAGTTAAATTCAATGATGCTGGATTAGAAATTGCAAAAACAGGAAGTGATTTCAGAAAACTGAATGATGAGATTAATTTTACCAGCCGTGGTATTGAATTCGATAAATTTAAAATCAAAGATAAAGATGGAAATGCTCTGGTTGTGGACGGACAGGTTCTTACCCAAACCTATAGAGATTTCGCCTTCAATCTGAACGTAAATGCCAAAGATTTCAAGGTAGTCAACTCACAAAAATCAAATGATGCAATGATGTATGGAGTTCTGGCTATTGATGCCGGTCTTCATATCCGCGGCAATCTGGATCTTCCAAAAGTAGACGGGAGATTAAGTGTTGCAGATAATACGGATTTCACTTTTGTTCTTCCTCAATCTAACCCTTCTTTACAGGAAAGAGACGGAATTGTAGAATTTGTGGATCAGGATCAGGTGGTTTTAAACAAAACCATCAAGACAGACTCTCTTAACGCCCAGAGCCGTATCAAAGGAATGGACGTAAGCGTCAATATTGAAGTAAGTAAAGAGGCGAAATTATCTATCGTTATTGATAAAGCGAATGGAGATTTCGTGCAGTTACAGGGAGAAGCAGAATTAACGGGAGGAATAGATCCATCAGGAAAAACCACATTGGTTGGAGTGTATGAAGTGAATAAAGGAAGCTATGATCTTTCCGTAAGTTTCCTGAAGCGTAAGTTTGATATCCAGAAAGGAAGTACCATTACCTGGACCGGAGAACCGACTACAGCTATAATGGATATTACGGCAGTATATAAAACTGAGGCAGCTCCAATTGATCTTGTAGAACAGCAGATTAGTAATGAAACTGCTTCCACTATGAATCAGTATAAACAAAGAATTCCTTTCAATACACTGTTAAAAATGAAAGGTGAATTATTAAAACCACAACTGACTTTCGATATTACTACAGAAGAGAAAAACAATGCAGTATCCTCCAATGTTAAAGATGTCATTGATCAGAAACTGGCTCAGCTTAGAACTCAAGAATCTGAATTGAATAAGCAGGTATTTGCACTGCTTCTTCTTAACCGTTTCATCGGAGAAAACCCTTTTGAAAGTGGTGCTGGAATGTCTGCGGAAACGATGGCAAGACAGAGTGTGAGTAAAATTCTTTCCCAACAGTTGAATAATCTGGCATCAGGACTTATTAAAGGTGTAGATCTGAATTTTGGATTGGATTCTTCTGAGGATTACTCCACCGGACAAAAAAATACCCGAACCGATCTGAATGTAGACATCAGTAAAAAATTATTGAATGACAGACTGAAAGTAACGGTAGGAAGTAATTTTGGGTTAGAAGGACAAGCCCGTCAGAATGAAAACATGACCAATATTGCAGGAAATGTTTCTGTGGATTACAGTCTTTCCAAAGATGGAAGATATATGCTGCGAGCTTATCGTAAAGATGAATATCAGGTAGCTCTTCAGGGGCAGATTATAGAAACAGGAGTTGGATTTATCATCACGTTAGATTATGACAAATTCCGTGAGATTTTCCAGAAATCCAAAGAGAAGAAGCCTAAAAAGAATCAAAACAATCAAGTGGTAGAATTTAAATAATGAGTAATACATTCCCAACATACTGTAAATATCTGTTGATTTCCGGATTAGCTTCGGCAGTAGTTTCCTGCAGTAATACCAGGTTTTTGAAAGAGGGCCAGATGCTGTATACCGGTGCTGAAGTAAAAATTGAGAGTGACACTATTTCTAAAAAAGATAAAAAGGATCTTCAGGCTGCTCTGGAAGCGAACCTTACTCCTAAGCCCAATTCTACCTTTTTAGGAATGAGACCTAAGCTTTATTTCTACAATATCGCAAAGGAGCCTAAAAAAGATAAAGGCTTCAATTACTGGCTTAAATATAAAATGGGGGAAAAACCTGTTCTATTAGGAGATGTAGACCGTGAGTTTAACAAAGATATCATTGAGAATTATTCTGAAAATAAAGGATACTTCAATGCCAGAGCTACGTATGACACCGTTTCAAAAAATAAAAAGGCAAAGGTAATTTATACTTTAAAGCCTGGCGCGAGGTATTTGATTGATGGGGTGAAATTTCAGAAAGACTCAACTCTTATTAATCAGGAAATTCAGAATACAGCTGCAAGGACACTTCTTAAAAATGGAAG
The DNA here is from genome assembly GCF_057815135.1 of Chryseobacterium sp. II3a. Taxonomy (NCBI): domain Bacteria; kingdom Pseudomonadati; phylum Bacteroidota; class Flavobacteriia; order Flavobacteriales; family Weeksellaceae; genus Chryseobacterium; species Chryseobacterium sp. II3a. The sequence continues at coordinate 373,903 of NZ_JBYPZJ010000004.1, read as the reverse complement.
ACCCTTTGATCTGGATGTCATTAAAGCAGAAAGAGAAAGAATTGATAACAGGCTAAAAGAAAGAGGATTTTATTATTTTCATCCGGATAATATTATTGTACAGGCAGACAGTACGGTCAATAAAAACCATAAGGTAGAACTGAATGTAAAATTGAAGGACAACACCCCGGATTTAGCCACTCAACAGTTTAGTATTGACAAAGTTGTAGTATTCCCTAACTATAATATTCAGGATGTAAAAGCAGGAAAATACAGTGTTCCGATGAACAGTGATTCTCTGAGCAAATATGCATTTGATGATATTTACGTCATTGATCCGCAGCATAAATTCAAACCGAAGATTTTCGACAGAGCCTTATATTTTAAAAAAGGAGACCTCTACAACCGTTCTAATCACAATCTTACCCTAAACCGATTAATCAGTTTGGGAGTATTCAAGTTTGTGAAAAATGAATTTGTGACTTCGGATTCTTTGAATCATAAATTTGACGCTTATTATTTATTAACTCCCAGACAAATTCAGTCTTTAAGACTTGAAGCATTAGGAAGAACCAACTCAGCCAACTATGCAGGTAGTGAGCTTAACCTAAACTGGACGCATAGAAATTTCTTCAGAGGGGCAGAACAATTTAAAGCTGCCATTTTTGGAGCTTTTGATTTCCAGATGGGAGGTGCTCAGAATGCAAACAATATTTTCCGTGCAGGGGCTAATGTTCAACTTTCCATTCCGAGAATTGTAGCTCCATTCCGTTTTCATTCTTCCAGTGAATTTGTGCCGAGAACGAACATTACATTGGGATATGAATTCCAGAACAGAACTCAATATTATACTCTAAATAATTTCACTGGTTCATTCGGATATGTATGGAAAGAGAATGCAAGAAAAGAACATGACCTGAAAGTAATTGATATTACCCTTGTTTCTCCACAAAAGGTTACCGCAAAATATGAAGCCGACGCCGCTAATAATCCAGCTATGCAAAGGATTGTACAAAAACAGCTTATTTTCGGGCCTACTTATTCATATACTTACACCAATACCATGCTGCCTAAAAAGAATACCTTCTACTACAAAGGAACTCTTGATCTTGCAGGAAATATCACAGGTTTAGTGAGTGGTGCCAATGTAAAAGAAGATAAAGAGAAAAAGGTTTTTGGTATTCCCTTCAGCCAATACGCCAAAATTGAAAATGATTTCAGGTTTTATCATAAACTAACCGAAAAATCTTCATTGGCTACAAGGCTTATTGCAGGAATTGCTTATCCATACGGAAATTCAGAATTTGTTCCTTTCTCTAAGCAGTTTTTCTCCGGAGGAAGCAATAGTATCAGGGCATTCCGTGCAAGAACCTTAGGTCCGGGAAGCTTTGATCCAAGAACGATGAAACCGGGAACTTATTTTGACCAGTCCGGAGATATTAAGTTGGAATTAAATGCAGAATACAGAGCTAATCTATATAAGTTTTTAAATGCAGCAGTTTTTGTAGACGCCGGAAATATCTGGTTGCTGAATACTGATCCGGACAGACCTGGCGCTAAGTTTTCGAAAGACTTTCTGGATGAAGTTGCTGTAGGAGCAGGAGTTGGTCTAAGACTTGATTTCTCTATCCTGATCTTAAGATTAGATCTGGCCATGCCATTGCGGGTACCTTACTATGAAAAGGGAAACAGATGGGCTTTCGATAAAATCAATTTCGGAGATCCAAGCTGGAGGAAAGACAATCTTGTATTAAATATTGCCATCGGATATCCTTTTTAATATGATTAATCATGCTAAATTTTTCTGGGAAGTTTTAAAAGAAACCTTTACTGAATGGAACAGTTCTTCTGCATCCAAAGATTCAGCGAGCCTTGCTTATTATGCCATCTTTTCTATCCCTGGATTATTAATTATTATTATCTGGGTATTGGGAAATTTCTTTGGTGAAGAAGCCATCCGCGGACAGATCAGTACTCAAATCAGTGGAATTATGGGACCTGATGTCGCTAAAAGCATAGAAGGAATGCTTGCAGGTGCCTTAATTGACAAAAAGAATATTTTTATGAAGGCTGTAGGAGTAGGAGCTTTGGTTTTTGGTTCTACTACTCTATTTTTCCAACTTCAGCATACATTGAATTCCCTTTGGGATGTAGAGTCTGCACCGAAGAAAGCGCTGCTTAAATTTTTGCTGGATAGAGCCAACTCCTTAGGAATGATCCTAATCCTTGGATTCCTCCTTATGATTACCATGATTCTTTCTTCATTAATCAGCCTTTTTAATACAATCATCACCCAATATTTTGGATTTGAAACGTATCTTCTTGTTGAGGTTGTTAACTTTTCCATCGGATTCGGGCTTGTTATGCTCTTATTTGCTCTAATGTTTAAAGTGCTTCCTGATGTTCAGATCACCTGGAAGTCTGTTTGGCGAGGCGCTTTTTTAACAACAGCCTTATTTACGCTGGGGAAATTTTTATTGAGTCTTTATTTCAATCAGGTTAAACCTACTTCAGCATTTGGAGCTGCCGGAACAGTAATTTTAATCATGATGTGGATCAACTATTCTTGTATGCTCATATTCTTTGGTGCCAAGTTCACTAAAGTTTACACCTATAAAAAAGGTTACAAAGTCATTCTCTCTAAGCATGCAAGATGGACTCCTGCAAAGCTCTATGCGGATAGCTTGAAGCAGATGCATGGTGAGAAAAGTAAATGATATTATACAGCTATCATTAGTTAGCACATAAATACAAAAAAAGGTCTCCTGAAATCAGGAGACCTTTTTTTTACATTCTGTTTACTGTTCCAATTCCCAGTAATTCTAACGATTTTTTGATCGTCTTTGCTGTAAGGTCTGATAAATTCAGACGGAATTGTTTCATATTTTCATCATCCTGATTCAAAATAGGATTATTCTGATAGAATGAGTTATAAGATTTCACAAGGTCATACACATAGTTAGCCACTAAAGCAGGGCTCAATGTTTCTGCAGACTTAGCTACTATTGTTTTAAAGTTAGCCAGTTGCATAATTAATTCTTTTTCAAACTGATTCAAAGTTACATCAGCAGTTTCAGCATATGCAAACGATGCCTTTGCCAACAATGACTGAATACGAGCATACGTATATTGGATGAACGGACCTGTATTTCCGTTAAAGTCAATACTTTCAGCAGGGTTGAAAAGCATTTTCTTCTTAGGATCTACTTTCAGCATAAAGTATTTTAATGCTCCCAATCCTACGGTTTCATAAGATGCTTCTTTATCTTCTTCAGAAAGGCTTTCAAGCTTTCCTAGTTCCTGAGCTTTAGATTTTGCAGTCTCATACATTTCCTGCATTAAGTCGTCAGCGTCTACTACAGTTCCTTCACGGGATTTCATTTTTCCTTCCGGTAATTCAACCATTCCGTAAGAAAGGTGGAATAACTGATCTGCCCATTCATATCCTAATTTTTTAAGGATTTTGAATAGCACCTGGAAGTGATAATCCTGTTCATTACCTACCGTATAGATAAGCTTTTGAATATTGTTTTGCTTAAAACGCTCTACCGCTGTTCCCAGATCCTGAGTCATATACACCGAAGTACCATCAGAACGTAGTAACAGTTTCTGATCAAGTCCTTCATCTGTAAGGTCACACCAAACAGAACCATCTTCTTTTTGATATAGTACTCCTTTATCCAAACCTGCCTGGATAAGATCCTTTCCTAAAATATACGTATTGCTTTCATACTGAACCTGGTCAAAATCAACGCCTAATCTTTTATAGGTCTCGTTGAATCCTTTGTATACCCAAGAATTCATTTCTGCCCAAAGATTTCTTACCGCTTCATCTTCATTTTCCCAATCCAGAAGCATTTTCTGAGCATCTTTTATGATAGGAGCGTCTTTTTTAGCCTGTTCTTCTGTTGCTCCCTGAGCTACAAGTTCAGCAATTTCTTTCTTATAATTTTTGTCGAACTCCACATAGTAGTTTCCAACAAATTTATCTCCTTTTGTATTAGTTGTTTCAGGAGTCTCACCATTTCCGAATTTCTCCCAAGCTAACATTGATTTACAGATATGAATCCCTCTGTCATTGATAATTTGGGTTTTGATCACATCATAACCCGCCTCTTTTAAGATCTGAGCTACAGAAAATCCTAACAGATTATTTCTGATGTGGCCTAAGTGCAGAGGTTTATTGGTGTTTGGTGAAGAATATTCCACCATTACGGTAGCATTTTTCTTATCTATTGTTGAAAAACCTGTGTGTACAGATCTGAAATTATCTACAAACAGCTGATTTTTTACTTTAACATTAAGGAATCCCTTAACCACATTAAAGCTTTCAAAAATATCTGTCTGCTCTGTTAAAGCTTCACCCAATTCTACTCCAATACTCTCAGGATTTTTCTTCAATTGTTTTACCAATGGAAAAGTAACAATGGTAAAGTCACCTTCAAATTCCGTTTTATTTTCCTGAACTTCCAGCTTAATGTCTTTTAACTGAAATACATTTAAAATGACCTCTGAAAGTTTTTGTTCTATAATATCTTTAATATTCATGTTTCTAAGTTCTTTTCTTAATCGCTTGAAATAAAAATTTTAACAAATGTTTTACCTCAACTATTTTGAGGTACAAATATACGGAAAGAGTTCGGTAACAGTTACCGAACTCTTTTTAAAATTTATGGATGTATTTATTCTTTATCTTTAAATATTCTCCTTCAATTAGATGAATTTATCTAATAGCACTTATCTGGATTATAATCTCTACACGGACCATTCTCTCTGTATTGACATGTCCCTTCAGGGCATCTTCCACCTGGTGGAGGAACCCAGCCTCCAGAAATGATTTTTAAATCGGATTTTGATAACTTTCTTAATTTTTTCATAATTTATATTTTTAATTGATGTTAAATTCACAACTAATATATCAAATAAAACCTAAATAGCAAATTTAATTTTGTGAAAATAATATTTGAATCAAACATTTAACAATTTACCACCATAGAAATAACAATCATAAAGTCATCCTTAAATTCCGCTTATTTTCCAGAAATTTTTACTTGAAGCCTTTTAACTAATACACAATTAAAATGATCTCCAAAAATTTCTGTTGTTATAATATCTTTACAATTTATCTCAAATCTTTTTTAATGAGATAAAAAAACCAATTGAATATATTCAATTGGCAGGTTTTTAAATATTTATTCTGAAAAAAATCACCTTACAACAAACAATCTTACCATAGTATGAAATCTATACATTCTCATAGGTAAAACAAAAACCGCCCGAAGGTGGTTTTTAATAAATCATTATTCTTTTCTAAAAACTCACCTTTCCCAGATACTTTTTTTATTGTTAAAGTATTCTGAGTTCAATGCAAGAATAAGTTTTTTTTAAAACATAGTGTTAAGGACATTCTCCTGCTGGATAACATCTTTTTGTAATAGGATCCCAACAACCTCCTGGACCTACACACCATTCTGGAGCAGAACCACCTTGGATATCTTTCAGTTCTTGCTTTGACATTTTTTTCAAATTTTTCATATTATTTTTTATTTGTGATCTTAAATATAATACTATTTTTGATCTAATGCTTAACTAATTTCTCTTTTAACCTCCTTAAATACAAATCTATATAAAAAACCGCCCGAAGGCGGTTTAATTTGTTATAGAGAAAATAGTATTAGAATTTGTCCCAGAAAACTTTAGCTCCCTGTACATCTCCATTTACAGATCCCCATTGCTTTACACACGCATTCGCTCTATTTGCACCATTCACACTTCCTTCATTAATTGGATAATAAAGTCTTGTAGGTACATCTCTCGTTTCCGGTTTTACAAATACCCTGAAGTCTAGTCTTCTTGAGAATTCCCATGCTTCGAATCCTCTGTTATGAGCTGCAATCCAAGCCTCATTTCCAATTTTTTGTTTCCATGTTCCTGGTAATGTTGAATAATTATGAGCTGCAACGTAAGCATCACGATTTGCTGGGCTAACTCCCCAGAAATCCATTGAAGCTTTAATACCATTGGTAAAATAAGTTGCCGCTGTACCTCCAACATTAAATCCTCTTTCTGCAGCTTCAGCTAGCATAAAATTAACTTCAGCAGCATCGAAAAGATAAGCATAACTATCAGCCTTTAAAAGCTCAGGATTCACATGCGAAAAACTTCCATACACATTCTCAGAACCATACACACCTCCCACATATTGTCCTGAAGGAGCGGTTGTAAAGTAGCTTGGACGTCTTGGATCTGATTCAGCATTCATTGCATCCAAATATACATCAGATGGTATAAAATCATTTCTACCACTAGATACCATTTCTATAAACATAGGATTAACAAATTGTCCTGATGATGCAAATTTTAATCCAATATTATCAGCGTTTGTAAGAACTACGCCACTAGTTACAGCACTTTCAACAGTTGATTTTGCCAAAGCATTATCTACATCAGCTAAATTTAAACCTAATCTAAGTTTTGTACTGTTTATAAATGCTTTAATTTTATTTTTATCTCCGCCAAAAATAGCATCACTCGCTCCAAAACCTGAAGAAGTTGAAGTGGCTAATAATGCAAGGGCTGCATCAGCTCTTTTGATTAGGTCAGCATAAATTGTTTTCCCATCATCATAAGCAGGGTTTGGATATTGATCAACTTTGATAGACTGAGAGTACGGAACATCTCCATAAGTATCTACCAATACACTGTAGATATATATTTCCAAAGCTTCGATAGTTGCAATTTTACTTGCTTTAAGAGAAGCATCTCCTGTCGCATTAGTTGCAGCTCTAACTTGTTCTAATTTCAATAGTTGAGCATATAAAATATTCCAATTATTATCTGGTACACTTCTCTTTGGCAGATTGTACACTGATTCATCAGTATATTGAGTTTCAGCCCATTGTTGAGTAAAGAATCTAAAGATATTTAGATTTACACTTGGGCTGGTCATTTGAGTTAATAGTCCGACTTCCGCTGATGCGAACATAAACTCAGGGTTTACGTTTGCCGGGTTCTTAGTATCCTCATTTAGCGTGGTAATGTCCCTTTCGCATGATATTAAAGCCATGCTCGTTATAAAAAGGCTTAATATTATTTTTTTCATTTTGACTTCAATTAAAAATTAACGGTAAAATTAGCTCCGAAAGTTCTGGTTGTCGGCATGGCTCCAATAGAATATCCTCTAGATAAATTAGCACCTTGTACTCCAGTAGCCGAACCTCCTGTATACCCTGCTTCAGGATCTGCATAAGGCAAATTCTTATGAATAATCCACAAGTTTCTTCCAAATACTCCAAACTTCATACTCTTGATGAAAGTATTGGCATATAAGCTTTTTGGCACATCAAAATAGATTGCAGCCTCTCTTAATTTAATGAAGGTTGCATCATAAACGAATTCTTTTGCCGCATATTGTCCTGTACGTAATAGTGATCCAGATACGGTTTTAATCGGAACATTATTTTGAACATACTGTCCATTTTGCATTACTACCCCTGGTAATATAGCTCCAGGCTCTCTGATAGCCAATGTTTCAGGATACAATCCAGTATCAGTTCCATACAACATATCTCCCGAGAATACACTACCTCCCTGTTGTCCATCAATAAGGAAAGTGAAAGTAAATGCCTTATAACTAATATTATTCCTTACACTCCATGTGTATTGTGGCATAATATTACCAATCACATTGGTTTTAGAAGTTGTGATCATATACTTTCCAGTATTAGGATCAATTACTCTTTGTCCATCCGGTGAGTAAATATAATCTGTACCCCAAATTTGTCCATAAGCTTCACCTACAGGCGCATTAAATGTTACATCATTTACCGCTCTTCCCAATTGTAAGTTTTTCATTCCTTCATTAAGACTTACTACTTTATTCTGGTTGATTGCCCAGTTCCAGTTCATATCCCATCTAAAGTTTTCACTTTTTAATGGAACTAGATTTAACTGAACTTCAATTCCTTTATTTTCCAATTCACCAGCATTAAACAATTTTCTTGTATAACCAGATGCTCCAGATATTGGAACTACCAGAATTTGATCTTTTGAATTTGTTTTATACAAACTCACATCAAACCCAATCCTGTTGTTAAGAAATCTAGCTTCCATACCTACCTCTACTTCGGTAGATCTTTCAGGCTTTAAGTTAAAATTATTTTTAGTACTATTTGGGTCTACAATTGGAATTCCATTATATAGGCCTCTGATATTATAGGTATCTATTAATCTAAAGTTATCTGTAGTTTTACCAACCTGAGCCCAGTTTCCTCTCACTTTTAAGAAAGAAAGCCAATCTTGATTGATAAGATTAGATAACACTACAGATCCTGAAATTGATGGATAAAAATACACATTATTACCACTTGGTAAATTGGAAGATTTATCAACACTTCCAGTACCTTCTAAGAAATAAGTATCTTTATACCCCAAGGAAATCTGACCATAAGCTCTAGGTAGCGTAGCAGTTGCAGTATATTCCTGTGTAGGAACCACCTGCCCAGCAGAGTTTCTAATAGCGTATAAACCAGGTACAATTAACCCTGCTCCAGACAGATCCGGTTGAGTAGAAGCGTCAGTTGTTTCAATAGAGTTTCTTCTTAAGGAAGTACCTAATAAAGCTCCTAAGCTAATATCATTATCAAATTTTTTATTGTAATTAGCAAATAAATCAAAATTTATTTCATTAGTGTACAAATTACCTAAATAATAACCTGATGAAGCATTTGGTTGTGGATTTAACGTTGTTGGAACACCGGAAACAATTCCAAATGATTCTGGGTGGCTACCTACAGCTTTTCTCACCTCTGTTTTTTGGTTTGAAAAGTCAGATGATAGTCTTCCCGTTATACTCACAGCATTGGAGATTTTATAATTCAACATTGCATATCCGAAGAAACGAGTTCTATAATCACTCTGGTAGTTTTGATAACGATCAAAATAAGGATTATTCCAATATGCAGGTGCCTGGAAATTATCCGGATCATCATACCCGTAAGGGTTCCATGTTATGTTTTGCCCACCCGTGCCAAAATAAGCATCTCTTAACTGATAAATATCTACATTGGTTTGCCACCACTGTCTAAACCCTGTCAGAATATTATCATTATATCCTGTTGTATTTCTACCCACCGTATTCTGCATGGTTAAAGAAGAATAAACAGTTGCAGTAAGTTTATCAGTTATTTTATAATCAAATTTTGCAGAAAGCGTATTTTTCTTTTGTTCAGAATTTGGAAGAACCCCTGTAGTTAAAAAGTTATTATAGTTTAATAAAATGCTACCATTCTCACCTCCTTTTTCAATAGTAACTGAATTGGAAGTGGTTTGTGCACTTTCAAAGAAATCTATAGGTGTATGCTTCGCTGCTACCCAAGGAGTGGCTTTGTGGTACCCTGCTAGTTGTGGGTATAAAGAATACCATTGATAAACCATCAGATTTGGATCAAAAGCTGCCCCTACAGAAGCATCATTACTTGTTCCTACTACCAGATCAAGAACACCATCTCCATCTACGTCTCTTTTCAAGAACGTTGAAGCAGGGCCATATCCAGCCCCATATTTATTTTGGTATTTTGCAAAGGTTGATTTATCAATTTCTCCATACTGATATTCTGTGGAAAGAGTTACCCCCCATTCATCATTCTTTCTAGATTTTCCTTTTTTAGTAGTAATTACCACAACCCCTGCGGAAGCTCTTTCCCCATATAGAGCAGAAGCTGCAGCCCCTTTTAGGACGTTAACACTTTCAATATCATTGGGGTTTAAGTCAGAGATAGAGTTACCACCATCAAAAATTGTGTAAGAAGAGGAAATAGTATTGTTGTTATTACTAATCGGAACTCCATCTACTACAAAAAGCGCCTGGTTATTCCCCCCAATAGATTTCATCCCACGTATTACAACACTTGAGGCCCCACCAAAGTTTGAACTTGTTACAACCTGAACCCCAGCCGCCTTACCAGCCATCTGGCTGGAAATGTTTCCAGTATTAGCTCCTTCTCTTAAAACATCACCCTTAATTTCCTGGGATGCATATCCAAGTGCTTTTTTCTCTCTTTTAATACCAAGAGCGGTTACTACTACGCCCTCGATTTCTTTTGTCTTAATAGTATCCTTCTTTTGTTGTGCATTTGCTACTGCAATAGAAGAAGTCAATACTAAGACAAGAAGACCTGTTGTTAGTTTCTTCATATCAAATTAATTTTGTACCCTACAAATTTGTAAAACTTTCCTAACAACACAAAGAATTTTTTAAAAAAAATATCAATTATTCAAAAATCATAAATAAAAACAACAAATAAACTATTAAATTAAGTTAAAAACACATTTTTTAACAAAAACAAAAAAAATTAATCGATATTTTTTTTTGAATACATCAATGTCATCAATTATTGATATTCTCTATATTTATATTCACTACATACCACGTTAATACTTTGATTTACAACACCGTAAATCACTTTTATTAGAATAAATTTCACATTCCTTACCCATATACAATGCGGTGCATATATTTTTTCCACTCCAAAAAAAGGCCAAAAACGTCGAGCTGACAACGAAAAACAGACTACAATTCTACAGAAAAATATGAATAAATTAATGTAACAAATACATCAATGAAATCTTTTCAAAAAAAGAGATTTATATTTTGCAATATCAATATTTTCTCTTGCAATTACAATAAAAATTGAGGTTTCCATACCTCTCCTCTGCCAACAAAATCCTTGTTATTGAATGCTTTCACAAAAACGATTGAATTGTAAAGCTAATACATCCATTTTTTTTTAATTTTACAACTCGTATATCATATATCAACATGGAATTATTACATAAGTGGACAGACCATTACATCGAAGCGGGATGTGATGAAGTAGGAAGAGGGTGTTTAAGCGGGCCGGTAGTGGCAGCAGCTGTTATTTTAGATGATGATTTCAAACAAAACCTGGTTAATGATTCAAAGAAACTGACATTTAAAACCAGAATGGATCTGGATAGCTACATTAAGGATAATGTAAAAAATTATGCTATTGCTGAACTTCCGCCTGTATTTATTGATGAACATAATATTCTTAATGCAAGTATTCATGCTATGCATCGTGCATTAGATCAACTCACCATAACTCCGGAACTGATTTTGGTAGACGGTAATAAATTCCATCCTTATAATTATATTCCACATCAGTGCATCATTAAAGGCGACTCAAAAATTTTATCTATTGCTGCAGCATCCATTCTTGCCAAAAACTATAGAGACAGACTTATGATAGAGCTTCACGAAGAATTCCCTGAATATGGCTGGAATACCAATTTTGGATACGCTACCAAAAAGCACCAGGAAGCGCTCATCAAACATGGTCCTACCATACACCACAGACAGTCGTTTAGATTAAAATACGATTAACTAAAAAATCAGAAATTTATATAAATAAAAAAGAGAAGCAAATAGCTTCTCTTTTTTGATATATTGATTAATCAATTATTTCTTTTTATTTTTTTCTTGAGTTTGCTGCTGCTGTTGAGCCTGCTCCATCATTTCTCTCATTCTCTTCTGGAATTTACCTTCTGTTTTAGGTTTTTCCTTATTAGCCTGAATCTGTGCATGGATTTTCTTCTCATCCAGAATTACATATTTAATCACAAGAATGATCAGGATGTTGATCGCATTCGATACAAAGTAATACCATGAAAGACCCGATGCTGAAGTATTCAGGAAGAATAAGAATGTAATAGGGAAGATATACATTAATACTTTCATGTTTGGCATCCCTTCCTGTTGTGGCTGCTGCATGTTTCCTGATGTCATTACAGTATAGATCAAGATCACAATTGTACAAGCCAATGCGAAAATGCTTAAGTGATCTCCAAGGAATGGAACTTTAAATGGTAACTTAATTAAATCATCATAGGCTGTTAAGTCTTTTGCAAACCAGAATCCTTGTCCTCTCAAATCAATAAAGTTCGGGAAGAAACGGAATAAGGCATAGAAAATAGGAATCTGTACCAATGCCGGTAAACACCCTGCCATCTGATTTACTCCGGCCTTTCTATAGACTTCCATTGTTGCCTGTTGTTTCTTCATTGGATCTGCATCTTTGAACTTGGCATTAACCTCATCAATTTCAGGACGAATAACCTTCATCATTGCACTCAGCTTATGCTGCTTGTACATGATTGGTGATAGAATCAATTTTACAATGATCGTCATTACAAATATTACCCAACCTGCAGATAATCCCCAACCAGCGATAATGGCATATAACCACATGAAGAAATAACGGTTCATTGCTCCAATGAATGACCAACCTAATGGAAGAATCTCATCAAAGTTTTTATCGTAAGATTTCAGTAATGGTAAATCCAATGGCATAAAATACCACGTAAAATCCTGATTTAATTCACTTCCGGTCATCTGAACAAAACCTTCATAGTTTAATTTCTTCAGGTATTCTCCTTCTTCTACGTTCTCCTGATTCCCTTTACTCTGTGTAAATCCATTCTTAGCTTCAATAACAGAAGTAAAGAACTGCTGTTTTACTCCAATCCAGTTAAGCGTTTCTTTTTCCTCCTCCATAGTGGTTCTTCCATCATAATCATAGTCTTTATAATTATTGAAAGCATAGGAGAATTCTGAGTGAGACTGCTCCTGAGCTCTACCTTTTTCAAGGTTTCTTACGCTGTAATCCCAAATAAAGTCTGCTTTGTTATCAGAAGTAACTGCAGCAAGACCTTGAGTTCTTACTTTAAAGTCAAGAGTATATTTTGGAAGTAATGTATAAATAAACTGGATGACAGCACCATTATAATTTGCTGTCATTGTTACAGCATTTCCATTAACAGTAGGAGCAAAAACTAAATCTTTAGTATTGATAACCTTTCCTGTTTTGTCTTTAAACTGAAATCCGTAGTTTGAATTATTTTTATTAATCAGATAAAGCGGAAGGTCAGCCTGATCCGTTTTATTATTGTATGCTTTGTATTCTGAAAGCTGAACTTTAGAAACCTGCCCTCCTAAACTTGAGAATTCAATATTCAATTCTTTGTTAGACAAATTAGCCGTTTGAATAGCACTAGGAGTTACATTTGGATTGATATTGGTGGCCTGAGTCTGTTTTACGGCATTTTTTACCTGTTCCGTTTTCTGCTGCTGAGCTTTTAACTCTTCTTCTTTCATCTGCTTGTTCTGGAAATAGAACATCGCACCGAAGAGAATCAGGCATAAAACCGCGAAACTAATCATCTGCTTCTTATCGATTCCGTTGTTTTGTTGCATTTTATTTTTGTTATAATTAAAATTTCCTATTTATTGACTTGCTACAACTCTATAAGAAAACTCATTAATCTGTAGCAAATTTGAGCTGACAAAAATACTGTTTTTTTATCAAAACTCTATACTATAATGCATTAGTATATAATAAACTCAGGCTGAGAAAAATCAACCTGAGTTTATATGTAGACGTTTGTGGTAAAAAATTACCTTATTTGTTGATGTTGGGTTGAATATTACACTCTTCCCACACTAAAATATCCTACTTAGAAGTTTCACAAGCTTTGATAAAAGCTCTGAATAAAGGATGCGGTGTAGCTACCGTACTCTTATATTCCGGGTGGTATTGCACTCCAACGTAGAATGGATGCCCTGGCAATTCCAACGCTTCAACCAATCCTGTTTCCGGGTTTGTTCCTGTAGCTAAGAAACCATTCTTTTCAAAATCCTGAAGATAATCACTGTTAAATTCATAACGGTGACGGTGTCTTTCAGAAATATTTTTGCTTCCATAGATATCATGCAGCTTAGAACCGTTTTTCAAAGCACATTTCCAAGCTCCAAGACGCATCGTTCCTCCTTTGTCTATTACATTTTTCTGCTCTTCCATGATTGAAATTACAGGATCCGGAGTTGCGGTATCAAATTCCATTGAGTTTGCTTTTGTGTGTCCTAACACATTTCTTGCAAATTCAATCGTCATAATCTGCATTCCTAAACAGATTCCCAACATTGGAATTTTATTCTCTCTAGCATATTTTGCTGTAAGAACTTTTCCTTCAATCCCTCTGTCTCCAAAGCCCGGAGCAACAAGGATACCATTGACTCCTTTCAGGGTTTCTTTGATATTCTCTTCTGTGATATCACCACTGTATACCCATCTTACTTTTACTTCAGTTTCAAGATCAGCTCCTGCATGCTTGAAGGCTTCAGCAATAGAAATATAAGAATCCTGAAGGGAAACGTATTTTCCAACCAATGCAATTTCAACAGTTTTCTTAGGGTTCTGGAATTTTTTCACAAAAGTTTTCCAGTCTTTAAGGTCTGCATCTTTATCACTTTTCAGATCCAGCTCTTTTAAGACAACATCATCAAAGTTTTGCTTCTGAAGGTACATTGGAACTTCATAGATCGTTTCCATATCCTTACATTCGATAACGTTTTCTAATGGAACGTTACAGAACTGAGCTAATTTTGCTCTCTGATCTTTTGGAATTTTGTGTTCTGTTCTGCAAACCAATACATCAGCCATAATTCCGCTTTCCATCAACTGACGAACGGAGTGCTGAGATGGTTTTGTCTTTAATTCTCCACTTGAAGCCAGATAAGGCAATAGTGTAAGGTGAATTACCATAGAATTGTTCTCTCCCAATTCCCATTTTAACTGACGAACAGTTTCAATGTATGGTAAAGATTCAATATCTCCAACAGTTCCTCCGATCTCGGTAATAATGATATCGTAGTTTTGTTTAGAAAGGATTTTAATTCTACGCTTAATTTCGTTAGTGATATGAGGAATTACCTGAACTGTTTTTCCAAGGAAGTCTCCTTTTCTTTCTTTTTCGATTACAGTTTGGTAGATTTTTCCTGTAGTAACGTTGTTGTTTTGGGATGTAGGAGCATCAAGGTAACGCTCGTAGTGACCTAAATCCAGATCCGTCTCCGCACCATCTTCAGTCACATAACACTCTCCGTGTTCATAAGGATTCAAAGTTCCCGGGTCGATATTGATATAAGGATCAAGTTTTTGGATCGTTACGTTAAAACCGCGTGATTTTAGCAATAGTCCCAGAGAAGCAGAAACGATTCCTTTTCCCAAAGATGAAGTTACACCTCCTGTCACAAAGATGTATTTTGTATTCTTTTTACTCATTAGATTAGGTTTGTGCAAAGTTATGGGAAAAAGAAACACAAAGCAATCTTTTAGATTTTGAAAATACGAAAACAGACATCAAACACTCATAAAATATGGATAAATTTTATTTTTTTCATTCGAAGCCACCTTAACAAATTCATATAAAAAGAGAGCATTTCTCAACGGAAACACTCTCTTTTTGCATTAATTATAAGCAGGGATCTAACCACGTATCTCCCGGTGAATTCAAGATACATTTATAATTATCTCTTAACATTCTCAATTTCGTTGTTCCATTAACAAACCTGTAGTCAATATATTTCGAGTTTAGGACCACATTATTCTCAATCTCATGGGTAGACTGCCCCACTCCCCCTTCTGAGAAAATACCCCATGTCATCATTCCGTTTCCTCTAATCTTGTTGTGTCTGATGGCAATTTCATAATTATTTCCTTCCACAAGTTTGATTCCTGCTAATCTTCCTTCATTTCCTTGGTTTTTAATACCCGGATTTTCAACAATATTAAAGGATACATTCAACAGGTTATTATTGGCTTCAATCAGAATACCATTTTCTTTGGATGCCTGAACATTGTTATGGGAAACATCCACCCCTTTGGCGTGAGAAACATAAAGTCCCACATTCCCAATATCATTGATTACATTATTGGAAATCACCCCTCCTTCAATATGCCTGATGTTAATTCCGTGCTGCTTTGCATTTCTCACCACATTTCCGGTAACCACTACATTTCTGGCAATAAGTTTATAAGGAGCTACTTCATTAGTATTATTAATAAGGATTCCATCTCCCCCTGCCGGAATATAATCCTTTTTAGGATCAAGTGTTGCAATCAACGCATCATCAATTACTGTTCCTGCATTGTCTACAATATTATTTGAAATCACAATATTATGGCAAACATAATCCGGGTATTTCTCCTGATCATAATTCTGGACTTTGATTCCGATTCCTTTTGTATTTCGGACTCTGTTCCCCAATACCGTCATATTTGAAATTCCAGCATCCAGATACATTCCGTGTTCCAGGATCGTATTTTCGATATCATTATCGGAAATTGTCACAAACTCTGAATTTTCAGCAATGATAAGCCCTTGTGATGAATTTTTAAAATAATTCTGAACAACACTTATATTTTTTCCACCAACGGCAATTCCTGCGTTGTCTTTTTTTCCGGTCCCAATTTTTGCCCAATCTTCTGTGAAATCATTTTCAACACGGTTCTGTTTAAACGTAAGGTTAACCATATTTCTTAAACCCGAAACTCCGGCATAACTAAAGTTTTTAAAAAGGTTTTTTTCGATGTTGATGTTCTGAGTTCCATAGCAATAAATTCCTACAGCTTTAGAACTGGACGTCATAGCATAATCGTCTTTAAAACCTTCCAGAAAAAAACCTTTTATTGATATATTCTTTTTTTCTTCACAATTAAAAATCTCGGTACTCTTTTTATTCTGTTTTATTTTACATTGGTCGGATAATACTCTTTGATTATTCTGAAGAAAGAGTGCCCCGGAAATTCCAATGTCCATTTTCCCAAAGAAGGTATCATAGCCCAGCTGCAAAATTGTGTTGAGGCGGTCTGTTCTTAACTGATCTGAAAGTCCTTGAATACCCCACCATAAGACATTGACATATCCGGTCCATTGTCTTTTATAAAAGTCACTTCCTTTTTTACGGAAAATCGCACCATCTCCGTCTCCGGCAGCTGGCACTCCTACATTTGTCTTTTTATAAATAACCGGTTCAAAGGTATAACTGTCTATCAGGTTTACCTCATCATCATTAGGAAAAGTACTTCCTTGCGCAAAAAACGCTTCTGTATAAATCATATTTTTGTTGTTAAATGGTTAATCAATTCTTAAAAGAATCTGGAGCAAAAATATCCATCCACAGCGCCAAACTATGACGTATTTTCAATCAGAAAAAAATATTTTCCACAAAAAAAGCTTCCTATGAAACGGAAGCCTTTTATTAAACTATTGTCTGTAAATTATTTTTTTACTAATTCAAAATAAGTATTAATCTCAACCCATTTAGCAATACCTGCTGCTGTAGGATCATAATTCAAATTATATTCAAAACGGTTAACAGAAAACTTAGCCCTAAGTCCCATAATCTCTTTACCATCCTTATTTTTTGTAATTCCTCCTAATATTACTGGTACACTAAAGTCTTTGGTTACATCTTTAATCGTGAGTTTACCATTAAACAGATAAGACCCATCTTTCTCTTTTGAAACAGAAGCTCCCGTAAATTTAATATCCGAATATTCTTCCACTGAAAAGAAGTCTTTACTTCTAAGATGTTTGTCCCTCATCTCTACTCCTGTATTGATAGTCTCAGCAGCAATATTGATATCGATCTCTGCATGATCAAGACTATTCCCTTTTGTCTTTAAACTTCCACCGAATTTATCAAACCTTCCCTGAACGAAACTGATCCCCATATGTTCAACGGCAAAATTTACAGAAGAATGCATGGGATCAATCTCCCAGTTATTCTGTGCAAAAGAAAAAGTACTTAAAAGGGCAAATACGAAGGATAAAAATAGTTTTTTCATTGTAATTATATTTTACATTAATATTTTAAATTTAACAAAGCTAAGATATAAAGATATTTCTATCGTTGATCTATATTAGTATTTGAGATTTAAATCTATTTA
Source organism: Chryseobacterium sp. II3a (assembly GCF_057815135.1). Taxonomy (NCBI): domain Bacteria; kingdom Pseudomonadati; phylum Bacteroidota; class Flavobacteriia; order Flavobacteriales; family Weeksellaceae; genus Chryseobacterium; species Chryseobacterium sp. II3a. The sequence continues at coordinate 356,114 of NZ_JBYPZJ010000004.1, read as the reverse complement.
TGTTTCAAAAAAAACGCTTTTTTTATAACTTCGCAGTATGGCAAAACTGAAAACGGCATATTTCTGTCAAAACTGCGGAACCCAATATTCCCAATGGATGGGACAATGTAAAAACTGTGGACAATGGAATACCCTGGTGGAAGAAGTGGTGGAAAAACCTAATAGTAAAGCGGTCCCCTTTTCAAAAACCAAACAACATGTCATCAATATCATTGAGGTAGAAACCAGTGAAGAACCGAGAATAAAGACTCCTTCTGAAGAACTAAACCGTGTTCTGGGAGGCGGAATTGTCCTAGGGTCCGTTACTCTAATCGGTGGAGAACCGGGAATCGGAAAGTCTACCCTGCTGCTTCAGCTTGCCTTAAAAATGAAGAAAAAAATCTTCTATGTTTCCGGGGAAGAAAGTGCTTCTCAGATTAAAATGAGGGCTGATCGATTAACGGATATTCAAAACCCGAATTGCTTCCTGTTTACAGAAACCTCCCTGGAAAAAATTCTTCATGAAGCCAAAAAACTGGAGCCGGATTTTATGATTATCGATTCTATCCAAACACTTCAGTCCCAATTGATCGAAAGCTCTCCGGGAACTGTCTCTCAAATCAGAGAATGTTCCAACGAGATTATTAAGTATGCTAAGGAAAACAGTATTCCCGTGTTTTTGGTAGGTCATATTACCAAAGATGGCCAAATTGCCGGTCCAAAGGTATTGGAGCACATGGTAGATGTTGTTTTAAATTTTGATGGAGACCGAAATCATCTTTTCAGACTATTGAGAGCCAACAAAAACCGTTTTGGATCTACTTCTGAAATTGGGATTTATGAAATGATCTCTCAAGGATTGAAGGAAATTAAAAACCCTTCGGAAATCCTTATCACCAAGAAATTTGAAGAGCTATCCGGAAATTCTGTTGCGGTAACCTTGGAAGGAAACAGACCTATGCTTTTGGAAATCCAGGCACTGGTAAGTACAGCTGTGTATGGTACTCCTCAAAGAAGTTCTACAGGCTTTGATTCCAAAAGACTGAATATGCTTCTGGCAGTACTGGAGAAAAGAGCAGGTTTCCAATTGGGAGCTAAGGACGTTTTCCTTAATATTACAGGAGGAATAAAAACAGATGATCCGGCTTTGGATCTCGCAGTTATTGCGTCTGTTCTTTCATCCAATGAAGATATCGCTATTTCAGAGCATTATTGTTTTGCTGGAGAGATCGGTCTAAGTGGAGAAATTCGTCCGGTTGCCCAGGCGGAACAAAGAATTACGGAAGCCGAAAAGCTAGGGTACGAGAAAATTTTCATTTCCAATCTCAATAAACTTCCGAAGAAAAAATTTGGTATTAAGATTGAAGAAGTAAGCAAAATTGAAGATTTTCATGAGAGACTTTTTTAAAGAAAATAAAATGTAGCCAACCTGTGAAATTAAGGTTGGTTTTTTATTTCAAGAAAATAAAAAATGGAATATAAATTGTAGAAATCAATAAAATTAATGACCTTAACAGGAGATTTTTCAAATGATGAAAACAAATATTCTGGAATATTACAGCAACCTTGCCGAATCCTATGACGAGAACCGGTTCGGGAATTCTTACGGGAAATATATTGACCAACAGGAAAGGGCTTTTTTAACTTCTTTTTTCAAAGATAAAAAATATACAAAAGTTCTTGATCTTGGCTGCGGAACAGGCCGATTACTTAATTTTGCGACTCATGGAACCGACTTCAGTGAAAATATGCTGAATGTCTCCCGTCAAAAACATCCTGATAAAATACTAGCTGTAGGAGAGATTTCAGCAATACCTTTTCATGAAGAATTTGATTGTATTTTCTGCTTTCATGTCATCATGCATCAAAATCAAGAAGAAACAAAAGCATTTTTAAAAGAATGTTATCAGAAATTAAACAAAAATGGAACTCTGATTTTTGATTACCCTGTAAAACGCAGAAAAAAATCTGTTTCTCCCCAGGAGGACTGGCATGCCGGCAACAGCTTTTCAGTTTCGGATATTGCAGACCTTTCAAAAGATCAATGGAACATTAGAAATACAACCGGAGTATTATTTTTCCCGATTCACAGGTTTCCAAAATCAATAAGAAAATCTTTCCTGTCTCTGGATAATTTTCTCTGCCGTATTTTCTTGAAAAACTGGGCATCTTATCACATAACTGTTTTGGAAAAGCGATGAAACAGCAGCTGAAAAACTGGATTCCCCATTCGTGGAAACTGCAGATCAAACTTTTGCAGCGTTATTTTCATGAACAAAAAAACAATTATGTTTACCCCAAAGAATATCGTTCAGAAAATATTGGTGAATATTCTGTTACGCTTCATCAAATCATCAAAAGCGGATCTTTTCATCATAATAAAATTCATAATCTAAAAGTTGTTGGAAATAAAATCAACAACCTTGTCATTCATCCCAATGAAGTCTTTTCTTTCTGGAAAATGGTTGGAAAACCTAGTGAGAAAAACAATTTTAAGGAAGGGAGAAACCTCATCAATAATACTATTTCAAGTGATTTTGGCGGTGGAATCTGCCAGTTTTCTTCTATTTTATACCACCTGGCCCTTCAATCCGGATTAAAGATTCTGGAAAGATATCCACACTCTATGGATATCTATAAAGAAGAGGAACGTTTTACACCTTTGGGCTCGGACTGTACGGTTGTTTATGGTTACAAAGATCTGCAGATTCAGAATCTATTTTCGTTTCCTGTACAGTTTAAATGTTTTGTGAATGAGGATGAGCTCCACCTCAGCCTGATTTCTCCTGAAGAAGTCATTTTAAATGAAATTGAGTTTAAATACCTTGAAATTGAAAAAGGAGTTTGGGTAGAAACGGTACGCAATAGTCAAACTTTGTTTAAAAATTTTTATATTCGTTTATGAATTATCTGGCTCATTCTTATCTTACTTTCACTGACGGACAAATTGTTGGCCAGTTTCTGGAAGACTTTATCCGAAACAGGGACCGTTTTTCTTTCCCTAAAGACATTCAGGATGGAATTACCTTGCACAGAGCTATTGATACTTTCACCGACTCCCATCCCGCTATCCATGAAGCTAAAAAAGTTTTTGCCCCTTTGGTAAGACTTTATGCTGGAGCTTTTGTAGATGTTTCCATGGATTATTTCGTAGCCAATGATCTTTCTCTAAACTCTCTTGCCGAATGGAAGGCTCACTCTCTATATGTCTACAACGTCTTAAATGCCAATGAAGAGTGGCTGCCTGAAAATTTCAAAAAAATGCTGGCTAAAATGGAACAAGATGACTGGCTTTATAATTACCGTGAAGATTGGGGCATTAAATTCAGCATTCAAAATGTTTTGAACAAAGCCAAGTATCTGGATAAAGATATTCCTGTTTTTGAGGCTTTCTTACATCATAAAGAATTTCTTCAGGAATGCTATGATCATTTTTTTCCTGATTTGCTGGCTCATGCAAAAGGAATTAATACCCTTATTCAGTTGGAAAATTAAAATTGTTTATACAAATAGCGGTTTGGATATGTTAATTTTTCACTCTTTCTGTCTCCATTGACAATGATGTGAACAATATTGATCTGGTCATCGAAAAGATTGTAAAGGAAACTCACAGCCGTTTCTACTTTTTTAGGATGAGCAACAACTTCTGATTCCATGTAAACATTTACAGATTCCTGATCTTCTTCATATCCTATATAGTTTACTTTAAGAAATTTATTATCAGCCTTTAATCTAAAATATTCCTGACAATATTTAGAAAGCGCTTCATTCAGTTTCGGCTTGTACTTTTCATCATTAAAATGAAAAGTTCCACCATATTTTTTCCCAAGGCCATTCTCCAGATCATCGAGGAAAAACCGGCCTGTTACTTCAAAGGTCTTAGATTTGGGGCTGTAATTGATCTCTACAGAGCCTACATGATAAGGGTGTATATTTTCCTTATCTACTTTTATAAAGCTTTGAAAAATCACTGTTAATGATAAAAAGAATATAAAAAAAAATTTACGTGACATAGGTTCTTTTCTAATGACAAATATAAAAAAAGCAGCAGTTATACAACTGCCGCTTTCTATAATGTACCTCCTAGAGTTATAATTATTCTTTAACCACTTTTTTAGTAACTGTAGTATCATTTAGTTTAATCGTAAACATATATACTCCTTTTACCAATGATGAAACATCCATTCTGTTTGAACTAGAGTTCATAGCCTCTGTTTTAATCAGTTTTCCTGAAGCATCATAAATAGTTAATGTACCTTTAGAATAGCTGCCCAATGAGATATTTACAACATCTTTAGCAGGGTTTGGGGTAATATTTACTCCCGCATTCTGTTTCGTTACTTCTCCTGTTCCTAAAGTAGCATTTGTTTTAACAAAATATCCACCGAAACCTGAAGTCTGGAAGCTTACTTCCCAGTACTGATAAGTATTATTCCAAACAATATCCGCAACATTAGGAGTAATAACAGTAGGTGTACCTCCATAAGAAGCTACAGTCCCCACATTTCCTGCACTTGTTCCTGTGTATTTTTCAACAACTAGGTTAAATTTATTAGCATCATCAGTAGGTGATGTAGGAAGCTTAGTACCACTTGTTAAATTATAAGCATCGAAATCAGCCTGCTTAAAGTATAATGTTACTTTTCCTGTAGCGGTAGCAGCATCCGTAGCTGGATTAATTTCATATCTTCTCGCAACGTAATTAGGCTGTACATTATCAACCCATACTTTTGAGGTGATATTTCCAGTTACAGTACTTGCTGTTTCTTTTTCCACTCTTGAAATCAATTGACAAGCATTGGTAAAATAATTATACCCAGCAGCTACAGTACTTGCTTTTGTCTGATTAGCCGTCGCCAGGTTTTTCACCTCGGCTACATCTTCGTAAACAGTAGCTCTCATTTTAAGATCAAAGGTTCTTGTAGCCCAGGTTGTACCATCCGTTGATGTTTTACTACGTCCACTTACTGCAGTAGCTTCATTTTTCATCGCTACAGTTCCTCCTATCCCGTTAACCACGATATAGAAATCTTTTCCTGTTACCGCCTGAATATTTAAGCTGGATAAATCAACATAATTCCAAGTAAATCTCTGTATGTTAGTATCCCATGATGTAATAGTTTTTGTACCTACAATATCTCCAGGATCACCATTAGCGTTTACTTTTCTTACTTGAATATCCACTGCCTGATTAGCAGGAATCACTCCTGAACCTGTTGTAAATGAGACACCTCCTAATTTACCCGTTAATGTTGGTGTATAACGAACCGCCAATGCCGCATTGCTAAAAGTAGTATTAGCTTCTGCATTCACAGTAATATAAGGTTCATCATAAGTAACAGTCTCAAAATTAGATGCTACACATCCCACTTCAGAAGTTACCGCTTTATAAATATCTAACTTTCCATATCCCCATCTTGGATTAGGAACATTTCCTGTTGCTCCATCTTTTCGCGCATTAGAAGTAAGACGAGCTTTAACCTGTGCTGCTGTCAAGGCTGGATTGGCCTGAAGCAATAAACCTACAGCTCCAGCGATTCCAGGAGATGACATACTCGTCCCCTGATTCATCACATAATAGTTTGTATTTGCAATAACATCTGTATCAGCTGGCGCAGAACTGCTAGATCTTGAAGATATTACAGCCTGCCCGGAGCCTGTAATATCAGGTTTCTGAAAATTATCTACTCTTGGTCCTTGTGAGCTAAAAGAAGAAATTGTTTCCTGTGGAGTATTACCATATCCGTATCCACCTAGTGGGCTCAACCAAGTTACTCTACCCAAATAGGAAGCTACTGTAATGGCACTTGTTGCATTCCCCGGAGATCCTACAATAAATTCGTTATCTCCGTTTGTCAAGGTAGTTCCCACTCCCTGACTATAAAGCCAGCCATGGGTATTGATAGTTTGAGTTCCGTTGTTGGTAATTTCCAAAGTATATACTCCTTGAGAGTTGGTTGTAGATCCTGAAACTCTACTTACTACTAACTGAACATAACGTTTATTATTATCATTCCCCCAATAATTATACATAGTAGCAGTAAGTCCTCCTCCTAATATACTATGAGTGGTATTGGTGCTCACATTCTGTGTATATTGCTGACCATCTGGAGCTGTTAATTTTGCTGTAACTTCTGTATTATCATTAGCATACATTAGAAAGCTAAATATTGAAGCCGCAGAGGTATTGCTACTAACTGTAAAAGTATAAGATTGTACACCACCTGGTTCTATATCTACTTTTCTGTGAATTTTTGGGCCATAATCATTACCCGCAGATATAACCACAACTCTTCCAGGTCCCGATGACGTAAAGTTATCAACAGCTACTTCATGAGAAGATGTACCATCATGGGCGCTTCCCTGTCCACCAATACTCATATTGACTACGATTGGTTTATTTAAAGCTGTAGCTACGTTCTTGAAATAAGTTAATGCATTGATGGTATTCGTCGTTGGAAAAGATCCATTTCCTCCTTTTACAAAAACAATATCTGCTTCAGAAGAAAATCCTTTATGTCTTCTATCGGCAAAACCTGCCCCACTTCCTGCAGCTGTTCCTGATACGTGGGTACCATGTCCATTAGTATCATTTTCGCGGACGAAATTAGCTGGTGTACCATCCAATTCATCTTCAATCTGTGCTCTTGTATATTCTACACCGGTTGTAAATCCTGTAGGAGAAACTTCAGCCCCTTGAGGAGTTAAAGTCTGATCCCAGATGGAAACAATTCTACTTTTAGTCTGATCAGCAACTTTTCTGAAATCAGGATGCTTCCAGTCTATTCCCGTATCATAAATTCCTACAAGAATTCCTGTTCCGTTATATGCTGTATTATTAAAAACGCCATCCTGTAAAAGGCTTGCTCCAGATTGAGCTCTACTTACATCATTATGAAGCTCATCAAATGTAGGCCCCATCACAGAGGTCACATAAGGAAGCTCCATTAATCTCTCAATATCTTCAAGACTCACCAATGCTGTTGAAAAAGTAGGCAGCTGGCTCTGTACTAAAAACCCGTCAGCTTTAAGTCTTTCAGGAGTTTTGGTATAAATAATACATGAATACATTGTTTGCGCCCCTTTAGAGGTAACAACCAAATGCTTATCCAATTTCATGTCCTCACGTTCCAAATCTTTTAAAACGTTTCCTCTATTCAGGCTCTCTTTATTTTTCAATAAATAATCAAACCTTGAATCAAGCTTTTGTACCTGACCATAAAACCCATACGAATACAGACCTAGGAAAGCTGCTGTAGCATTTCTAAGAAGCTTCGCTCCTCCATACGAAATGTTTACTTTTGTAAAAAGTAGTTTTTTAATATCCATTCTATTTTTTTTAGCAATACAATTATACAATTTTTATTTTTAATGATAATAATTAAAAACATTAATAATTAATACATATAAAAATTATACACATCCGATACAATTCACTTACTTTAACATAATATCAAAAAACAAGTAATCTATTATCAAATGCAGGATTTTCTATTTTATTTAAACCTTGGATGGGAACATATTATCTCCCTTGATGCCTTAGACCATCAGTTATTTGTCTTAGCACTAATTGCTGTATACTCTTATAGTGACTGGAAAAAAATTCTGATCCTTGTAACCGCATTTACTATTGGACATTCCATCACATTAGCATTAAGCATTCTTGATGTTTTCAGAGTTCCTTCTGATTGGGTTGAGTTTTTAATTCCATTGACCATTGTGCTGACTTCTCTGGATAATATTATTATGAAAAACCAGAAACAAACATTAATGCGGGCTAATTACTACCTCGCTCTGATTTTTGGACTGGTTCATGGGATGGGTTTTGCCAATACAGCAAGGGTGATGATTGCTAAAAGTCAAAGTATTGCTATACCATTATTGGGGTTTAATATCGGTCTGGAACTGGGACAAATCGTTATTGTAACTGCCATCCTAATCCTTTTATTTATTCTTCTCACTATTTTTAAAGTGAATAAGAAGGATTGGATTCTTTTTGTCTCATCAGGAGTCTTTGCTTTATCTTTAAAAATGACATTAGAAAGAATTCCTTTCTAAATGTGAAATATTTTCATTATTTCAACCGCTTATTACTATCTTTGATCATTATTAAATCATTTCGGTTATGAAACTAAAAGTTGGTATACTTTCACTTTCTGTATTTGCATATACAGGTTTCACCGCACAAAATATTCAGAATAACCCAGGCAGCAATCATGGAAACAAGTTTGAGCAGCTGGGAACTATTCTACCCACACCCAATATTTACAGAACGGCTTCCGGAGCACCAGGACATGCGTATTGGCAAAACAGGGCCGATTACAACATTACCGCTTATCTTGACGAAGATAAAAGAAATCTGAAAGGTTCGGAAACGGTTACTTACTATAATTATTCACCTGATGAACTGGATTATATCTGGCTTCAATTGGATGAAAACGAACATTCTAGTATAAGAAATGCAGGTTATGACACGTCTTCAGTACTTCGTCCATCAACAACAGATCAGCAGCTTAAAGTGACTGAACTTCCTGTAAAGGATAATGGCTACGGAGTTGTACTTGAAAAAGTAACTGATGCTTCAGGTACTCCTTTAAAATATACGGTCAATAAAACGATGATGCGTATTGATCTTCCAAAAGCATTGAAAAAAGGAGAAAAATTCATTTTCAAAGTAGACTGGAATTACAATATCGGAAACAGAATCAAAATGGGCGGCCGTGGTGGCTATGAAAATTTCCCTGAAGATGGCAATGACCTCTACACTATGGCACAGTGGTATCCAAGAATGTGTGTATACAGTGATTTCCAGGGTTGGCAAAATCATCAGTTTACTGGGAGAGGTGAATTTGCGCTAGTGTTCGGGAATTTTAAAGTGTCTATGAATGTACCGGCAGACCATGTTGTAGGAGGAACCGGGGAATGTAAAAATTATGATCAGGTATTAACTGCTGATCAACTTTCAAGATACAAAAAAGCTGAAAATGCTTCTGAGCCTATAGAAATTGTAACCTTAGATGAAGCTAAAAAGGCAGAAAAGAATCATTCAAAACAAAGAAAGACATGGATTTTTGAAGCAAATGACGTAAGAGATTTTGCGTGGACATCTTCCAGAAAATTCGTTTGGGACGGCATGCGTGTTACCATTCCTGAAAATAACAATAAGGTAATGGCCATGAGTTTCTATCCTAAAGAATCTTATGGACTTTACAGAAAGTTTTCTACAAAAGCAGTGGCTCATACCATTAAAACCTATTCAGAATTTACCATTCCTTATCCATATCCAGTAGCGCAATCCGTAGAAGCAGCCAACGGAATGGAATATCCTATGATCTGTTTCAACTTCGGAAGAACAGAAAAAGATGGAACCTATTCTGAAGGAACTAAAAATGGAATGATCGGAGTCATTATTCATGAAGTAGGTCACAACTTCTTCCCCATGATCATCAATTCTGATGAAAGACAATGGGCATGGATGGATGAAGGCCTGAATACTTTCACAGAGTATCTTACAGAAGAAAAATGGGATAATAAGTTTCCATCTAAAAGGGGTCCGGCATGGACAATCGTAGATTATATGAAACTTCCAAAAGATCAGCTTGAACCTATCATGAGCAATTCTGAAAATATTGTTCAGTATGGCCCGAATGCCTATTCAAAACCTGCAACCGGATTGAATATTCTTCGTGAGACCATTATGGGAAGAGAACTTTTTGATAAAGCTTTCAAAACTTATGCAAAAAGATGGGCTTTCAAACACCCTGAACCTGCAGATCTTTTCCGTACCATGGAAGATGCCAGCGGTGAAGACCTTGACTGGTTCTGGAGAGGATGGTTCTACGGAACTGATCCCGTAGATATTGCGATTGATAAAGTCACAGTAGCCACTCCTAACCTAGAAACGAATCCCAAAGCAGCTGAAGAAATAAAATACCAGGTGGACAAACCACTAGTAAATAGTTTTGAAGACCTGTCGAAAATCAGAAATAGAGAAGATAAGAACATCACTTTCTATGTTGATAAGGATAAAGAGGCCCAAGACTTCTACTATCGATATGATAGAGGCCAGGAAAAAGTAAATACAAAAGAATATACCTCTAAAGTAGATGCTACTCTTCCTTTGGATGCTAAGGATAAAGAAAAATTCAAAAACATTACGGCTTATCAGATTGACTTTTTGAACAAAGGTGGACTGGTCATGCCAATTATCCTTGAATTTACTTTTGAAGATGGTTCAAAATTATATGATAAATCATCTGCACAGATCTGGAGACTGAATGAACAAAAAGTTTCCAAGACGTATTATTTTGACAAAAAATTGAAATCAATTCAGCTAGATCCAATGAGAGAAACCGCTGATATTGATACAAACAATAACTTATGGACCAGCAATGGTGCAGGTGGTGAGACTTCAAAATTCCAGCTCTTCAAACAGAAACAGGAAGGAGGTTCTGTAAGAGGAAGCTCTAATGGAAAAGTAAATCCTATGCAGGCAGCAGGAAAAATCTAAAAGGCATAGTTGTAAGCAATCAATAATTGAAAAGCTCACTGAATCAGTGAGCTTTTTATTTTTTACGTTAGGAATCTTTTAAAGTTTAATTTCTACATTTTAACCTAAATATTCTTTCAGATGTTTTTTGTAAGTTCTTCCCAATGGGAGCTGCTCTCCTCCTTTCAGATAAATCGTATTTGAATCATATGAACTGATATGAGAAGAAAGGACAATATAAGATTTATGAATTCTGATAAATCCTAAATTATGAAAATTTTCTTCAAAATTGGACATCCGTTCCAGGATCATATATTTTTTCAAATGGGTGATCAAAATGATATATTCCCCAAACCCTTGAATCCACTTGATATCCTGAAGAAGGACTTTATTCATGATATAATTAGATTTAAACATAATGAAATCTTCCTGTTTTCTATCTTCCGCAGATTGCTTAAACTGTAAAAAGTCTTTTGCTTTATAGACTGCTCTTTTAAATGTTTCAAAATCTACAGGTTTCACCAGATAATGCACAACATCCAACTCAAAAGCTTTTACAGCATACTGAGTTTCCAATGTAAGAAATATACATAATGGTTTATAGGGAAGCTTAAGTAAAAGGTCAATCCCATTCATATAAGGCATATTAATATCCAGAATAACAAGATCTACTCTATTCCTCTGTAAATATTGCAGTGCCTCTTCCGGGTTCTGAAATATCTCCAGCAAGTCTACATCTTCTATCTGATCACAATAGTGCCGGATAAGTTCTAACGCGGGATATTCATCATCCACTCCTACGATAGTCAGGTTAGCCATTATAGTTTTATTTTTAAAGTAGTTTCGTATGTATTATTCTCAGCCGCTTCCGATATAAAAGTAAATCTTTCAGGATAATATTTTTCCAGAATGCTGATGACTGCTTCATTTCCAAATCCATTATCATTAAAGTTATTCACTAGCTCCCGGTTCTTGGCTACAGAATTTTCAATTTCAAATAATAATTCCTGATCCTGTATTTTGTAAGACACCTTAATAAAGCTATCCTCTTCAATCCCTACTGCTGAATGTTTTAAAGCATTTTCAAATAAAGTAAGACAAACGGATGGCGGTACTTCAATAAGTTCCAGGGTTTCTTCATCTTTTATTTCAAAATTAATATCCAATAGGTTATTATACTTTAGCTGGTAAAGTCCAATCAATGATTTAATCGTTGAAAACTCCTGCATAAGCGTAACTTTCTCCTTATTGGTATCATAAATAACGTACTGCAGCAAGCGGCTTAACTGAAGGATAGATTCAGATGTTTTCTCAGACGGATTAAAACTTTTGGAATAAATATTATTAAGAGTATTCAACAAAAAATGAGGGTTTAGTTTCGATTTTAAAAGATCAAGATACAGCTGCTCTTTTTCTTCCCCTAAGTTTTTAAAGTCCTGCTCGATCAGAAATTTATCCTTCGTGATTCCCAGAAATGACGCCACCAGTATTACAATTCCCTGGGCGGTATAGACATTATAAAGGAATTTTGTATTGGAAAGGGTTTCATTAAATTTCATATGAAACACAGCAGGTTCCAGCAAAATTCTAAAAAGACTTGATACTAAAAAACAAATGAATGCATACAGAATAAATTCAGGATACTTATTGGAAAGATAAAACCTGGGGACAAGATAAAAATAGACCAGATAGTAAATCCCAACATTAAAAATAATCACAAATAATACAGACCAGATGAGCTCCGGAACATCCAAAAAGTAATTTTCGGTGAAAAAAGTGATGATAAAGAAGAAGAAAAAGAAGAAAATATGCTGAAACTTCAGCAAAAACCCCCAATGATATTCCATCAGTCTCTTTAAAATCTTACCACTAAGTAAAACCCTAAAAATCAATAATATAAATACAATATTTATAATAAAAAACATCTAAAATATCCAATTTTCAATCTTCCAAATATAAGACCTTTTTCTCCCCGGATTGCAGTTTACTGATAAAAACTGCTATTGATTGAAAAATAATTTCACGGCTCCTTCTTATAAATATATTTGAAAAAGCAGGATATTAATTCAGTTTTACATGAAAGTTAAATTATCATTAATCACCTTTTTTCTACTAGGTGCAAGTCAATTTGTTATGGCTCAAAGCCGGGACAGTTATAATATGTGGTTCCAGTACCTCATGTCTGCAAAACTTACAGACAAAAGTACATTGACAGCCCTTTCCCAATACAGGTCTTTTGACCTCGCCTATGATACCAGGCTCTTTCTGGTTTCGGCTTATGTAGACTACGAGGTAGCTCCTGAAGTAAGACCTGCTGTAGGAGCCATGTTTCTTATTCTGGACTCTTACAAATCTGATAACTCCAAAAAAGAAAGGTATGAAAAAAGACCTTTCCAGCAGGTAAGCCTGGGTGGTAATATCGGAAGAACTTCTATTTCTCATCGGTTTCGTGTGGAGGAACGGTTCATCAGTAATCCGAATGAATTTATCGTAAGGCTGCGCTATCTTATTTCTTTAAGAATCCCCTTCAATAAAGCCGGGGAGAAAGAAAGGCTTTATGGTATTCTGAAAAATGAAATCAGAATGAATGCCAGCAAAGAAGAAACATTTGACAGCAACCGTTTAACAGCTGGGATAGGAATAAAAACAGGGAAAAACTCAGCCATAGAAGTTGCTTTTATCAACCAGCTGGAAACCGGATCTACCAGTAACTATGCCTATATCGGCTATCGAAACAATTTTGACTGGAGAAAAAATAAAAATAAATAACCTCAAATACAACCACCTATGCTTACATTCCTTGGATTTTTGATGATCATCATCTTTATGGTGCTTATCATGAATAAAAAGATGACTCCTCTTACCGCATTAGTTATTATCCCTGTAGCCATCGCATTTTTAGCTGGTTTCGGACCTCAGTTAGGAGAAATGATGAAGAATGGAGTCAAGGAAATAGCCCTTACAGGGGTTATGCTTATCTTTGCCATTCTTTATTTCAGTTTAATGATAGACACGGGGCTTTTTGAGCCTTTAGTCAACCTTATTCTAAAAGCAGTTGGAGACAATCCTGTCAAAACAACCATCGGAACCGCTATTCTTACCACATTGGTTTCTCTGGACGGTGATGGCTCTTCCACATATATTATTGTTGTAGCAGCCATGCTTCCTTTATATAAAAAGCAGGGAATGAATCCTCTTACCCTTACTTGTATTATCATGCTTGCTGGAGGAATTATGAACATCTTACCTTGGGGAGGCCCTACAGCAAGGGTTATGAGTTCCTTAAAACTAGGACACACCGAAATTTTTGTGCCTATGATTCCTATTATGGCTTTAGGCATCATCTGGGTCATATTTGTGGCCTACATCCTGGGGAAAAAAGAAAAAAAAAGCATCGCAAAATATGGGAAGTATACAAAATACAGTACCGGAGACATTGCCGGAGAATCTGATCCTCAGCTTCTCCGTCCAAAACTGATCTGGGTGAATTTAATTTTGACTCTAGTTCTGTTAACGGTGATGATATTAGATATTGTTCCATTAGGTATAGCTTTTATGATTGCCTTTTGTATCGCCTCTGTCATCAATTACCCTAAACTTAAAGATCAGCAGAAAATTATTTCAAAACATGCCGGAAACGCATTGTCTGTGGCAGGAATGATCTTTGGAGCAGGAATCTTTACCGGGATTCTTAATGGAACCGGCATCATGCAGGCTATGGGAAATAGCATGATAGATATTGTTCCCAAAAGCTGGGGCAGTTATCTGAATATTATTACAGCCATTTTCAGTGTTCCTCTTACTTTCTTTCTCACAAATGATGCCTATTATTTTGGAATACTTCCAATTATTGAGGCAACAGGACGTCAGCTGGATATTGCTCCTGAAATATTAGGACGGGCAAGTCTTGTTGGTCAGGCATCGCACTTATTAAGCCCATTGGTTCCTTCCACGTATCTGTTGGTATCATTAGCAGGCGTAGAATATTCCGATCACCTGAAATATACTTTAAAATGGGCAATTGGATCATCAATTATCATGCTTTTAGGAGCATTACTTCTCGGAACCATATGATAAGAATTTAATGAATAATGAGTATCTTCAACTTCAGAAATAATAATACAGCTTAAAACTTGTTTTGTAAAAAAAACAGCTTATTTTTCCCGATGAACCCTTTACAACCTCAGAAAACATTTACCGGAAAATATCTTAAAAATCTTACATTGTATGTATTTACAGCAATGATAGGAGGAGTATTGGCCGGCCATTACCTTCCTGAGGAAAGTATAAGACTGGGAGTGGTGAGCCGGTATTTTTTCATGATCCTGGAAACCCTGATCCTTCCTGTTATATTTATGGCAGTTGCCTATGGAATCAGCCAGCTGTCTGAGCTCAAAAATGCCCGTAATATTGTATGGCAGACTATTTTATATTTTTTGGTGATCACTTCAGCCGCCATTATAGTAGGTTTTGCGTTTGGATTAATTATGCAGCCCGGCTCAGACACAGGAATTGACATTACCAGGATCAATACATCTTTACCCAAGACATTTGAAATCAAAAATGATAATCTCCCCAATCTTATCTATCTCAACAGGCATGGTATTTTTCTTTTCCTCTCAATAGTGATTGGTATTGCCATGAATCTTTCATCAAAAAAAGAAAAATTTCTGAATATATTGGATCAGGGAGTGAATATATTTTATACGATCATTAAGTACCTTTACATCATTCTTCCCCTCATTATTTTCTGCAATATCGCCTATGGTGTTGCCGTATATGGCATCAATACCCTTCTCCCTTTGAGTAAGGTAGTTGCCACGGTATATATTGCCGATATTGTTTTCATTTTTGGAATTCTTGGGGTTGTTTCTTGGCTCTTCAAATTTAATCTTTGGAAATTTTTACTGAACATCAAAGAAGAAATTATCCTGGTGGTCAGCACCTCATCTTCTAAAACAGCCTTTCCTCTCATTTTTGAGAAAATGGAATCTGAAGGATACAGCAGGAAAATCTTAAGGTTTATTATTCCTTTAGGATATAATTTTAACCTTGCCGGAGCATGTATCTATCTTTCTGTGACCTGTTGCTTTCTGGTTCAGTTTTATACGATCTCTTTAAACTTCAACGATTATCTGTGGCTTTTCATCATCATATCTATTACTTCAAAAACTGCTTCCGGTGTTCCAGGATCCGGATTTTTGGCACTTATTTTCACACTGAACAGATTCGGAAAAATTCCGTTGACAGATATTGCACTTCTTTATAGTGTGGATCGTTTTATGAATGAAGCCAGATCGGTAACCAACTTTATAGGAATTGCCGTTTCCGGAGCTATTATTTCAAAGATTAATCAACAGCAGAAAAGTAAAAAGGTTTCTGTCTAATGGTGTTTAAAAATTATTTTTCAAAATTCACCCAATCTTGTAACTTTTTGAATTTCAGAACAACTAACTAATAAAAAGATCATGAAAACATTCTTATTCCTTTTATTAGTAAGCAGCTTGAATCTTTTTTCACAGCAGCTTCTTACCCCAGAAAATGTACAGATCAATTCTAAATGGGTCAAAGATGAAACATCAGAATCTGTATGGTATGCAGAAAATGCCGGTACAAAAATAGAAATCGGAAGTATTATTACAGAAATCAAAAAGCTGAACAAAACAGATCTTCTTATCAAAACAACAGTGAAAATGAAACAAGCTCCTGATGCTCAATGGACAGATTCTACGATTGTAAAAACCTCAAACTTCACCCCGGAATATCATTCTTCTTACAACTCTATGCGAGATATGGTTCTAAAATCCGGTAAAGATAAAGTGACTGGATATTATCTGGATAAAAAGTCGCAGGAAAAAGATAATATTGATATACCTGCAACCCTATATTTTGACAGCAGCAGTTATGCGATGCTAATAAGATTTCTTCCATTAAAAGAACACTATTCTGCCGAAATTTCTATTTTTGACTACAACCCAAAATCCGAGAAAAAAGGAATGATGAAAGCTTATATTCTGGATACCCAAAAGTCAGAATATAAAGGAAAACCGGTCTGGATTGTGAAAACAAATGATGATATCAGTAACAAAACCACTACCACCACCTACTATATTGATGCTGTAACAAGAAAAATTGTGAAACAGGAAATGGATATGAGTGGTAGAAAAATGTTTATAGAAACAACCTCATAAAAAGCAGATATTCAAAATATCAATAACATTTCCCTGTCTACAAACAACTTAACAATCTGTATTAAAAACATTTACCTTTGAATCAAATAAAACACCAATTGTCAAAAAGCCTGATTGACATTAAATGTTCAGGAACCAGAAAAACAAAGGTATTATTTATGAAAAATGCAAAATTATTAAACAGAGATGCTCAGAAATCCATTCATGGAGGATCATTGGCAGCCAAACTTGTTTGTTGTGATTACGATGACAATATGAAATGTATCCGTTGGATCGGGCCGGGGCAATTTTGTCCATAGAATAAAAATATTTTCTTAGTACAATGAAAAGACTTGGAGATCGTATAAATTAAACATCATGATCAATGAAAAATGCAAAACCATTAAACAGAGATGCCCAAAAAGTTTTTTGCGGAGGAATTGTTACAGCCAAAATCAAATGCTGTGAAAAAGACAGAAATGGTAATTTTATCTTGTGGATTGGACCTGGACAATATTGTCCATAGATCAGTTTTAAGATAACCAATAATATTAAAGCCGGAAAATTTCCGGCTTTTGCTCTTTTATATTCTAAGGTATCAACAAGGCTTATCATTTAGCACTATAAAAAAATGACTAAAAGAACACCTATCAACTGATAACCAACTTATTAATTCAAAAAATACTTTTAAAATATATCACATATTGTAGAAAAAACTTATCTTTGATCTACTTTTTAACACCAAATGTCAAAATCCTGATTGACTTTAAACGTTCAGGAAGTAAACAAATTAAATATTATTAACTATGAAAAATGCAAAATTACTAAGCAGAGATGCTCAGAAATCAATCAACGGCGGTGCAGCAGGACGCTTTTGCTGCGAGTACAATTACAAAGGACAATGTATTTTATGGATCGGACCAGGACAATATTGCCCATA
The DNA here is from genome assembly GCF_057815135.1 of Chryseobacterium sp. II3a. Classification (NCBI taxonomy): domain Bacteria; kingdom Pseudomonadati; phylum Bacteroidota; class Flavobacteriia; order Flavobacteriales; family Weeksellaceae; genus Chryseobacterium; species Chryseobacterium sp. II3a. The sequence continues at coordinate 338,536 of NZ_JBYPZJ010000004.1, read as the reverse complement.
AAACAGGATCCATAAAAATTAAACACCAAAAATAAAAGCCGGAAATTTCCGGCTTTCTGTTTTTTATTTTTCTGCCAAATTTTCACATTCCGGCATAAAAGTCTGCCATTTCAGCCACCACCCTCTCATGGCATACATTTAGAGAATTACTAGTCAGAAATAATTAAAAAATAAATATATTATGTCAGTAAACTTTAAACCATTGGCAGACAGAGTTCTGGTAGAGCCAATCGCAGCAGAAACTAAAACAGCTTCAGGTATTATCATCCCGGACACTGCAAAGGAAAAGCCGCAAGAAGGTACTGTAGTGGCAGTAGGTCCTGGTAAAAAAGACGAACCTACAACTGTTCAGGTAGGTGACAAAGTTCTTTATGGAAAATATTCAGGTTCTGAATTGAAGTTAGAAGGTAAAGATTACTTAATTGTAAAAGAAGCTGATTTATTGGGAATCATCGGGTAAAATGCAGTAGGCATCAAGCTGTAAGCAGTAAGCAATGAGAGACTACAAAAAATATGACACTTGGAAAATTGCCCATCAATTGCTAAAAGAAATTTATATTATTTCTGAAAATTTTCCAAAATCAGAACTTTTTGGCCTTACTTCTCAAATAAGAAGAGCGGCAGTTTCTATTCCTACAAATATCGCAGAAGGTTGTGGAAGATCCACAGACAAAGAATTTGCAAGATTTTTAGAAATAAGTATAGGTTCAACCAATGAAACTGAATATCTTCTTTTACTTTCTTGTGATTTAGGTTTTACTTCTGAAGATAAAATAACAGACCTTAATGCTACACTGAATTTAACCAGACAAAAACTTATACAACTTAGAAAAAAATTATTAAATAATAATTAATTGCTAAAGGTAAAAAGCTTATTGCTTAAAGCCTATAGCCTAAAGCTAAAAAATTATGGCAAAAGAAATAAAATTCGATATTGAATCAAGAGACGCTCTAAAGAGAGGTGTAGATGCATTGGCAAATGCAGTAAAAGTAACTTTGGGTCCTAAAGGAAGAAATGTGGTAATCGAAAAATCTTTCGGTGCTCCACACGTAACTAAGGATGGTGTTTCTGTAGCAAAAGAAATCGAACTTGAAGATAAAGTAGAAAACATGGGAGCTCAAATGGTAAAAGAAGTAGCTTCCAAAACTAATGATATCGCAGGAGATGGTACTACTACCGCTACTGTTTTAGCACAGGCTATCGTAAGAGAAGGTCTTAAGAACGTAGCGGCAGGTGCTAACCCAATGGATCTTAAAAGAGGGATCGACAAGGCAGTAACTGCAGTTGTTGAAAACCTTAAAACACAGTCTCAGGCTGTTGGAGATTCTACAGATAAAGTAAAGCAAGTTGCTTCTGTATCTGCTAACAACGACGAAACTATCGGTGCTTTAATCGCTGAAGCTTTCGGAAAAGTTGGAAAAGAAGGGGTAATCACTGTAGAAGAAGCTAAAGGTATCGATACAACTGTAGATGTTGTAGAAGGTATGCAGTTCGACAGAGGATACCAGTCACCATACTTCGTGACTAACCCTGAGAAAATGTTAGCTGAACTAGAAAACCCATATATCCTTTTAGTAGAGAAGAAAATTTCTTCAATGAAAGAATTATTGCCAGTTCTTGAGCCAATTGCACAAGGTGGTAAGTCTCTATTAATTATTTCTGAAGAAGTTGAAGGTGAAGCTTTAGCTACTTTGGTAGTAAACAAACTAAGAGGTTCTCTTAAAATTGCTGCTGTAAAAGCTCCAGGATTCGGAGACAGAAGAAAAGCAATGTTAGAAGATATCGCGATCCTTACAGGTGGACAGGTGATTTCTGAAGAGCAAGGTTTCACTATGGAAAACATCTCTTTAGATATGCTTGGAACTGCTGAGAAAGTAACGATCGACAAAGACAACACAACGGTTGTAAACGGTGGTGGTGACGAAGCGAAAATCAAAGGAAGAGTAGCTCAGATCAAAGCTCAGATGGAAACTACAACTTCTGACTACGACAGAGAAAAACTTCAGGAAAGATTAGCTAAGTTAGCTGGTGGTGTTGCTGTACTTTACGTAGGTGCTGCTTCTGAAGTAGAAATGAAAGAGAAAAAAGACAGAGTAGATGATGCATTACACGCAACTAGAGCTGCTGTTGAAGAAGGTATCGTTGCAGGTGGTGGTGTTGCTTTAGTAAGAGCAATTTCAGCTTTAGATAACCTTACAGGAATCAATTCTGATGAAACTACAGGGATCAAAATCGTTAAGAGAGCGATCGAGGAGCCATTAAGACAAATCGTTGCTAACGCAGGTGGTGAAGGTTCTGTAATCGTTGCTAAGGTAGCAGAAGGAACAGGAGACTTCGGATACAATGCTAAAACTGACGAGTATGTAAACATGCTTGAAGCAGGAATCATTGACCCAACTAAAGTAACAAGAGTTGCTCTTGAAAATGCAGCTTCTGTATCTGGAATGCTTTTAACAACTGAATGTGTGATCACTGAAGTAAAGAGCGCTGAACCAGCTATGCCAATGGGTGGTGGAATGCCAGGAATGATGTAGTAGCAAGCCGCTAAGACAAATTTAATATATAAACCGCTCTGCTTTTGTGGAGCGGTTTTTTTATTATATTTGATGAGTAACTATGATATATGAAAATAATCAAATGAAAAGAATTATACTTTTATTATTGACCTTCTTTAATTTAGCATTAAGCTATGCCCAACATCTTTATCCTGAAAAATATAAAAATTGCAATTTAGGCTCCTTTTGTCTTGACTGTGGTGAAACTAAAGCCAAACCTGAAAACTCAATAATAAATGAACTGCTGAATAAATTTGATAAAAATAGTTTGAGTAAAATAGCAGGAAAAATTGAAGTACAAATTTTAATTGACAAAGATGGAAAACCTTGCCTTCTAAGTTCATTAAACCAAACTAATATCTCCTCAAAAAAATTAGGTTTACAGGATGCTATAAACTCAATATCAAATTGGGAACCTGCGATTTCAGAAAATAAAAAAACAAATAGCTCAGTTTCATTAATTTTTGAATTTGAAAACGGCAACTTTTCGGCAAAGCGTAGAGTCTTTGATTTTAAAAATCAATCCAATGCAAAATCTATTGGAACTCCTGATATAAAAGGAACAGATAAAGAAAAACTGTCAAAAGACTGGACTGTATTCACTCAGCAAAACTCAGAGCTACCCTGGGATATGACAAGAGCTGTTGCCAATGATTTGGATAATAATATTTGGATTGGAACAGATAATGGAATTGTAAAAATTAATAATGGAAAATGGGAACATTTTAACTCAAAAAACACATTAATCTCCTCTCCTCCTTATAATAAAAATGAAACTGTATCAGTACGGGATTTAGAAGTTGACAAAAATAACAATAAGTGGTTTGTTGCTGGTTACGATGTTTACAAATATGACAATAAAAACTGGACAAAATACGACTCAATAAATTCTCCTATCAATTGGGCAAGAAAAATATTTGTTGACCACTCCAATAATGTCTGGTTTACTTCTTGGGATGGCATAGCAAAGTTTGACGGAAAGAATTGGGCCGTAATTAATAAGCAAAATTCAAATCTGCCAACTGACAAAACCCTTGGTGTTTATGTAGACAAAAAAGATAGAATCTGGATTGGAACATTTGAAGGAAACGTAATGATTGAAAACGGTATAACGAAATTATTAAACGATAAAAATTCACCTTTATCAAAAGCGTACATCTCAAAAATCTATGAAGATAAAAAGGGAAATTTATGGTTTGACTTATACAACGATAAATCAGATGATGCTGGGATTTATGTATTAGATTTACAACAAAGATGGACAAGAATAAATCATTCAAATCCTAAAATGTTCAGTAAAAATTCAATCAATGATTTTTATTTAGATGAAGAAAGCAATTTGTTATGGATCACATTAAATGGAGTTGGTGTTTTAAGTTATGACACAAACTCAAAAAAATGGGAAACTTACACCAATGAAAACTCAAATATTCCAAGTGTTCATTGCGAAAGAATAACAAAAGACAAAGATGGTTCAATCTGGATTGCAACTTATGCCGGAGTAATCAAACTTAATAAATAAACATCTGCGAACAAAAAATCATTGCCCAACTAAAGTAACAAGAGTTGCCCTTGAAAACGCAGCTTCTGTATCTGGAATGCTTCTTACAACTGAATGTGTAATCACTGAAGTGAAGAGCGCTGAACCAGCTATGCCAATGGGTGGTGGAATGCCAGGAATGATGTAATAGCGAGTCGCTAAGACAAATTTAATATATAAACCGTTCTGCTTTTTATAGGGCGGTTTTTTTGTTTTTATGGTTTCCCGTAAGGAAGAATTAATAAAGTATTTTAACTTAGTATAAAACATTGCAAATATAAAAGGAACAGATAGATAACTCATTGATTATGACAAAAAAACAACCATATCATTATTCCGTTAGCTTTTATTATAAAGTTTCTTATATTTGAGACTTATGTGGTATCATTCCATAACTATTAATAACTATGAATCTAGAAGAACTTTATCACTTAAGAAAAGATTTTACAATAATTGGACTGACTGGAAGAATTGCTTCAGGTTGTTCTACTGTAGCTAAAACATTAACAAGTAATGATTACCAACTTGAATTCCCTTCTAATATAAATAGAGATAATTTAGTTGATCCTGAACAAATAAAAATCAATATTTGTGATAACTATCTAAAACTTAATTGGAAAGGATTTAAGATTATAAACTATGAACATGTTTTATTTCTTCATTTAATTTTTGAGTCACTATTAAATGAAAATCCTTCTAAGAAATTTTTAGAATTTTTCTTCCAAAATGGAAGTTCCACTGAAATTGGGAAACATGTTGGCTATGAAAATAGATTTGACCCCCAAGAGGACTCATCAATTAGTTCGGATATAATTAAGATATTTAAAAAACATACTTTAGTTATTGAAAGATTAAAAAAAGACATTTCAGATTCACAAATAACAAATCTTCATGATTTGCTTGATGCTAATAGAGCTAATGAAGATTACTGTAAATTATTATTTGATTCTTTTGAAAATTTTGCTTTTGAGTTTTACGGTTTCCTCCACTTATATAATATAACAAAAAAAACACGTCTAATCCATGACATAGCAAATCATTTAAGAAGCTATAAGACAGTAAAAAATTTAATTTTAGATGAGACAACAACAAGTTTAGATAATATTTATACAGTTGCAATAACTATAAATAAAATTATTAAAATTTGGAGATATAAAAATCCTAAACAATGCAAAATAGTTATTGACTCATTGAAGAATTCGCTTGAATTATCTTTTTTTAAAGAAAAATTTGCAGCTTTCTATATGTTAGCAGTTAAGAAAAATCTATCAGAAAGAAATCAAGAGTTAAAAACTATAATAGAAAAATTTGGATACTCAAAGACTGAAGCAAAAGAACATTTAAAAAAAATATTACTATTAGATGATAGTGAATATAAAGGTAATGATGTTAATAAAGGATTGTTTGTTTATCCCGATATTGAAAACTGCATCCAAAAAAGTGATTATCATATCTTTTTTTCTAATCATAGAAAAGGTAGTTATGAAGAATGTAAAGAATGTGACAATATAACACATGATTCTAGATATAAATATTTAAATTTAGATGTCCAATTGATGAAATTAATTGCACTTATTCATCAACCTGGTATTGTTACACCAACTGCAATTGAAAGAACCATGCAAATTGCATATAATGCTAAATATAATTCAGGATGTATATCCCGTCAAGTAGGAGCAGTTATAACCGATGAAAATTATTCTGTTAAATCAATTGGTTGGAATGATGTTGCACAAGGACAAATTCCTTGCTCTCTAAGGAATATAAAAGATTTAGTAGAAAATAAAAATCAACACCACTTTAGTGACTTTGAAATTGGAAATTATAGAACTAACAGAGAAGATGGATTAGAAGCGAGTATTAATGATTTAACATACCGTGATGGCGAAACTTTTAAACAAAAAACAAGTAAAATTACATCTTCCGCTACATTTAATAATCTTAATGGAAGAAACTGTTCTTTTTGTTTTAAAACATTTCACAATAGTTTTGAAAATGAAAAAAATCAAGTACATACTAGATCTTTACATGCAGAAGAGAATGCAATGATGCAAATCTCTAAATATGGTGGTAACAAATTAAAAAATGGATATTTATTTACCACAGCAAGCCCTTGTGAGCTGTGTAGTAAAAAAGCTTTTCAACTTGGAATTAAAAATATTTATTTTATTGATCCATATCCAGGAATAGCTTCAAAACATACATTAAAAAATGGGGCAAAAAAAGAAAACAACCCAAATCTAATTATGTTTCAAGGTGCATTGGGAAAAACATTTCACAAATTGTACGAACCTTTTATGTCTCAAAAAGATGAATTATCTATTTTAACCTTAATTAATCCTAAACCAGATGTAATAGAATCTATTAAAAAATTAAATATTGAGAAAGAAAAGTTTGAACAAATAAAAAAAATACTAGAATCTAAATGAAGTAAATTTTTATAATTTCTTCTAACCTTGCTGTATAAAATCTCCTGACTTTGAGACTTTGAATTAAGAAAAAAGCTAAAATCCAATAAAATTCAACATTAAAAAATGAGATTACTAAACATACAAAAAAATGAGCTTTTCAAAATAATTGAAAATAATAATCATTTTCAACCCAATCAATTTCAAATAGAAGAAAATGAATTAAAGGGTAACTGGAAAACAAAAATAAGTTTTGATAACAATTATTATTTCAAAATTTTTGAAGATTCTGAATATTACAATTCTTGTTACGCTAATTATTCACCAGGTGATAATAAATTTTTAGAAGTGACAAACAATATATCTTTTGAGACGATTAAAATACATTTTGCCAAGTGGTTATTATTTTTACATCAAGAAATATCAGAGTCAAACTTATGGGAAGCATTTAATTCACAAATAATTAAGTTTAAGGAGTCTGCAATTGCCGATAATTCAAAATTTTCAGCTCGTGAATATCTTGAATTGCAAGATAAGATGTCAATTTTATTTGAAAACATTTCTCATATCCCAATGCTGATTGAACAACGAAATGAAATTAGAAATGAACTAAAGAGAATTACTGATTTGGCTATTGATTTAGGTAAATTTGATTGGACGAATCTATTTGTTGGAACAATTATTAGTATAATCATACAATTGAAAGTTACTCCAGAAAATGCTAATCTTTTATTTCAATATATTAAAAATTTATTTTCAAATTTTTTATTCTATTATATAATAGGTTATACAAATCCTCACTTTCGGCAGGATTTCTACTCAATTTTAAAATCCAATAAATCTTTAGGTGATACATTTAGACCTCTAGCCAAATCAATTAATGTAGTAAATGCAAAGTTTCTTTTTCCATTTTCTATATCGCTTACTGTACCTTTAGTAATTTTGGAACTATTTAGAACGACATCATCTTGGGTAAGCCCAGATTTAAGTCTTAAATCTTTGACGTGTTCTCCAAATTTTTTTAGTATTTCATCTTGTAAAATGTCCATTTAGTAGCACTTTATACAAAGGGCGTAATTTTTTTTACAAATTTTGTTACAAGATCTTATAACAAAATGAAAATTTCTTATATTTGGAAAAGATTACTCATTAGAGTAATTTTGCGATACTTCAAAGAAATATAGAAGCTATTGCTTAGAATCTTGTAATAGAAAACTGGTAATTTTAAGAGACAAGAAGATAAGCAGGAAGCTCACGACCTAGGCGTGAGCTCTCCTTATCTGTCTCAAGGTATACCAGTGCCCCTATTACAGATATTGTAGAGTCTCATGCCATTTTTATTTTCATGTTGTTCTGCTTTTCTACAATCATCTTTTTCTAAGCCTGCTTTACCAAATAAAGTATCATGATACGGTACAATGGGGTGTACAATCCATTGCGGCTTTCGGGCTTTTAGAAAAACACAAATTCTACGGCTTGTATAGAAAGGAAGTTCAGGACTTCTCCTATACGGCCAGTAAAATCGTACAATAAAAAACAAAAAATTAAGACCATTAAGAAAAATGAAGAGAATAAGATAAGTTAAGATCCCTCAAAGATGGATGAAGCAGCCTGCTGAATATATAGTTTCAGCTATGATCTTAACTATTCTTAATGGCTTAAAAACTCTTAATGGTTTAAAAAAGGTAATTACATACAATCTTGCACTAACGCGGTTATCTTATTATTATGACTCTGTCATTCTGAATGTAACGAAGTGAAATGAAGAATCTAAGCCCTATTATGAGATTCCTCCTTCGTCAGAATGACAGTAATGTAAAATTGTATATAGCCATTAAAAAAAATTATTAAAAAACATCACCCATAAAATACATACTCATGAAAAAAAACAGAACAGACTTTCAATTCCGGCTTGGGAAAGGCCGGAAGAAGCTTTGTGGCTTACAGCAGATGGAAACATTTTTTCAACTCAATGATCTAACAGCCACCAAAGAGCTTTTAAACACCATTATGAGCTATGCCCTTAAAAGAAATAGCTGGATAAAAGAAGAACCTTCTGTCATTTATCACTTTCATCAGGCAATGCAGTCATTTATCCGTGCAGGCTACTGTTTAATGCTGAAGGAAAAGAAATTGTTTATCAATACTCAGTTGGAAGATGTTTCATCATTGGTTCTTGGCTTACTTACAGAGAAAGAATATCAAAATCCGCTGCTGGCCTTTAAAAAAGCTTTCAAAGAATACAGTGTTAAGTAATTTGATTATTTTATTTCCGGGATGGTCTATTTCTCAATGGGCATCTATGATAAGCTTCCGGAAAGGAATATGATAAACCCATATATTCATCTGATTAAAATGCTGGATGCAGCTTACCTTATTGTTGAAAGAAAAGGGAAAATATAAGGAATGTCCTTTTACATAAAACCTTCTAGTTTTGCACCCATAAAATAAAATCATCCGAAGCCTACCAACTTCGGATTTCTTATGACTGCATATTATCTTTTTCAATTGACCACCACCAAGCTTTAGCCAATATTACCGCCAGCACACCAATCGTTACAAAAAAACATGATGTTTTATGAAAAATTAACACATAAATAGCAATAAAATCAAAAATATATGTAAATTTGATACCTTTTAGTAAAAAAAAAATAAATAACCATATAAAACTTAAATAAACCATGAAGAAAATCATTCTAATGACTTTTTTAACATTCTCGTTGGCAAGTAAGGCCCAGGATTTAAAAAAAATTGAAAAGGAAAAAGCAAAGCTTCAACTTTTTGAGGAAGAAAAATTACCTGAAGCCTTCAATGAAATCTACAAAAAGAATGTTGGAAAAGTTTTGTTTTCCAATACTAAAACTGAACGAACACTTCCCGCTTCAGCATATATAACAACATTTACCTTAGGTGACAAATTATTTCTCCGAGGATTCTATGAGCACTCTATTTCAAACAGTATATTATTGCAATTGGTAGAAAGCGGCATGAAGACCAAGGACATGAATGGATGGAAAGATTCTTTTGATTCCCAGACCAGATTAATATCAAACCTTTATTTTGATGGTCAGTTCATAGCGTCTTCAGGGAGAGATGAATATTTAAATGGAGAGGATGTAACAAAGAAAACCTTATCAATGAAACATAGCCTCAACGACGGCACGGAAACCCTATGGGTGGGAGAAATTCCTTTTCAGGAATTGTTGGGTAGACAAGACTTATTGACCCCAGGGAAGCATACACTAAAGATAGTACAGATTCCTTTAAAGACCTTTGGGAGTGGTTCCGAATTTCAGTATAAACCGGTAGCTACAGGTGAAATTGAAGTCATTGTACCCAAAGAAATAAAATTCAATGAATCCGATTGTTTTCCAAAAGCAGCCATCAAGGATGGAAAGATGGAAGCAGAAACACTTAAGGCTATAAAAAAATTCTATAAGGACGGTGCCCCTAATGCATTCAAAGTAATCTTGACCAGCAATGAAATGAAGATCATCAGACAAGAACACACTGGTGTGATCCTTAGAAAAGCTTATGATGCAGCTGTGGTTTCGAAAAAAGGAGACGAGGTATGGTATAATTATTACACATTCCACAAAGAATATAATGGTTCAAAATATGAAGAGGCAGTTGTAAACGATGATGTAGCGACCTCCATACGAGGCGGTGGAAAAGCAGTGAATAAAGGTTGTCTTAAATTCTTGAAATAAGATAAACCAGTATTATATCGCGCTATATTTTAGACGGCATAAGCACCTTCAAACATACTCCAACACCAGATCTTGATGGAGCAGTTGATCCAGAAATAATGGGATGCCTGAAAATGATATATTGACTGGCAACCCAACGAATACCAAAACCGTTCTGAAAAGAGTGGTTTTGGTTTTTCAATACCTAGGAATCCCCGCTACGCACAGTCTCCCGACTTTGCGCCGATAACATAAAAATAGACCATAAAAAAAGGCTCCAAAGTCAGGAGACTTCGGAGAGCAAAGTCGTCTACGTGATTACATGTTGTGTTGTAAATTCGGATTGAACTGAATATTAAAATACTTTAAATAATCCTCTATTGGTTCCAATCCCATTTCTTTTCTTCTTTCGTTTACCGTTTCAGGATTTTCTAATTGATACAATTTACCATTTTCTATTTGTGAACCATATATTTGGGGTTTTCCTTCGTCCATTAACATCCTATCTTTCATCAATGCATATTGCTGTTTAGATAAGTCTCCATTTTTTACCACTTTCTCTATTTGTGGAAAATACTTTTTTCTGATTTCTTTAGTACTATGTTGCAGACCCAACCAGATTGCATCCATGTGTTTTTGATCCACCTCCTTTAATGTCGGCATACCACACTTTTCAATAATGCTAATCACTAATTCCTGATTCCTGTGATCTTCTTTAGCGTATTTGATGAGTTCATTTGATTTTCTAATCCTTTGGTCACTTTCTAAAACTTCGCTCAAGATTTGTTTTTTTTTGCTGCAATCGACTTCAATAATATCTACTGAACCTACATAGACAAATTTATCCCTATTCATATAAAGGAATATTGATATCATTACAACAAGAGCGGTTAATATGCTAAATAATATTTTTTTTATTTTCATTTCTATTTTTGTGTCATAATTCAAAATAGATTGACCATTTTTGGTTAAAAATTAATTGTAAAAATAAGAAAAAATAGAGCCATCAAAATCAAAAAAAATGATCTGATATAAACTCAGCTTCTTAATGATATAAAAATCACTTCTCCTTTATTTTCTTTCTATGCTTCAACCCAAAATTAATTAAAGCATTGACAACCTCTTCAGTTTCTTTGGCGTGTGTGGTAAGTGCATACGAAACGGTAACAGGTTTGGTGTTATTAACCGTTCGGGTGATCAGTAAATTATCTTCCAGCTCCTGCAGCACTTTGGATAAAACTTTTGGACTTATTCCCTGAGCTATTTCCTGCAAATCTTTGAACCGCATTGTTTTGTGATGATATAAATTATGCAGAATACAGAATTTCCACTTGCCGCCCAACAATTCAATGGCATCTTTAAGGGCCAATATTTGTTCTTTACTGATGTCATTTTTTTTAGTACTCATACATACAATAGTTACTTTCCAAAAGGTAACGGATAGTAAAGGTAAAGTTTCTTTCAGATAATTTTACACGGTAAAAAAATTAAAAATGAAAGTAACAGTAATTGCCAACATTTCAGCTAATGGTAAAGTATTATTATCCGACAATCCACACCATCAGCTACCATCAGAAGCGATGGAGTTTTATTTAACATTCGCAAAAAAAGTGGGAAACCTCGTCATAGGCTTTAAAACCTTTGAAAATTTTCTAACCTTCCCACAGGATGTCAAAGACCATTTCAACGGAATAGAAATCGTCATACTCTCTGAAAAATCTTACCCATCAAAAGACTATAAGACTGTGAAAAGTCCCGAAGAAGCTATTGAATATATGTCAGAAAAAGGCTGGCACGAAATGGCAGTTGGCGGTGGAACAAGTGCCTTTAATGCTTTTATAGACAAAGATTTGGTAACGGACATTTATTTTAATATTCATCCACTCATCACAGGAGTTGGAGGTGTTTTAGGAAACAACAGTGAACTGAACTCAAAATTTAAACATAAAGAATATACACTTAAAGATGGTTTCATTCAACTGCATCTAAGCAAAGAAGACTGAATAACAATAAGCTAAAAAGGTGAATACATTCTAGATGATTCTGGATGAAAAAATATGAATAGCAAAACCAATAAAGCCCCTACCAAGTAACAAACAGGACTAAAATAAATTTTACACAATTGTATATTGACACAATGCGTAAATTTGGATGTTAGCATTATCATAAAGCCAACCGCAACTATAGACAAACAAGAATTTATGACAGAGAAATTTCCGACTATAAACAGTACCCTTTCCCCCAATGAACTTGGCCAACTTATTCAACAAAAATATAAACTAAGCGACAAAACCGAATGCAGCATTTTCCGATTGGCGATGAATCATTTGTATATCGTTCAGGATGGCGAACAGAAATATGTTTTCAGAGTTTACACCCACAATTGGCGGACAAAATTAGAAATTGAAGAAGAATTAAGATTATTGGTTTACTTAAAAGAAAATGACAGACAGATTGCTTATCCAATTACCAACAAATCGAGCGAATATGTACAAGAAATTGAAGCACCTGAAGGAAAAAGATTTGGTGTTTTGTTTTCATTTGCTAAAGGAGCAAAGACTGCAAAATTTTCACCTCAAACAAGTTTTCTCATTGGACAGGCATTAGCCAAAGTTCATCAATCGACAAAAGGTTTTGAACTCAAAAGAATGTCTTACAATAGTCAGAACCTTCTTACAAAACCTGTTTTAAGAATAAAAGAATTCTTTAATAGAAACACCAGCGAAATTGAATTTTTAGAAAAACTATCTGCTTTTTTAACTCTGAAAATTGACAATATTGACCAACAGAACATGAGATATGGAAGTGTACATCTAGATGTTTGGTTTGACAATCTGCACATTGACGGTGAAAATGAAGTAACATTTTTTGATTTTGATTTTTGTGGCAACGGCTATTTATGTTTTGATATTTCTTATTTTCTGTTTCAGTTACTGACAACCCATTTAAACGAAGAAGAGTATCAAGAAAAAGCAGAAAGTTTTTTGAAAGGTTACGAAACGATAACTGAAATAAGTACTGAAGAAAAACAGTTTTTACCTTTTGCCTGTTTAGCCATTATGACCTATTATATCAGTGTACAGTGCGATAGATTTGATTATTGGACCAATATTTTTATGAACGAAGACCATTTTAAAAGAATGGTTGGAAACTTGAAACGATGGATTATTTGCAACAAAATTGAGATTGGATAATAAACCTACAATGAGAAAATAACAAACGGCTAACAAAAGTCGTGAAACCAAATATAAATTATATCTTTTACCCAAACACATCCTATGCATTTCAGAGGTATTTTAAAATTTTATTTATTATTTTTTTTCGTGGCTTGTTTTGAAAATAAATCTAAAACTGAATATTCAAAATCAGTTACAGAAACCATTTCGCAGCAAGATAATAGAAAATTTGAAAAATATCCCGCGCAATATGAATTACAAGACAGCATACACCTCACTTATATTAAAAATGAGTTTTATAGAAACCAATTTGGATTTCTCTATGAAAAAACGACTGCACAAAGAGATATTAACGGAAAATTAAAAGATGTGGAATATTTTAATGGTGTTATTTCACAGGAAATTGATCCGGATTCATTTCAACAGATCGGAAACTCCTGGTTTGCAAAAGACTATAAAAATGTATACTATTCCAGACCTACAAGTGGGGGAAGAGAGATTACAAAAGTAGAGCATGCAGATGTCAATACCTTTAAAATTATTGATGGAAACTATAAATATGCTGTTGACAAAGGTAATTTCTTTAATGCCACTGAAAAAATTGAAGGTTTCATTCCTTTAAAAACTGAACAGATAAAAAACAAAGAAGGAAAAGTGATTGAGTTAAAAATGAAAAATAAAAAACTCGATCTTGAACCTTAAAAAGTTCACACAACAAGAGATAAATAATACAGATTGAAACTATAATAGAGTTTAATCCGGTTAAAAAAGAGTTATAGTGCGAAACCTGAGCTGATCACAGATACTTTTTCAGAGGCAATATTCCTTTTACACTCAAACGCAGCTATTTTATATTGATACAAATGAGTACATATCACGCGATTATATTAATTCTTTTTTAGTAATATTACCATGGAAACTAATTTTATTTAATGAGTTACAGATTTTATGTTTTTAACAACAGACCTATTAGATCCTGACAGACAAAATACCATTCAAAATATTGATCAGAACCTTGTAGACTTTTTACCCAAAGACTATCTGCATTTTCTACTTGAATATGGAACAGGAACCTATTGTGACGAAGTTTATATAACTTACCCTGATGATAAAAATATTTCTTTGACCTTCAGCAGCTATACAGACCTATGGAAATTGAATGATTTATACAATGAAAATGATTTACTACAATCTGTTCAGATCGGCTCAACGGCCAACGGAGATATTATTTGCGTAACACAAAACAAAAAAGGTAAAATATTTGTTCTGCCCAGGCATTCCATGGAGATTATATCATTTATGGCTTTTGATGAAACCATACAATACTTTGTTCCAAAAATTTCAAAAACTTATTTTGACCCGATATTTGACAGCAAAACGGAATGCATAAGCCTAATAAAATCTGAGAAGGAGTTAATTGACATTTTTCCCATCCATGAAGAGTTTTTACGAACATTCACTTATGATTTTGTAATAAACGAAACAACCCAGCCCAAATACTTTTTTAAAAGTTTCGGCGGTTGGATTACTTTTGATCTCATTTACAAAAACGGAATTTATATCAAATTTCAAAACCGCTTTATTGAAAATATTCTTTCTATTCTGAACTTTTTCAAAAATTATTGAAAAGTATTTTACAGCTTCAAAGTCTCTACTTTGCACTAATAAAATAGATCATCCAAAGTCATCAGATTTCAGGAGTAAAGTTTCTACCCTCTTCAACTTTTTTCTATCTTTAAACCACGATTATTATATTCAAGCCTGGTATTAAGAAATAAACCTGAATTACTGAAGAAAATCAAATAGAAACAAACACTAAATCTCTTACCATTGAAGACAAAATTATTATTCCTTTCATTCTTGGGCACACTACTAGCCCACGCACAAACCCTTGATTTTAAAAATCTCGTCAATATGTCTGTAGGCAGAGGTGCTGCAACCAGTGTAATCGTAGATGATAATATCTATGTGAGCAACGGATATCAGGATAAGGGAGGTAACGCCAACTATATTGAAAAATATAATATTACTGACAACAAATGGAGTGTTCTCAATACTGCTCTACTCACAAAAAAATTTGCTAATTCTGAGACTTACGATAATAAAATCTATATTTTTAACGGTTGGGGAAACAGTCATCTTGAAATTGTAGATCTTGCAACCAATACCATAACGAAGGGAGCCGTTAATCGTTCCTATACAGGAAATGCAGGGTCTGCTATCCATAATGGCAAAATATATGTATTTGGCGGCAGCGGATTAAACGGAGTCAAAAGCACTGTATTCTCTGATAAATTCCAGTATTATGATATTGCTTCCAATACATGGCATCCATTACCCGACATGCCCACAGCCAGAGAAACAAGGGGCAAAATTGTGAATGATAAGCTTTATGTCATTGGTGGATTTAACGGTACCTCATCCCGCCTGATCAATGTCTACGACCTCAACACTAATCTCTGGATCAAACAATATACAATGCCTGCTGGTATATCCGGACATTCATTAGCGGTATCCGGTGATAAGATTTTTATTGCAGGAGGCTATAATAATCAAACTTTTCTGGCTTATTTTGATACCACAACCAATAAACTACATCAGCTATCATCCAATATGATTCCCAGAAGGCATGCCACAGCAGAAGTATATAACAATAAACTATACATCATCGGCGGAAGTACAACATCTGCAACCAGCTCAGCTATTAAAAGCATACAAGTGGCAGATATCAGCGAAAGTGTACTTGCTGCAAATACAACAACAAATGATAATAGGACATTGGAGAAAAAAGTGTACACCAATGCAGCCAAAGATGGCTTTGTAATCAGTAATAAAAATAACAACAATCAATTTGAATATACTGTTTACTCCACAGATGGCAGCCAGATCAGCAAAGGTTTTGCCTATTATAATAAAACGATAGATTTATCAAGAGTAAAGCGCGGAACTTATATTTTTATGTATAAAGACGAAAAAGGTCTTTTGCAGCAGATTAAAATTTTCAGATAATATCTCCTCGAATACTATTAAAGCCCAAACCCCTTACCTAAATACAAAAATAACCATGAATTTCATAAAAAATACTTCTCAGGATCAAAAAAAAAAGTAAGTATAATTTTAACCCTACAAGTGCCTGCATCGGATTTAAATATTCCTGAATATGCAAGTTTTAAAATAGTAGACTGCTCGGATATGCTTAAAAAGTATAATTATCGCTCGTCAAGAGATCATGGACAGAAGAAACTTGAATATATTTCTAATGAGATCATTACTTCAAAAGATAATATATTAATTTGTAATACCCGATTAAGCATTCCAGATTTTGATATGCTCTCTGAAATGCTGAGGCCATATGAATTAATTATCGACAAAATTTTAGTCCCCAACGAATCCAAAAGAAACAAAAAATTGGCTGAAGGACAGGAAGCGTATAGAAACCACAGTCGCTGGTTGCATTTTTATCCAGGAGAAATTGAGGATATATATAATGAATTTGAAATGGAAATTAAAAGCTTAAAAGCAAGGTGTGAAAATACCGAAACGAAAATATTGGAAATATAAAACCTACCCATAAAATTACAAAAAAATGAATGATACCTTTACAATTGATGACTTGCAGAATATATGGCAAAAAGTAAGTATCCTCCACAATGGACAAACTTATGGAGGCCAAAATAAAAACGAAAAAATTGAATACATCAATCACATCGGCAGTGTTGTATTTGAGGTAATGAATGCTGCTAAAAATACTCCGAACTTCAATGCAGAGCTCGCTATAAAATGTGCACTTCTGCATGATACAATAGAAGATACTAACCTGAGTATAGAAGATCTGGAAAAAGAATATGGCCCTGAGGTTAAAGAAGGGGTACTTGCACTCACAAAAAACACAAATCTTGAGAAGCAGCATCAAATGATGGATAGTCTAGACAGAATCAAGGTACAGCCAAAAGAAATATGGGCAGTTAAAATGGCCGATAGAATTTGCAATTTATATGCGCCACCCTATTTTTGGAAACAAGAGAAAAAAGAGAAGTATCTTGAAGAAGCAAAAGTTATTTATGAATATTTAAAAGAAGGGAATAACTATCTAGCAAAAAGGTTATTAGAAAAAATTGAAATGTATCCTAATAAATAGACCGTATTAGTATGATGCATCTCCAGATCGATAAAATTAAAGAGACATGGACAAGTGAAAACATCAAATTTAGCCAACCTGCAACACCAGAATCCATCAAAGCTACAGAAGAAATTCTCGAATTTCAGTTTCCGGATGATTTTAAAGAATTCTACTTACAACTGGATGGCTTCGCAGATTGGGACTGGACAAAAAATATGTTTTCCATCTGGCCACTAGCAAGAACCCTGGAGGAATACCATAATGAAAATGATAAGAGTTTCATTGTATTTGCAGACTATTTGATCAATGCCATTCAGTTCGGTTTTGTGAAAGGAAAAGATGGTGTGTTTAAAAATAGTGGTGAAGCCTATGAATGGATTGCTGATACTTTTTCTGATGTTTTAGCTTTTATCCATGCAGATGCCGATATTTTGTATTGATGTAAATCACCTATAGATAAGGATTCCCGTAAGGTATGCCCTGCCGCATGTTTTATTTTTGGCTTTCAATTTTGATTATTAAAAATAAAACAATGAAAAGATTAGTCGTATTATTTACCATCCTGATTTTTGGAAGTTCTTATGCTCAAAACACGCCAACATTTGAAAATGATACCCTCACCACTTCAACAGGTTTTAAGGTATATGAAGGTTTAGACCTGAAAATCGGTACAGGCTCTATGAATGATGGCGATTTTAAGTTTATCAGGACCAATGCCTCTTCCCTATTCAATTATACTTCAACCACAGGATATCAGGGACTGGCCAATCAGGCAAATTCATTTAGAAGAAGTAACTCCGGGCTGTCATTCAAGGTAAAAAAAATAATGTCGAGAGGGAATAAAAAAAATGGTTTTGTGTATTATGCTAAAATCGGAAGCGGTCTCATAAATTATGAAATAGATCTTGAAAATGCCATCAGATCAGGTGAACTGATCGTTCCTGATGAATTTTTACCCAAAGAAAAATCTCAGCGTCTGAATTCGGAAACAAAATATGACAGGCTGAAGAAAATTAAAGAACTAAAAGACTCCGGAGTGCTATCTGAAGAAGAGTTCCAGAAGGAAAAAGATAAAATAATGGCTGAAAAATAGCTTTCATGGATAACCGTTCTGTTTTCAGAGCGGTTTTTATTTTTTGAACTTAATATCTTCCCTTCATTATTCAAAGATTATGGGTAGATTTGTGACATCAATTATAATTCATGAATACTCAAGAAAAGGTAACTATTCTATAGAGTGCAATGAATTTATTTTTTAAAGAATGAAAACTAAATTTACTCTAAAAGCATTTTTACCACTGATACTCTCAATACTTATTCCCTCCTTATTCATAAAAACCATATTTCTGATCTTTAATGATTCTTATTATAATGGTACCATATTCCCTAAAATTTTTCTTACCGGAATCCTCATTCTATCTTTTTTAGCCATATTTTTTGGGGAAATTAAACAGAAGTTCATCAGCGTAGAATTTACACCACATGAAATTATTATCAAGCACTTCATGGGTCTTCAAACAAAATCATATAAAGTTTCTACAATAGAAGGATGGAAATACAGTTATATAAGTACTAGAGGAGGATCTTACGAATATTTATACCTGTATAAAGATGGCCAAAAAGTAGTAAAATTTTCTCAGTTTTATCACAAAAACTATGATGACGTGAAGTATTATGTAAGAACCCTATTCAAAAATTTAGGATATGAAAAATTTTCTTACAAAGATGAGTTTAAAGAAGCTTTCAAATAATAAAAAGCTACTAAGTTTTCTAAATTTTAAAACTGGACATATTTAAGGATGAGATAATGAAAAAAATGTAAATTGTTATTATACCTATAAATCCTATACAAAACCAAAGTTTTGTATATTTGAGATCTCGCGAAGATCTTATAAACAATGCCATGTATAAACATTTCATAATACTTTTTTTAATCATTTCAAGTATTGCAAAATCACAGATTGACATTCAAGAATTGCCAAATGAATGGATAAAAACTAAAATGAGAATGCTTGATGGAAGCAAAGATGTATCAGAACCATTTTTAGAATCAAAGTATCACCGTTGGAAATTCAATGGACAAAAATTATGTACAAGCTCTAATCCAATTAATAGAATTAACGAAAATTGCGTAGAGTATAAAACTGAAAAGAATTTCATTAAGACTTCTGATGAATCCGGCTACGAGATTCTAAAATTAACACAAGACTCGCTAATCCTAATACAAAGAATTAATAACATCGTTGAGAAAGATAAAGTAAGAAAATATTGGTTTGTAAAATCCTCTATCATTAGAAATAAACTTCTTGATACATTCAAAAAAGATTCTGTTATAATAGCAATCGAATCTTTTTCACCTGTATTTAATGGAAATTTATCCGCAGATATTTCAAAAGAATTTCGCAGTAAGAACAGATTTCCAGCTTTTAATCTGAT
Source organism: Chryseobacterium sp. II3a (assembly GCF_057815135.1). Taxonomy (NCBI): domain Bacteria; kingdom Pseudomonadati; phylum Bacteroidota; class Flavobacteriia; order Flavobacteriales; family Weeksellaceae; genus Chryseobacterium; species Chryseobacterium sp. II3a. The sequence goes on along the minus strand of NZ_JBYPZJ010000004.1, from coordinate 318,611 downwards.
AGGTAATATTGTTTTTTTTCCTAAAAAAGAAAAACTGGAATTTGAAATTGCTAATACTCGTGATACACAAGTTATTGAGAATCAAAAAAACATTGATTTCATTAAAGAAGCTTTTGGTAAGGCCTATAAAAATTGGAATCTTAATGATTTTAAAAATTTTGATAAAGTCTATTTACCTTTCATAATAAAATGTAATAATGAACAATTTAATAATGGTTTAAGAGTAACAGGATGCTCAATTTATTATCATATGAACACTGTTGATGATATTAATAAAACTTACAGTGTAAGTCTTCAAGATCTTGAATTATCTAATGAAAATTTTCTAAAAGGGCTTAAAGCCATTCAAAATAATAAATATGATAAAGCAATACAATATTTCAATAAATCATACGAAATAGATCATAGAAAGATTGATGCATTATACAATATTGCCAATATTTATTCCTTTCAAAAAGACAATATCAATGAATGTAAATATTTACAGAAATTAAAAGACCTTGAACAAACTGAAGGAATCAATAATTATAACTTAAAATGTTCTGCATTATAAAATCCGCTACGAATAAAATAATGGCTGAAAAATAGCTTTCATGGATAACCGTTCTGTTTTCAGAGCGGTTTTTATTTTTTGAACTTAATCATATCATCTATGACAACAAATCACGAAAACGGGTAATTGATTCATGAATTGATCTACAATAACTTTAGGTATTATAATTTTAGAAATTAACTAAAACCAATAGCCATGAAATTCAATTTAATAAAGTTATCAAAAACAAATACAGCCCCTTTTCTAATAGTAAGCCTGCTGTATGTAGTATTGCTTGGATCACCTTTCATTTATTTTTCAATATTAAAAGGAAATCCACATTCTTCTGTATCTGCAGAAATTAAAAGTCCTGCTCTTAATGCAGGAAATGCAAATGAAGAAGGATCAGAAATTACGGATGAAGATACAGATGTATCAGACAAACAGTCTACTTCTCAAACTCCTATTAATATTACAAATTGGGAAACAAATGCGGATTCAAGAGGATTCATCATGCTTACAAGGCTGGCTATATTCAGTTCCATATTAGCCATGGGAGCGCTGGGAGCTGCCGTAAGTTTAATTACAAGAACAAAAAACAATGCTTTGCTCACTCATGATGTTACCATTTTTGAAATTGTATCCATTCAAACTGTTGGAGCTATTTTTGCCTTAATTCTGGGATTTATTTTTATGGGAAACCTAATTTCCGGAACCTTGTTTCCTAATCCCATTATTTTCTATCGTATCATCTATGTTCCTGCTGCATTTGCCAAACTACTTGTATGGTCTTTTATTGCTGGTTTTTCAGAGCGGCTTGTTCCTCAGCTATTGAATAATCTGATCAATAAATCAAAAACCGATGAAATCAATAATGAAAGTTAAATACTATATATCCCAACCTTAAGCCTCTTTGATTTTTCAAAGGGGTTTTTATTTAGAAAAAACTAATGTAACTTCGGACCACCAATTGATACAGACAGACAATCTCCAATATTTGTAGAATACTATGAAAAAAACACTTGAATTCCTTACCCAATTAGCAAAAAATAACAACCGTGAATGGTTTACCAAACATAAAACCGAATACGACCTGATTACTAAAGAGAACAAAGTATTTTTCAATCAGATATATGCTGAGCTTCAGGAACATGATCATTTAAAAGGGATTCATATTTTCAGAATTTACAGAGATGTTCGTTTTTCTAAAGATCAGACCCCTTATAAAAACAATTTCGGGGTCGGATATTCCCGTTCCAAGCCGATGCTGAGAGGCGGATATTATATTCAGCTGGAACCTGGAAACAGTTTTGTAGGAGGCGGATTTTGGGGACCTGAAGCTAAAGATTTACTTCGTATCCGTAAAGAATTTGAAATCAGCACTACGGAAATTGAAAAGATTACCGCTGATGAAACCTTTGTAAAATATTTCGGAGAACTTAAAGGTGATGCTGTAAAAACAGCTCCACGAGGTTTTGACAAAAATCATCCGGCCATAGATCTCATCAGAAAAAAGCAATACATCGTTATGCGAAAATTTACAGATAAAGAAGTCGTATCTGATAATTTTCAAAAGGAAGTAGTTCTCACCCTACTGGCTATGCGTCCTTTCTTTGATTATATGAGTGAAGTTTTGACAACGGATCTTAACGGGGAACCTTTATTTTAAGTTGTAAGAAAACTCATTGGCATGAATAGCCTACCTGATTAAGATCATAAGATCAAATGTATTCTCACTTAAAAAACCAATTGATTATGATTAAATTATTTACCCTAACAGTAGCAACACTTCTCACTCTTTTAGGCTGTACAAAAAATGAGATGAAATACAGTGTAGGCCAGGAATGGAACTACAAAACCCGCCCTACAGAAGCAAACTCAACACTCACCATTTTAAAGATTGAAGACTATCCTAAAACAGGCAAAGTTATTCACATCTCTATCGGTGGTTTAAAAATGAGAAATCCTGATAGTCCTAATGGTTTTGCAGAAAAATTAACCCATATCCCTATATCGGAAGAATCCCTGGATAAAAGCGTAACCAAAGTGTATAAAGAAAATAGCAAAATGCCTGATTCTCTTGAAATGGATGGATATTCTTTTTGGAAAAAAGAGTTTGACAAAGGAGACGCCGGGATATTCACTATTCCCGTTTCTGAAATTGTAAGCTCTATGGAAAAATTAATTATCGAAGGAGATTATACTAAATAAGCACAGTATATATTGACAAAATACTCTAAACAAAAAACAAATATGCACTATCATAAAAAACTCTTCTTTTTCCTCACCGCCCTCCTACTCTTAACCAATTATACATTTGCCCAGACAAAAAAGCTAGCTCAAATAGATTCTTTACTAAACTCTGCAAATCAATCTGGAGCTTTTAATGGAAACATTCTGGTTTCAGAAAATAATAAGATCATCTACAATACTTCTTTTGGTTTTACAGATGCTTCAAAAACAAAAAAGCTAACCCCTGATTACAGGTTTAATATTGGCTCCATTACCAAAGAGTTTAGCGGTGTAGCATTATTGCAATTACAGGAACAAGGTAAGTTGAAAATTACAGATCCTATTTCCAAATATATTCCAGAGCTGCCCAAATGGGCCAATGAGGTTTCTATAAAAAATTTATTACAGTACACAAGTGGCATTCCCAATGTAAACTGGAAAAAAATTAAAAGTAATCAGGATATTTTTGATGATTTAAAGTTAATTGACAAACTTGATTTTGTTCCGGGCACTCAATACGATTACAACATGAATAATGTCTTCCTAAGACAGTTTATTGTTGAAAGAATTACTGGTATGCCTTACAAAAGCTATGCAAGTCAAAATATTTTTCAGCCTTGTAATATGAATTCATCTGAAATCACTCCTATTGTGGTTGAAAAATTGACTGCAAAAGGATTTAATAACAAACTAACAGAAGATAAACCCGATTTTTTGGTGGGCGGAACTTTTCTAACGACAACTGATTTACTAAAATTCGTGAATTGCCTTCATTCCAAAAAATTAATCAATGAAAATTCCTTATTTGAATTGGGACAACACTTTGATTGGCCGGATACGCAATCCTCTTTGGGAGAAGCCAAATTTAAAAACAAAAAATTAGTTGAGCACTCTCATGATGGAAGAGCTGGAAACTATGAAGCTCTTTTGGTTTCTGATCTGAATGAAAAAACTACTATTATTTTGTTGGGAAATAATTATAATGGAAAATTATTTGAAATTGCGGATGCTATTACAACCATTTTGAAAAAGAGAAACAAATAATAAATACAAATGTTTAAAATCAAAGATAAATTATTTGACATACAGCATGCTTACTTGGATGCTTTTATAAATTCTGATCATCAATTAGTTTTTGGACTGCAGATTAAAGCTGTAGGAAAAGATAAAGTTCCTGATAGCCAAGATGAAGATCCCTCTGATTTATTTTTTCCGGATGATGAATTATTTTTTAATTCAGAGATATTATTAAAGATTAACCCCAATGAGATAGAAAACTTGCAGGATATTGCCGGAAGAACAATTGAGTGGGAAAATTATCCGGAAGACGAGCAGGAGCCTCATGCTTTATTGTATGTTTACGAACACTATGGAATATATAATGCAAAGATTGAATTTAAAAAATCAGAAGAAAAAATCATAGTAAGTATCAAAGCAGTTTGTGATATGTATGCAGGAGAAATATTTTCCGACAATTTACCTTTAGAAGTTGAAACTGAAGTTGACTTTTACGGAATACTTTGTGGCAAGGGTACTACCGAAGAACAATGCAGAACTAAAATAGCTCCTTACTTAAACGGAGATACTTTGCAATATGCACTGAATAAGTATGGAGTATCTGTTATGGTTCCACATCATGCGAATATGGAAACCAATTTGCTCCTATTAGGAGACTATTAATTTTGTTTCATTAGCATTATTTAAAGCGGTATATTTAATCAATATTCACAATCATACAGAATATGGCTCTCAGATCTAAATTCGTCGTTATTCTCTCTTTCGTTAGTCAGTTGTTTTTCTCACAGAATAGCAAGAAATATATTGACTCCGTGAGACAGGCATTTCACATTCCTGAGGTAAGTTATGCCGTTATCAATGAAAAAGACATCAAAAGTATAGGCAGCCTTGGTCTTCATGCTGTAAATCTTAAAGATTCGGCTAGTTTCAATGACCGATTCCATATAGGATCCAATACAAAGGCAATGACTGCTTATATGATTGCAAAATATGTAGAAAAAGGAAAAATCAAATGGAGCACAAAATTTTTTGATCTTTTCCCGGAATGGAAAAAGACTTCCCAAAAAGAATATTACAACATTACATTAGAAGAACTCCTCTCCCACCGTGGATTAATCCAGCCTTTTCAGGGAGAAAATGATCTGCAGATTCCTAAGTTTAAAGGAGATCAAGCCTTAAAAAGAAAACAATTTGGAAGATTTGTTCTCACCTTAATTCCGGCAAACCCAGGTACTGACCATGCCTATGTTTACTCGAATGCAGGTTATACATTAGCTGCTTTAATGATAGAAAAAGTGACTGAAAAAACATGGGAACAATTAATGGATAAGGTTTTCAATACTGATCTGAATTTAAATATTAAATTTTCATGGCCCGAAAATCAGAAAGTAAAAGACACCTGGGGACATTCTTTTGAAAATGGACAGCTTGTTCCCGTTCCTTCTACAACAGACTATCGCCTTGATTATACTGAGCCTGCGGGAGACCTTAACATCAAACTTCCAGATTATATAAAATTCATTCAGATGAATCTGAAAGGATTGAACGATGAAAATAACTATTTAATGGCTTCTACCTATCAGTATATACATGATCATTTTTCACAGTATTCTATGGGCTGGTACAATATATCTGAAAACGACATACAATGGTCTAATCATTCGGGAACTGCCGGAACTTATTATACTTTGGTTCATATTGATAAAACAAATGGTGTTGCTTATATTATCTTTACAAATTCTTTCAATGAAGAAACAACTAATGGAGTAAGGCTAATAATGCGTTATCTAAAAAAAACAATTAAATAGACATGAATAATAAAAACTATGCTGCTGAAACAGATCAGAATGAATCGCCAAATAGCAGACAGGTTACACAGGCAATCATTGATAAACTGGCCTGGATAGAGCTAAAAGATAAATCTATTCTCTCAACCAGAAGCTTTGGTAAAGATAAATACTATATTCCGGGAGGTAAAAGAGAAATTGGTGAAACTGATGAACAAGCACTTATCCGGGAAATACAAGAAGAACTGAATGTTACTGTTGATGGCAAAACGCTTCAATATATAGGTACTTTTGAAGCTCAGTCCCATGGACATGCGGAAGGTATCATTGTAAAAATGACTTGTTATTCTGGGCAATACTCCGGAGAATTAAAAGCAAGCTCTGAAATTGAAGAAATAAAATGGCTTAATTATTCTGATAAAGATAAAATATCAGAAGTTGATAAATTGATTTTTGACAGCTTACATAAAAATAATTTATTGGATTAATATCAGTTATTCTTCAGTACAATTATGCATAGAATATCCGTCTTTATCTAAATTTGAAGAGTCCTGTATCTGATTACTATTGATTTAAATTACAGACAGAACTCATTTTAAAAATCATTGATATTGAAATTCATAAGGATTAGAGCCTATTTGAAAAAAATCGATGTAAATAAAAAAACATACACTACAACAAAAACCATGAAACAAAATTTTTTCGCACTATTTTTTTTATTGTCCTTTTGGGCGTTTGGGCAGAAAGTCAATTTCAATATTAAATATTCTGAGCAGTTGGCTGTTTTTGTTTTTGTACAAAATCTTTCTGATTATTATCCGGAAAATGTTTTTAAGACAGCATTTACTCAATCAAAGTATAATACCCAAAAGTATAAGGAACTTATTGTAAAGTTTGAACGGCTTCCTATTGATTACAGTTATTCATTTGATGAATATCCTTATGGCTCAAAAATACCAATGCAGTCCAGAGATATTTTGAAAAAAAACCTTATTGAAACTAATAATTTAAATGATTTTAAGCTCCGCTCCATCGGAATTCTGCCTAATACAACCTTACAGAGCATTTCTGAAATTATTACAGTATTTACCCCCATTTACAATGAGCTTATTTATGTTCCAAACAAAGTCCAGTTTGAACCACAGCTAAAGGAAATTAGCAAATATGCCAGTGAAAAAAACATGGAATATTATTTCCAGACAGGTTTATTGTTTTATAACACCCACTGGGATGCTTCTATTCCTTTTGAAATAGCCATGTACCCTTTACCTAATTCAATGGGATTTACAGCTCAGGCCTTTTATAATAACTTTATAAGCGCTGTTCAAACCAACTTAAAAGATTACAAAAGTTTTTTCAGTGTTATGCTGCATGAAACGTATCACATCATTCACGATGAACAGTCTCTTGTGGTGAAAAAAAGTATTGCAAAAAACTTTAAAGATAACCCATCAAAATACAGCAATTATGCCTATCAATTAATGAATGAAGCCCTGGCAACCGCTCTTGGGAATGGATATGTATATGAAAGTTTAAATGGAAGAACAGACACCAATGATTGGTATTACAGCAAATATGTTGATTTGATGGCAAAAAAAATATATCCAACCGTAAAGGAATATATTGCTCAGAAAAAACCTATTGATAAAAATTTTGTGGATACCTATATCAGGGTTTATGAGGAAAACTTCCCCGAATGGATCAATGAGCTTGACCATATTATGACTTACAGATATATCCTGTCTGAAAATAGAAGAGATTTTAATATGATAGGCCAAATGTATCCTATGCGTTCAAGTGAGGAGTCCGAAACACCAATTACCATGCTCAGTCTTGAAAAAATGAAGAAGACTCCGCTAACGAAAATAATCATTATCTCCAAAGATCATAACGAAAAACTTAATCTTGTTAAAAGCCAGTTCAAGGAATTGAGCCAATGGGACTTTAATCCGGACAAAGAATTTAAGTACAAGGTTCTTTTGGACGATAAAAGTCAGCTTTTGATCATTAATCAACAACAATCACCTATTGAGTCTTTTTTTGCCAATTCTAAATAAAAAGTAAAATATGAACATCGAGGAACAGATCAACGATTATATAACAACACAATCTGAACCTAAACGTTCTGATATGCTGAAACTACATCACATCATACTGGAACTTATGCCTGATAGTAAATTATGGTTTTTGGATGGTAAAAATGATGATGGTAAAACAGTTTCCAATCCCAATATAGGCTACGGATCTCACATCATGCAATATGCTGATGGAAAAAGCAAAGAGTTCTACCAGATCGGAATGAGTGCCAATACCACCGGAATATCTGTTTATATTATGGGAATAGGTGATAAAACTTATTTAAGCAGAACCTTTGGAAAAGAAATAGGGAAAGCCAGCGTAACCGGATATTGTATTAAGTTTAAAGCCTTGAAAGATATCAATGTTGAAATCCTTAAAGCGGCTATACAATCTGGCTACAATCAAAAATTTTAATTTTACTACAATTTTCATTAACACAAACCATGGAATCTTCAAATAGAATAGCTCATCAACTTACCTTATTTTTCATTTTAGGAATATTAACTCTTCTTGTCGGATTGTTTTTCTCCTACATAGCGTTCACCAGTGTTTCTGCGGCAGATGGTCTGGCAGGAATCTATATATTATTAGGATTAATTCCGGTTGTTCTCATCATCATTATAGACAGGATTTGTGTCTGGAAATTTGGTCCAAAGAAAGTGAATAAAGTACAGTTGTATATTGCAGGAATATTCGCCTTGCTTTTTATCCTGAACTGGATCAGATTGCAAAGTCAACAATAAACAGATTTAAAAAAATTAATAATCAATATGAAAAAAGCATTTAAAGTTATAGGAATAACCCTTGGAGTCCTTGTCTTATTTCTCATAGCCAGCAATTTTATACAAATCAATGAAAGAGAAAGCCTCCTTTATAAAATTCAACAGTATGTAACCTATAATGAAGAAGACTGGAGAAATTATGAAACCAATCAGAAATACCTGGCAGAAAGTCCTGCACCGGCCTCTACTACGGTAGTTGCCGAATCCGTAAAAGATTTTCACCCCTATAATCTTGATTTTTTAACGGGAAGTGCTAAAGAAGAAGAGCTAAAAAAGATTGAAAATGCTCATTTTGAGAAATTAGTACCTGCGAAAAAAAGTCCGGATGATGAAGATGCCCAGATTGCTCTGATTAAATTAACAGACAGACGTTTGACAGATGTTATCATCAATCAAAAACTAAATATCAAAATCGGGAAATGCTATGAAAACCCTGATAAGGGCGAGAACTACAACTGTGTAAGCTGTATGATCCTGCTATACAACAGAGAGAAAAAAGATTGGCAGGAAGCCCCGGACGGTGAAAACTTTCTTTCCAACTCTTATGATTTTTATCAGGTTGCTGAGGACGGAGAATGGCAAGCTAAAGATTTATCCATGTTCATCCCCTATGATAATGCTCTTTTTAAAAAATATGAAAAGAAGTAAACTTTACCAGTTTCATTATTCTTACTACTAAAAAATTCAAGACCATTCTACCCCACAGAATGGTTTTTTGCTTTCATTCCATATTTTTTTGTAGTTTTCCCTTACTAAAAAACGACAGCCATGAAATACTACAAACTTGAAACATTAGTCTATCATTCAAAAACACTCTTTAATTCTAAATCTATCATAGTTTCCAACAGTTTGATACACTATATTTATTAACCTATATTTTATACAGAATGTCCAGAGAACGGGTTATCAGTACTTTAAAAAAATATTTTACAGATTTTGTATTAATATTTATCAGTGTTATTCTCGCATTTATTTTAACAGAATGGAGTGCCAACCAGGGTGAAAAAGTTTCGCAGTCAAAAATACTTACAGAAATCCATAATGGGTTACAATCTGATACCAAAGATTTTAAAGCCAATATGGATAATCACAAAATAAGTATTCGGGGAGTTCAGGTTTTTAGAAACTGGACATCGGGAAAACCCGTTCCACAAGATTCCATTGTATTGTATTATTATGCCCTTTTCAGAAACTATACACCTATCATCAACAAAACGGGGTATGAATCTTTAAAAGCCAATAATTTAAAAACAATAACAAATGATTCACTTCGGTTTACTATTATTTCTCTTTATGATTACCATTATCAGATCATAGAAAAACTGGAAAATTCCAATTCGGAGATGCAGGATTTTATTAATTATTTTAAAGCGACCAATGATATTATTCATCCCTATTTAATTTTTGACGAAAAAGGCAATACGAAAGGGCTGCAGCCAACCCATAAACTTTCTGAAAATCAAAAAAAAGAACTGATGAGCTACTTCTGGAGAATGGAAGTCAATAAGAAGTTCAAAGTGATGCGATATAATGAAGTTATAAAAAAACAAAATGAACTTCAGAAAGCTATAAGTGAAGAATTAAGAAAGGATTAATAATATACATTCATCCTACATTTGAACGAGATAAACACTATTTTTAAGTGCTTTTTTTCATATCCAATTTTATATAATTTCACAGGATTTGCAAATAGAGCTTAAAAATCTTAAATAAATCAGTGGATTTATACATCATGAAATATACATTCCTTCTCTTATCTCTTTTTCTTCCATTACAAGTTTTTGCTTGTAAATGTGCTGCTGAACCTAACATAAAAGATTCATTTGAAAATGCTTCTCTTGTTTTTATGGGTGAAATTTATGATGTTTCAGAAGGTCCTAATGGCTTCAAAACATCTCAAAATACATTGAGTAAGGTAAAAATTAATACAATCTATAAGGCAGATCATTATGAGGATTTTTACAATATAAATGCAACACTTTTTCATTCTCCACTCCGCTCATGTGATATTTTATATACGGAAAAAGGAAAATATCTGATATTCGCCCGCATTGATAAAGGTACCGGGCTCCTATATTCTGATCACTGCTTCGTACAAAAAAGGATGGATCAGGTCACCCAGAAAGAATTAAAAGAATTGCAAAAACTGAGCAATGATTACCTGAATCAATTAAAAATTCCGAATACACAAACAATAACTGCTGACCTTATTGATGAAGATATTAATGTATCTGAAAATATGATAGGAAGGCATATGAAAGAACTTTCCGATATCCGTAGTGAGAATAAAACATTAAAAATGCTCGCCATTTTTTCTCTCATTGTTATTCTCATACTTCTCATTATAATTTTGTTGCTGCGTAAAAGAATAAGTCTACTAAAAAACTGATAAATTCATTATCTGATGCTGACAAAACATAAATATTTTTTATTTCCTCTTCTACTCCTTCTTTTCATCTCCTGTAAAGAAAAAATACGGGATGAAAATAACTTTGTTATTTATCAGGTAAATCCTAAAAGACAGGAGGTAAAATTATACTGGAAGAACAGTCAGAATGAGATTCTGAAAAGCATTCGTAATCTTAAATATGAAACAGAATCAAGGAATAAAAAATTACTTTTCGCCATGAACGGCGGAATGTTTGAAGCAGATAATACCCCCAAAGGACTGTATATTGAAAACTTCAAAATCCTTAAATCTATTGACACATTACAGGGATCTGGGAACTTTTATCTTCAGCCTAATGGAATATTTTATCTAACCCAAAACAATCAGCCAGGAATTTCTGAAACTAGAAAGTATAAACAAAATCCTTCTATCAAATTCGCTACTCAGTCTGGGCCGATGTTATTGATTGATGGAAAGATCAACCCCATCTTTCAAAAAGATTCTAAAAATCTGAATATCAGAAACGGTGTAGGTGTTCTGGACAATGGAGAAATTATATTTGCCATGTCTAAAAAAGAAGTAAATTTCTATACTCTCGCTCAGTTTTTTAAAGAAATGGGCTGTAAAAAAGCTCTGTATCTTGACGGTTTTGTTTCCAGAACTTATCTTCCTGAGAAAAACTGGACCCAGACTGATGGTAACTTCGGAGTGATAATAGGAATTACAGAATCTAAATAAAACACTTATTTATTAGCTTTTCTAAAACCTAAAAATAGACTATCTTTCATTGCTCTTTGAAAAAATATCAAATCATCTACTATTACTATGAAAAAAATTATTCTGGATTTAGCAACAACCTTAGACGGATTTATTGAAGGACCTAACGGAGAAATCGATTGGTGTATCATGGAAGATGATATGGATTTTGAGGGTTTTATCTCCGGAGTCGACACTATTTTTTATGGAAGAGTAAGTTATGACTCGTGGGGGAATTACCAACCTGATGAAAATGCAGCTCCGGAAGAACTTGAATTCTGGAAAACTATTCATGCAAAGGATAAGTTTGTTTTCTCCAGCCAAAACCGGGCAGATGAGAAAGCCACGTTTATTCACTCTGATCTTGTAGAAAAAGTTTCAGAAATCAAAAAACAGGGCGGAAAAGATATCTGGCTCTACGGTGGCGCAAGTCTTATTAAAACCTTTATTCAAAATAATCTGATTGATGTTTACAGAATATCTGTGCATCCTGTCGCTTTAGGAAGCGGCAAGCCGCTTTTTGAAGATTTAAAAGAAAGATTAAATTTAAAACTTATTAAAACAAATGTGTTCAAATCTGGCGTAGTACAGCTTATTTATCATCCATCACCTGTAATTATCAAATAAAGCACGCTCTTTAATCATGAATATAAAATTAGACTCCATTATCCTGTATGTACAGAATATCACATTACTCAGGAATTTTTATGTTGATAATTTTAATTTAAAAGTGATTGAAGAAGATTCCATTTGGGTTTTGATGAATGCCGGCGCAGTCAATATTGGACTCCATAAAATCGGGGAACAATACTTGGAGAGAATGGAAACAGAATATCAATTCGATAACAATACTAAACTTGTTTTTGAAGTAGATACAGATATTGAATCAGCAAGAAATGAATTGCTATCGAAAAAAGTTGAGATGAGAGCCATTAAAACTTTTGAGAACTATGATTTCTGGTTGTGTGATGGCACAGACCCTGAAGGAAATGTATTTCAGCTAAAGTGTAAAAAATAACCAATCAATTTACATTGAATACCATGAACATAAAGAAAATACTTGGATTTGCATGTTTAATCGCCGCTCAGTTTGTATTCGGCCAAAATATTTCCGTAATTGAAAAACAGCTAAATGAATCCTTTCAAAAAATTAATTATTGGTCTTCCGAAGGCAGAGATCTTAAAAATTCATATGATTCTTTGGCGGCCGCCAACACAAAATTTGAAAAACTATTAGTCCGGTATACCTCTTCTCAACCTCAAACCATCAACTATCATTTCAAATCTCTGGAGAAAAACGGACTTATTGTAACCACTTCAGAAGATGGTAAATTCCGGATCTATTCTTGGGATACGTGGACAGGGGGAACTATGCATTTCTTCAGAAATGTATTCCAGCATGAAGCTGGTAAAAAAGTATATTCTAAAGCCGTAGAAATCCAAGGTGAGGGCGATCCCGGATATTATTATTATCAGATCAATGATATTATTTCAGAAAACAAAAAATATTACCTTACTCAAAGTAAAGCGATACTAAGCTCCGGAATGAGCTACCATATCATCAAAGTATTTTCTATTGATAACCAACAACTAAATGATAAAGCCCAGCTCATCAAGACTCAAAGCGGGATAAAAAATCAACTGAGCTATGAAGTAGATCTTACAGCCTCCGCCAACAGAAACTATGAAGGCAGAGATTACGAGATTGAGTATGATAAAAAGAATAAAATAATCAGCATTCCTTTAATACAGGCAGATTCCAAGGTTACCCCTAAAAAAATAAGATATCAGTTTAAGGGAAAATATTTTGAGAAAATATAATATCATTTTGATGTATTAATATTTTATTTATTTCTAGCAATTGCTAGCACAACCTATGTCCGCTAAAATTCTTTTATCTTTTTTTATTATTATATCCACTTTCGGTTTTTCCCAGGAAATAAAGGAAAGTGAAAATTTATATATTTTCATTGGTAAAAAAATTAGCGTTGAAGAATTTAATCCCAATACAAAACAAGGAGAAAAAAGAACAAAGGAAGTAGATTCGGAAACAGGAGATACGCTGACTGTTATACATCATTCATATGTAATGGACAATGCATTTCATTGCAAATATTCTGTGATGAAAAATTTAATGAACCGACTTCCGAAAGAAAATGTTGAGTTTAATGCCTATGATCACTATGGTCGCCCAGATTTTGAAGAATATGAAAATGTAATCCTGTACATTTCTAAAAATAAAAACGGTGATTTTTTCCATCAGAAATACATCTATGATCCGGTTTATAAAATTGATGGCAAGTGGGTAGGTTTATTAACCACCCCCAATGGCCATAAAAAATTGAAAACATTCGATATCAACAAAGATGATATAATAAAAATAGCATTGGGGAGTTGTGATAAAATATGTCAGAAGATGTATTATCCTTCTCCTTATTTCAAAATTAAAAATGGGTTTGCTTATCCTAAAAAAGCTTTAGAAATCAATGATATTATTTCCTACAGAAAAACAGTTACATTTAAAATTAAAGAGAAAGAAAATCAAAAATGATCACCATGAAAAAGCTATTTTACATCTTAATTTTAATCATATTGAGCAGTAGCCTAACCGCCCAAACTGAAAACTACAGCCATAGCATCGACCAGTTTCGGAAGAACTTCAATACCGGGAAATATGATGAGATTTTCAACAGTTTTGCCCCAGAAATGAAACAATCATTACCCATTGATAAAAACAAACAATTTTTCTCTGACTTAAAAGCTCAGGTCGGAAATATGAAAAATACAGAATTCATAAATTATCAACAGTCAACCTATGCAGCTTATAAAACCCAATTTGATAAAGGAATTCTGATGGTTAATATTTCATTAGATTCTCAAAATAAAATCAATGGCCTATTTATTAAGCCTTATAAAGATCCGGAAAAAATAACCAATGCCCTCACCTCCTATCCAAAAGAAATAGCCGCTGCTATTTATTCTACAGCCCTCAAATTTCCTGAAAATACTCAACTCTCTATTGTAGTTATTCAAAACGGGAAAACAAATTATTATGGTATTATAAAAGACCATGACTCTATAAAGCCTGTTGAAAATCAAAATAAGATTTTTGAAATCGGTTCCATTTCAAAAGTATTTACCTCTACTGTTCTCGCTTCCCTGGTAGAAACTAATAAGATAAAGCTTACAGATCCTATCAATTTATATTATTCATTCCCTTTTAAGGACAATAAAAAAATCAGCTTTGAAGAGCTTGCCAATCATACCTCAGGGCTCCCTCGTTTACCTCAAAACCTGGATTTATCAGATCTAAAGAATCCTTATTTAAAATATCATACAAAAGACCTTGAGGATTATCTTAAAAACCTAATGACAATTGAGCATAAAACCTCTAAAGAATCTTCTTACTCTAACCTTGGTGCAGGATTATTGGGTTATACATTAGGACTATCCCAAAAAACTACATTTCAAAACTTATTGCAAAAAACAGTTTTTGATCAATATGGAATGTCTCAGTCTTTTACCTCTTCTCAACATTTGGGTGATGCACTTATCAAAGGACGTAATATCAATGGAGATCTTGTTTCGAACTGGGACTGGGATGTCCTTTTCGGAGCGGGTGGTATTTTATCCACAACCGGAGACCTTGCAAAATTTGCAAATGCACAATTTAATCCCAAAAATAAAGAACTGGCTTTAACCAGAAAGCCTACGTTTACAGTAAATGATAAAACAAAAATCGGTTTGGGCTGGCATATTATTACCACTAAAAACAATAAGGAAGTGTTTTTCCACAATGGCGGAACGGGTGGATATTCTTCTTCAATGACTCTTAATATGGAGGATCACACAGCGGTTATTATTCTTTCCAATGTTTCTTCAATCAATGAATCGATTGATCAATTGTGTTTTGAGCTATTAACCCAAACAACAAAAAAATAACTATTCGTTTTTCTTACCGTTGGATGTAACATTATCCCAGAAACAATTGTCTTATAATAAAAATTACATGAGATCTATTCTAATCTGCCTTATGGTACTACTGGCAGTCAATCCTGCTTTTTCACAAAAGACTAAGCAACTTGAACAATTATTAACGGCTTATGACCAAGCTGGCAAATTCAGTGGAACTATTCTGGTTGCTGAAAAAGGGAAAATTATTTTCGAAAAAAGTTATGGCTATAAAAACGGTCCTAAAAAAGAAAAAAATACCAATAATAGTCTTTATCGGATCTTTTCTACCACAAAAATGTTTACAGCTACAGTTATTCTGAAGCTGGAAGAGGAAGGAAAATTATCGATCAACGACAAGCTTTCCAAATATTATCCCAATTTTCCTAAAGGAGACAGCATCACCATCGCCAACCTCCTTTCCCATACCTCAGGAATTCCCAATGATACCAATTCAGAAAATACAATAGATGAAGAAACATTCATCAAATTTATTTCTGCAAAACCTCTGAATTTTTCGCCCGGTAAACAATGGGATTACTCCAACTCCGGATATTATATTCTTGGATATATTATCAAGAAAGCCTCAGGCATGGATTACGATAAAGCGATTGAAAGCTATATCCTAAAACCGCTGCAAATGAATCATACCGGATTCCATTTTAACAAGGTTACAGATGAAAATAAAGCGCTGGGTTATGATTTTTTATCAGATCACACGTTCAACGAAGCCTTTCGTTTTAAAACTGATCACCCTTTTGCTGCAGGAGCCATGTATTCTACTGTTGAGGATCTCTTCAAATTCAATGAATCTTTTAAAACCAATACCATTCTAAAAAAGGAAACCATTGAAAAAATGTTTACCCCTTATCTTAATGACCATTACGGATTAGGCAGTGATGTCTTAATTGTTGATGGTAAAAAAAGAATTGGGCATGGCGGCGGCGGGCCAGGTTACCGAAGTATCTATTACAGAATTCTGGATGATGATATTTGCTTCATTGCGATGTCAAATTCTACTTTATCTCACACAGATCTCATTGTACCGAAAATTGAAAATATAGTATACAATAAACCGAATAAGATGCCTGCTGTTCCAAAAGTTAATTCACAAGAGTTAAAAAAACTAGAGGGAGTTTATTCTACAGGAGACACTAAATTCTACGTAACCGTTATAGATGACCAAGTCCTTTTCAGGGAGAAAGGGTATCCAATATGTTCATTATTCCCTATCAGCAATACTTCATTTCAATTGGATGAAAACTTTGCATTCACCTTTAAACCAGACGCAACCGGAAAAATCAATACTATAACAGTTAAACTCCGCGATGGAAGTATAAAAACAGGGACAAGAACAGCAAACCAATATTTATGGGGAATCATTGGAAATGCAACACCAGGCGGATGGGACGGAAAAGACACCCCATTGCAAGAAGATCCCCAAAACCCAAATCATTATTTTCTTAAAAACTTCAATCTGAAAAAAGGGAATTTAAAATTCAGAGTAGATAACGATTGGAGCTATAATCTGGGGTTAAATAGTGATGGAAAAACCATCGCCCTTAATGCTTATGATTTCCCGATAGCGGAAGATGGCCGGTATGATATTATCCTGGATATGTCTGATCCTATAAAACCTCAATATAGCATTACAAAATCTGTGTTATAAAAAATTAATACGATAAAAACCGTTCAAAATAGAGCGGTTTTTTATTTGAAAATGGATTCATATTTTTCTTATTTTTACATGACAAAAATCATATTACCAAAGATTTCATATGCCTCATTTTATTATAGAATGCTCACAAGATATCCTCCAACAAAGAACTCCGGATGAAATCATGGATGCGGTATACAGTGTGGCTGAGTCAACAGGTTTATTTGCTGTAAATGACATTAAAATAAGGTTGCAGCCCTATCAATACTATCGACTGGGAGAATATAAAAAAAACTTTCTCCATGTCTTCGGATACATTATGCAGGGATGCAGTACTGAACAAAAAGCTGACCTTTCAAAGCAGATATCAATACGGCTTACAGAATTATTTTCTGACATTTCATTCCTATCAGTCAATATCAGTGAATTTGAAGCCGCAACTTATAGCAATAAAGCCCTTATCAATCCTGAAAATAAAAATCATGATCGACATTTCGGGCTTTGATTCTCATTGTTAAACCACAAAATATTAATACTATGAGCTTAAAAACTTTAATCGACAAAACCGTTCAGTACAACAATTGGGTAGTCAATAAATACATTGACTGGCTATCCACAAAATCTGATGAACAACTTAATCAGGAAGTAATTTCCAGCTTTCCGACGATTCTGAAAACCCTGCATCATATCTGGCAGACTCAGGAATATTGGTGGAGTTATATTTCTGAAAACAACGATTTCGATTTTGCCAAAACCGCCGCTGAAACCAGTAAAGAAGAAGTGTTCAACAACATAAAAAATAACTCGCAAAAGCTGGTTGATTATGTGGAAAGCTTATCTGAAGAAGATCTAGCCAAAAATGTAAAGATAGAGTCCCAATGGTTTCAATGCGATTTTTCAAAATATGAATATATCCAGCATGTCATTCTTCATGGAACTTACCATAGAGGCCAAATCGTTACAATGGGCCGGAATGTAGGAATAACAGATGCTCCTATGACCGATTTTAACTTCTGGAATATTTATAAAGACAAAGAATAAATTATTTTCATTGCATATAACACCATAACATCTGTCTGAATACATTATTAAATGGGAAAAATCTTCGAACTTATTTCCGATCACGCCCTTGAAAAACTTGATGAATATTACACAGAATGCCACGTCTGTGGAAAATCTGATATAGATTTATATCCTTACCAAGGAAAAGTTATTCTAGAAAACGGCGAGATTGATGAGGATATTTATGCTGCCTGCCAAGATTGCCTGCAATCTAAACCCATGATGCATACCTGTAGTTTTCTGTATGAAGAGACCATTGAAAGGTACCTAAATTTGCTTAACCTTCCTAATGCTCGAACCACTGAACTCAAAATGATGTTAACAGAAAAATATAATCGCACACCGGATATCCCATTATTTATGCAAAAACCTGATATTCCTCTCTGTTGTGAAAACATTACGGAATTTACGGGTTATCCACAAAATGAAGATGAGCTCTATAAAATCAGTATTCATTATATATATTGGGAAAACGGCATCAAAGAAAAAAATGAATATTATAATTTTAAAACCTATGGTGCTCCAGAGAGTTTAAGAGAAATAGCCACTTTCCAATGCTCACGTTGCAGAAAAAAATACTTTACCTTTCAATTTACTTAATTCATTTTCTAAACAACTAGATCAATTAATTCAACAAAGCTTTATCAATTACCATTCAGAAATAAAAATCTACCATTCGGTCTCTAAAATTTTTTTCCATTCTTTTTTTATAATATATTGGTTTAAAAATAACCCATGAAAAAAATTTTCAAATTCTTCAAATACTTTTTACTATCTGTATTTGTTATCATTTTAATTTCTATTCTTTATGTATTTATCAGTAATACAATTTTTATTGGTGGAAAAGATTCTGAATTTACAAGCTATCTGAAAAATAATCAGGTGTCCGTTAATGATAAAATAGATGGTAAATTATTTGATGATAGCTTCTATAGTTCACAGGTTATCCTTTTGGGTGAAATTCATGGATATGCTGATAATCAGAAGCTGGACCTTGATTTTCTGAAATTTCTAAATCAAAAAACGGGTGTCAAATACTATATTGCTGAGATGGACAGCACTTATTCACATAAGCTAAACCTCTTCCTTCATGGAAATACAAAGGATCAAAACCTGCTTAAAGAAGTTGTAGTCGCTGTAAAGAAGAGAATTCCACAACAATCCAGCAAAGAATTAATGGAAAAATGGAATACTATTTATGATTATAATCAAACCCTAAAAGATTCTTTGAAAATATCCGTCATTGGAATTGATACAGATTTCAATGATAATTCCCGTAAGATCTCCAGAGATTCGGTCATGATCATCAATTTTAAAAACTCGGTGAAAAAACTGAACATTGAACATGAAAAATTCTACGGACTTTTCGGATTTTATCATGTGCTTCAGCATGGGGTAAAAAAGAATGAAAAACCTTTTGCAGAAAGGCTTAAAAATTCAGGTTTTAAAACATCAAGTATTGTAAGTTATCCGCTGGATAGTGAAATGTATCTTCCAAAAAATCCGCAGTTCCCTACCCCTGAAGATGAAAAAATAGACTGGATGAATGCTGATGGCCCGTTGATGTTGGTAAAAGGAATTAATGATTTCAAAGATTTGGCCCAGCCCAATACCATAACAGTATTCAAACTCAATGGTAATCATTCTCCTTATCAAAAGGCTGATAAATTAATATCCATAAAATCCAGAATGTTTGGAGAAAGCTTCACACCACAACCCAACACTCATACATTGGATTATTTTCAATATGTTGCGATCACAAGAAACTCAAAAGCATTAACACCAATACAATAATCCTTTAATAATCGGAAACTCATTCAATGAAAAAAATTATTCTATTTTTATCAGCATTTGTCATATTCTCTTGTTCTATAAAGCCTTCATCCTCTATTGTTGATAAAAATTTTGATTATAACAGATTAGAAAAGGTTGCTGATAGTGTAAAAGTTGAAAACATTGTAATCAACAATCTCTTTAAGCATCAGCTTCTTGCTCATAAAAACCATCAATACGACTCCACAAGGATTCTTAAAAATGTTTATCTGCCTCATAAAAAATTATGGGACAGCTGCTATGCAGTTATTTTTGGGGAAGAGAATGCTCATCTTTTCAATAATCCTAAAGGCATGATAGCCTGGAACCAAACCTTTTATGAAAAAAATAAACCGGAGTTGGAAGATAAGGCCAATATTATTTTAAGTATTGATCTGAAAAAACATTTTCAAAATACTCTTACTCAATTCAACAAGCTGGTCCCCTATCAACCTAAGGCTAAAATAAGCTTACTCTTCACTCCGATCATAGGAATTTCATTTGGTGGATGCAATGCTGAACAATTTGCCTTAGAACTTAATAATAAAGAGGTAGATATTCTCTACACCCTTGAAAAAGGACTTCCTCATGAATTGAATCATCTGGTGTATGAACATTTCAGGAATACTGACAGCAACGGAGGAACTGCTTTGGCCCAGACCATAGACGAAGGTTTTGCCTGCTACTTTACCTATGTGTTTTTTAACCGCAAGATGGAGAAATATGAAGCTGTAGAGCATATGACAAAAGAGAATTGGAATTGGTATCTCAGAAACGAGAAAGAAATATTCACAAAATTAAAACCTTATTTTGCTGACCGTTCAGGGAATAATCCATTATTGAGAAATGATAGACTCAAACTATTTCCAGATGCTCCAAAATCTATGAACTATTGGCTGGGGTTCAGGATCATTGAAAAATATGTTGAAAAAAATGGTCTGGATTCATGGAAGGATATCTATCATTTAAGTCCTAACGACCTTCTGGAAAAAAGTGGTTACGAAAATTATATAGAAAACCTGTAGAAAAATACAATTTCAAAATAAACAAAAATTTCCACTTTTATTGCTATTCTTCTCAATGGAAGAATACAAAGTTTTACGGCTTATGAGTTTATGAATAAAATATGTGGATAACTTTTCAATCAGGCAATCAATACTCATTAATCAATGTGGATAACTTTTAAACTACAAATATAAATAGATCATAAAAACATATTAATCAATCATTTAAACATAATAAATATCCACATCAAGTTATTCACATTTATTTTTATTTGTTAATAACTTGATGTGGATAACTTTTTCAAAAGCCTATTATCAGCCTTATTTAGTCTATAATCCATTTATTTTCTATTAAAAAAATACCACAATTAATTAATCATAAACATTTATAACAATTTTTTATGTAATTTTAAAAGATCAATCAAATCACTATAGAAAGAAATATAAAAATGGTCAAATTCCATAAAAAAAAGGAAACAAAGATTTTCTAGTTAGATGTACATCACCAGCTTTACCTTCTCTCACTATTCTAAATCTGGTATATAGAAAAATAATGTCAATATCCTGTTGACATGACCAATCGCTCACAGCTACTATTGCTGGAAAAGTTATCCACAAAAAATGAAAACAACTTAATACCCTCATTCAATGACAACAACCGACATTCAAAAAAGCATCATCCCTTATATTGGGGAAACAATTCCTTACATTACGATTCCGGAAAATATTATTTTCAATGGACACACTATAGAAACAGAAATACCGGGACAGGATTTTAGTAATGAGAACTTTACCCATCTTCCAAAAACATTAGCATCATTAGGAAGTTACAGCCTGTACAGAATACTCAATGATTCATCCCAAGAAAAGATTTATTTTTTGGGAGAAAAATTAAGGATCAGAAAATTATCTTATAAGCCCACTCCAGATGTCATATCCATTACTGGTGCAAGTTATCTGGAATCTAATAGAAAAGGCAAGTCCTGTCTGAATGCAAAAGATAAGCAATCAGGAGAAATACTGTATTCTTTTGAACTGGATTATTATATCATTACTCAGGATTCATTCCAGCGTTTTTACAAAGATTTTTTTAACGACACTCCTGTTGAAAACTATGACGAGAAACTTCCGGACGGCAAAATAAGCAAAACTGAGGCCCCTCATCAGTTTATCATTTCCATCATGCCTTTTACCCCAAATCAATGCAAAGGCCATTTTGAAAACTACCCAATTGTTCCATTTGTTTTCATCGCCAATTGTGTACTCCGAGAAATCTTTAACTTTCTGGGAAACCGGGAAACTTATGAAGTTGATAACTTGGAAGGATATGCCTCAAAAGCAATGCCTATAGGAACAGAATTCCGGATTGAAGTTTTTCAGCAGAAAATTTTAAAGAACCTTATCTATTTCAAATGCGAAATAAAAGATATTTCCGGAAACTCTTACGCCGTTTTAATTATTAACATCAAGTCTGAACCCAAGAAATAAAAAACAATTTTAACTCTTCCACAATCCCTGAAAAGCGTCAATCTTTTCAGGGATCTTTTTATGAGTCACTACTGATAAAGAGCCTCAAGATATGTGAATGAGTTTCTTTGATAAATTTATGGATTGAGCGATAAAAAAATAATTCTTTGCTTAATTCCATCAGTTAATATTTTGTAATTTAAACTTCAGAACATCCTTTAAAAATAAAACATGAGAGTCATTAAAAGTTTATTCATCATCTTATTTTCTTCAACCATCTTAAGTTGCGGTTCTCAACACTCAAATAACTTTACAGCAAAGAAAATATATGCATCTAAAAACCTCATCATTACACAGATTTCAGAAAACGCATTTATCCACACATCATTTAAACAAACTCATGATTTCGGGAATGTTCCCTGCAATGGGCTTATTGTAAAAAACAGTGGAGAAACAATTGTTTTTGATACTCCTACCAATGACAAAAGTTCAGAAGAATTGATACAATGGATCAATACAACGCTTCATGCAAAAATCAACGCTATTATTCCTACCCATTTTCACGATGATAGTTTAGGTGGTTTACAAGCCTTTCATAATCATAATATTCCTTCATATTCCTATTCTAAAACCATTGAATTAGCCAGAGAAAATAATTTTGTCACTCCTCAAAACAGCTTTAACGATTCATTGATATTAAAAGTTGGGAATGAAAAAACAATTAGCAAATTCTTTGGGGAAGGCCATACAAAAGATAATATTGTAGGTTATTTCCCCACTGAAAATATAGTATTCGGAGGCTGTCTCCTAAAAGAACTGGAAGCCAGCAAAGGATATTTGGGAGATGCCAATGTTTCAACATGGTCTGCCACTGTAGAAAATGTAAAAAAAGAATATCCTAATGTAAAAATTGTGGTTCCGGGACATGGTGAATATGGAGATCAAAAATTGCTCGACTATACGATCAAATTATTCAAAACTCAATAAAAACACAGAGTTAAAAGGCCCTACAGAAATGAATCTTTTCAATTTCTGCCAGCTTTTTGTACCTTAGTTTCTTTAAAATTAGTCACACACCAACATAAAATAGAAGTTCAATGGAAAAATATGCAGTTTCTTCAGATAATCAGAAAATTCATTACAAAGAATCCGGAAACGGAAATACAGCGATCATTCTCATCCATGGCTGGCTTGGAAATGCCGAGTGGTGGAGTGACCAACAAAAATATTTCACCCCAAAGCATCACATTATCCAAATAGATCTTGCTGGACACGGAAAATCTGATTCTGCCAGAAAAAACTGGACCAGTTCCCAATATGCTGAAGATATAAAAGCAGTAGCTGATGTGATAGATGCCCAGGAAATTATTCTTGTTGGACATTCAATGAGTGGTGCTTATGTACTTGAAGCCTCTTTAAAAATTCCAAAAGTAAAAGCTTTGGTTTTGATAGACACCTTGAAAAACCTGGATGAAGCTTTTACTAAGGAACAGGTAGAACAAATATTATCCACTTATCGTTCTGACTTTAAATATGCTGTGGAAAACATTCTTCCCCAATATCTTTTTGCAGAACAAACTCCTTCTGCCGTAAAGGAAAGAGTACAACAAGAGTTCCTTCAAAATGAACCGGAAAAAGCAATCCATGCACTCAAACCTTTATATCAGACTGATTTCAGAAATATTGCAAAGCAGGTTCAGGTTCCCGTAATTGCTATTAATTCTGACGCATCCCCTACCCATATTGAAAACAACCGTAAGTATCTTAAGGACTACAACTATGTAACGATTACAGAAGTTGGACATTATCCTATGCTTGAAAAACCAGAAGAATTCAATACGATTCTTGAGGAAGTATTAGAAAAATTAATCTAAGCATCAGATACAAAGCCATGCAGAATACAAAAATCTTTACAACAGCTTTTGCCAGTGTTTATCCACATTATATTCAAAAAGCAGAAAAAAAGGGGCGGACAAAATCAGAAGTTCATGAAATTATCCATTGGCTGACCGGCTATGATGAACAAGCCATTCAGGAACAGCTGAATAGTAGAAATGATTTTAAAACTTTCTTTGAACAAGCTCCCCAGATGAATCCTAATGCATCATTAATCAAAGGAGTGATCTGTGGATACCGTATTGAGGAAATAGAAGATGAACTGATGAGAAATATCCGATATCTTGATAAACTGATTGATGAATTGGCCAAAGGAAAAAAGATGGAAAAGATATTAAGGGAATAATTTTAGCTATTCCTCCTTCATCACTAAATAATATTTTAAACTTAGCATCACATCCAATACAAATGACAAGAAAAGAAAGAACAGAGGACATTCTTAAAAAAGAAGGCATTAAAATCAATATTAACCTTCCTCATATAGAATCTGAAGAGGAAACCCAACTGAGAGCACCCAAAGAAATAGCTGCAAGGGTGGCTATACTCGCCATTACTAATTTTGTAGCTTTTAATACCATAGATTCAGAAACTGCGACGGATTATCTGATAGAATATGATCTTTGGGAATATGTAACCCCCAAAGAAAAAGACTTTCTCTCTGATCCTACGGAAGCAAAAAAGTTTCAGGAAACCTGGAAATGCGAATGCATCTGGGTTTTACTATGGGCTTTAAAAATAGTAGATATCTTGCCATTTCCTAATGAATTGTGTGATCTCAATAATATACCTTTTGAAAAATACCCTGTGGGTGGTGACAGGGATCCTAATGACTTTATTAATGCTCATCATGAAATTCGCTCCAAATCAGAAATCCTTGATGCCAGCGACCTATACTACAGATACGATTGGGCTTGTGTAGATGCCAGAATCAACAACAGGGAAATGACTCAGGTGCATCCTGGAATTGTCTATGAGAGACACTATGCTTTAAATTGGCTGACAAACTATATGGATCAGGAATGGGACCATATTTCCTGCGATACCTAATGAATTCTGATTCTATAAAATAATTGATTAACTATTCATTAGCACAGCAACCGACTGCCAATACCTTATACACTTTAAATGAAAAATATACAGAGAGAAGACATTCAAATTCTCAGCCGGCACAGCAATCTGAGTGAAGAAGATATCAACACTTTACTTAAAGATAATATATACAACAGTAAAGAAGCCTGGCAAAAATTTCTTAAATTATTTTTAATCAGCCTGGGAATTGGGTTTACCGTATCGGGAATCATTTTCTTTTTTGCCTATAACTGGGCAGAATTACCAAAGTTTGTAAAAATTGGATTAACGGAGGTTTTAATAATAATTACTACAGTTTTAGCATTACTTCCCAAAATCAATAACACTATCAGAAATACTATTCTCACCGGAGCTGCTGCCCTTGTGGGAGTTTTGTTTGCCGTATTCGGACAGATCTACCAAACCGGTGCAGATGCTTATGACTTCTTTCTCGCATGGACCATATCTATAACACTCTGGGTGATCGTTTCTGGTTTTGCTCCTTTATGGCTTTTGTATGTGGTTTTAATCAATACTACTCTTGTTCTCTATTCGGAACAAGTGGCTAAAGATTGGAACGAGAGCATCATTATCCTTTTACTTTTTAGCCTTAATCTTGCCATTTTGGTAGGATCACTCCTTCTTTCTTATTATAAAAAACTCAATATTCCCCATTGGTTTACCAACATTTTATCACTGGCAGTTGTCAGTTTATCAACCTTAGGGCTTTGCCTTGATTTTACTGACAGTCACAAAACTTTAATACTTCTTTTAATCCCGCTCAGCATTATCACATATGCTTCAGGTATCTGGTATGGACTCAAAACAAAGAACAGCTTTTATTTTGCGATTATCCCATTAAGTATTGTTGTTATTATCTGTACTTTATTATTCAAAACAGGGGATCACGAAGCCATGTTCTTATTGGTTTTCTTTTTCGTAGTGGTGAGTATCACACTCATTATTAAAAATCTGATGATCCTTCAAAAAAAATGGAAAAATGACAAATAGAGAAAATATTAAAAACCTGATGGATTTTCTTCAGGATAAAAGCAGCAGGGAAATTCATTTTGATGAAGAAACTATCATGGCGGCTTATGAAGAAAAAAACACTAATCATCAGTCATTATCTATCAAAATACTATCCATTTTTGGTGGAATAATGGCCTGTCTTGCCTTTTTAGGCTTTATTTTTACGATCCAAATTATCGATTCAGAGATAGGAGCAAGTATATTGGGGATGATCTGTATAGCAGTATCATCTTTTATCAGTAGGATATCAGGAAAAACACTTGTAGATACTTTGAGTGTCACTTTTTTTATTACCGGTTTTTCACTTCTTGGAATCGGGCTTGCTTCTGAAGGAGATAGTATTTATATAGCATTCATTGCTATTGCACTCTGTACTTTATTTTTGGTTCAAAGCTATATACTCTCTT
The DNA here is from genome assembly GCF_057815135.1 of Chryseobacterium sp. II3a. Taxonomy (NCBI): domain Bacteria; kingdom Pseudomonadati; phylum Bacteroidota; class Flavobacteriia; order Flavobacteriales; family Weeksellaceae; genus Chryseobacterium; species Chryseobacterium sp. II3a. The sequence goes on along the minus strand of NZ_JBYPZJ010000004.1, from coordinate 291,681 downwards.
TTATTTCCATATTTATTATTAACGGAACTATATTCGCATTTGCCCAGAACAATCATATCTTTAACTTAACCTCAGCGATTCTTATATTCCAGGCAGCCATCAACACTTATTTGTTTTTGCAGGAATCAAAAATAATAACCAAAAATAAAATTTTATCTAAATTGTATGATCCGATCCGAACAGGAATGGTATTTTCATTCATATTCGCCCTTGCATTTTTAGGATTCGCATCTTTTTTCCGCATTTCAGAGTATTATTATGACTGGATACCATCTCTTGTGATTGTAATAGCTATACTTTATGTGATATTTCTTCTATTCAAAACATTACAGATTACCAATACACTTGATCAAATCATTATTTATGCTCTTACAGTTCTGGTTTTATCACCTACTTTATTAACGCCTACCATAGCAGGAGCTATTCTCATTATGCTATTAAGCTTTTATACCAATTACAAAACCGGTTTGGTTGTATCGATCATAGCTTTAATCTCTTTTATCGGAAGGTTTTACTATGATCTTAATTTCACGTTACTAACCAAATCTATACTCTTGTTTGCATCAGGAATCCTCTTTTTGACCATTTATTTTTTTACTCACAAAAAACTGACCACCCATGAAAAAATATAAATGGCTTATCATCATTGTTAATCTTGTTCTCTTATTGGTATATTTCAATTATTCTATAATGGAAAAAGAAACTTTACTAAAGAATGGACAACCTATCTTGTTAAAACTGGCTCCAGTAGATCCCCGTTCCCTGATGCAGGGTGACTATATGAGCTTACGGTATGACATTGTCAATAATATTAATGTTGAAAAAATTCCAAACCGTGGCTATTGTGTTGTAAAGCTTGATTCCAAAGGGGTTGCTCAGCGGGTTCGCTTTCAAAAAAATGCAACTCCATTGAAATCCGGAGAATACCTCATCAAATATACTTCACCCAACAGCTGGAGGATTAATATCGGAGCAGAATCTTTCTTCTTCCAGGAAGGACATGCTGAAAAATACAGCAAAGCTGCTTATGGTGGAATAAAAACTGACAAAGATGGAAATAGCTTATTAATAGGGTTATACGATGATCACTTAAAATTGATTCAATAAAAATCTATTCATCTTAGAAAAATACATACAAAATCCACTCTTATCTGGATTTAAAACCCGTCAACTATTGATAAATCCTATCAAAAAACACTTTCTCATTTCAGAAAACTTTCCGAAATTAGCGACTTGTGCATTAAATGTATTCAATGAAATAAAAAATTTAAATTAATACATACAGTAAAACTTAGTATAAGTTTTCTTCGGGGCAGGGTGAAATTCCCTACCGGCGGTTACAGTCCGCGACTCCTTTCTTTTGAAGGGACTGATTTGGTGAAATTCCAAAACCGACAGTTAAAGTCTGGATGGGAGAAGAAAATGAGACATACGGTAAGATCCCTTGCGGGCTCTTATGGTATTGTATTTCATTTCCATGTACCGAAGACTATTTTAACTTTTAAAAGTAAAATAACATGGAAAAATTATTAGAACAATTTGGAGCAACCTCTAAAGAACGTGTAGAAAAAGCACTTTCAACATTACAACAGGGAAAAGGTATTCTTTTAGTAGACGATGAAAACCGTGAAAACGAGGGTGACATCATCTTTCCCGCTTCCACTATTACAGAACAAGACATGGCTCTTTTGATCCGCGAATGCAGTGGCATCGTTTGCTTATGCATTTCCGAAGAAAAGAGTAAGCATCTGAATCTTCGTCCGATGGTGGAAAACAACAATTCAAAAAACCAAACCGCATTTACCATTTCTATTGAAGCCAGAGAGGGCGTAGAATCGGGAGTTTCAGCAAAAGACCGTGTAACCACCATCAGAACAGCCGTTGCTGAAAATGCATTGGCTGAGCACATTGCAAGCCCGGGACACGTATTTCCTCTGATTGCTAAAAAAGATGGAGTATTTGAAAGACGTGGACATACAGAAGGAAGTGTAGACCTTGTAAAAATGGCTAATCTGGGAGACGACGCTGTACTTTGCGAGTTGACCAATGAAGATGGCTCTATGGCCAGACTTCCGGAAATCGTAGACTTTGCCCTTAAAAAAGGGATGAGTGTAGTCACCATTGAAGATATCTATGCGTACCGAAAAATGGTAATGAGCAACTAAACTTAAATTCATTTAATGCACAGAATAGCCACTCGACCTTGTTGGGTGGTTTTTTATTTAATTATTTCGTTAAAAGCTATTTAGCATAAAAATTATTTCATTTTTTTAACTAACTTTAATAAAAAATTGGCCATGAAAAAATCGATCCTTCTTCTGTTGGGGGCTTGTGCAATGTTTTCGGCTCAGATTACACTTACAAAAGCTTCCCATGACCCTATCCTCAATGATATTGTCGATAATAGAACTATCAACGGGACTGTGGATAACTCTGCAACCGGAGCGAACGCAACATTTTCAAATGGAAGCCTTACTATGGGAATACCTACACTTGTTAGCTATTTAACACCTTCAGCCAGTGAGATCAGTACTTTTCCCGGCTCTAATATTAAAATGGTTGATGGAGCAACTGCCATACTTTATAAAGCTTCCGCTGCAAAACTAGAGATCACTGGAATTGTAAATCCCCAGATCACTCTGAATTTAAGCATGGATAACGGGACTTACATCAACTATCCTACTACCTTCGGGCCGGCACAGACTGATACTGCCAAGGGAACTTTTATTTCTTCTGTACTCAATGGAATATGCGTGGGTACCACATCTGTTCAAGCGGATGCTTATGGTACATTACTCCTGAATGGGCAGACTTATAATAATGTTCTTAGGGTAAAATTTATCCAGAATTTCACCTTGCATTTACCTATTGATATAACATTTACTAATCCTTTGGGTACTGTTAGCAATACTGTATATTCTTATTATGATGCTGGTCACAGATATCCGTTGCTCAGTTCTACTAACTTAAATATTTCGGTACCTGCCTTGGCGATTAATCAGACGACATCCACAGCAATAGCTTTAAATATGGGAACACTGGCAGTAAGTAATCCCATCAAAAAAGAAAATTTCAGTGTGTATCCTAATCCCGCTCAAGATTTTATCGGATTCAAAGGAAATACAGAAAATTATTCAAAAGCGAACATTTACAGTTTGGATGGAAGGCTTATTAAAACAGCTGATGCAAATTCCGGAAACATACAGGTCTCCGATCTTCCGCCAGCGTCTTATTTTATCGAAATCACTGGAAAAAATTCCGAACCCAAAAAGAATATAAAATTTATCAAAAAATAATAAAAAATCTCGTTCAAAATAGATGAACGAGATTTTTTTGATGCAATTAATTTAAAGAAGAGCACAAGAAATCCCCTAAAGAACATTTCATCTATCTTATGCCTTCAAGTATTTTCCTGCCTCCTGCTTCCAACTTCCATCCTCTTAAAATGTCGCAGCCGGAGCTGTATCATTATTCAGCTTTTTCTGAAGCTCAGTTTTTTTACCTTTAGAGAAATCATAGCTTATTCCCAGTATAAACATCGACTTATTATTCATAATCTGCGTATGAAGCCTGTAATCTACTAGGCTTTCAGACAGACTTTTTGTTTTATATTCCGAAGGCATTCCTATCCAGTACATCCCTGTGGAAAAAGTTAGATTTTTATGTTTATATCGGATAAAAATATTATTTTGATTCTCATTGGTATTCAGGAAAGCACCGCTAAGACTATATGTTGGAATATTAAACTGATACTGTACAGTGAATTTTTTATATTCTGAAGACAGCAAAAAATAATTGGCGAGGTAATTATTTTTAATCACAGTACCGCTGCTGGTTTTTACCATTTCGGAAGTAGGTGATAAATTTGCCTTTATGACCAAAAGATTATTCCCGAAAGGCTTATAAGAGCCTGAAAGAAAAGCCCCAACCTGCTGAGAATATTTCCCATTTTCGTAAGTGAGTGCATACCCTCCAAATACATCATCCAATACGTAATATTGATTAATGATCCGATCTGTATATGTATAGAATAGGTTTGCATTAAAATCGAAATACTTATTATTCATTGAATAGGTAAGGCTATTCGACCATTTCTGCTGGGATTTAAGAAAAGGATTTCCTCTCTGTACAATATTGGGAGCCAGCTGCACAACATTACTGCTGAGCGCACTACTCCATGGGCTTATGGGCTTATAGCTGCTGGTGAAACGGAGGCTTTGATTATTTTTCAGCTGATAGGCCAATACTATTTTGGGAGTAAAAGACCATTCATCAAAGGTATTTTCTGCACTTTTATTATGGATATTGGTCAACCCCGCCCCAATACGATAGCTGAATTTATCTATTTTTCCTGAAAACTCAGTATAAAGATATTGTTCAAGATAGGTAACCTTATATTGAGAATATCCGGAAAGGTTACTCAGATCATTAGCTATTGAAGATCTGGAAATACGATATCCTGATGAAAGCTTTCCAGCTGCAAAATCGTGAATATGTGCCAGTTCACCTACAAAACTAGTCTGTTTTGCCTTCAAAATCATATCATTATCATACACAGAAACACCTGTTCCCGTCACCCATTCTTTAGCAGTTTCCCAAGTATTGGTAGTATAATCTGAACCTACAACATTAACGCTCAGTTCATCCTTTGTTCCTACTTTTTTAGAGTAGTAAAGATCAAGCTTAGGAATCACATAATCTGAACCATTATTCTTAAACATAGAATGCTCCTCACCAGTATTGTCTACAGTAAAAATACTCTGCCCAATCCCTTTTGAAAATCGGCTGAAAATATCCATATTCAATTTTGCCTGAAAAGCATAATCATCCGGAACCAAACGGGTATAGCGCAAGGCTACACTCTGGAAAGTATACCCAAAATGGTCTCTTCTGTCCTCATTAGAACGATAATGCTGATCATTCAACTGATAATCATAGATACTATTTACCCTTCTGTCTGTGTAATCTCTTAAATTAATAGAATATTCCAGCCCAATATCATTCTTACCTTTTGTATAATTAGCATAGGCAGAAGCATTCACAAAACCTGTATTGAGCGCTGAAGATCCCTCCGCTCCAAAAACATATCCTGTCTCTGTAGATCTGGTAAGAATATTCACCACAATATCTGCCCGTGTTGCCCATCTTGCCGGCGGAATATCATAATATTCCACTTTTACCACTTCACTTGGGGCAACACTTCTGATCTGAAGATCTGTAGCTTCAACTCCGTTGATAAGAAATAAAGTAGTTCCTCCTTTTGTGCTCATAATAGTGTTAGAAACGGGGTCCAGCTGCAGTTCAGGAAGTGTCTCGAGCAAATCCTTTGCATACCGTGCTCTTTCCAATGCTTCCTTATCAAAAGTATACACCGCTTTATCTGCAAACTGCTTCTTACGCTGTGCTTTTACAATGATTTCCTGTAGCTCTTTTGTTTCAGCAGCACCCACTGTATCATTCTTTATCTCCTGCGAAAAAGCCAGCGTTCCACAGAGAAAGCAAATGGTATATATCGTTTTTTTCATATCAGAACGGATTATACTTTTAGGACAATTCATTCATAAAATCCATTACATTCACTTTAATTTTAAAATTAAAAAACGCCACTATGATTGATATTTTTAATATTTTTTTCTTTAAATCTGAATTATTATGTTAAATTCTGCCCGTTTTTTGCTGTTATTTTTTGACACCATAAAATGTAAGATTATGAAAAAAGTAATCCTATTCACCTTATGTCTCCTGTTTCCAGTATTTAAAGCACAGGAGAACCAGAACGTTTCGGCTGAGAAGATGAATATCATCAAGACGAATGTTACCGCTTATGCATTCAGGAATATCAACCTGTCTTACGAACGCGCTTTTAACCAATGGTTTTCACTTAATGTTGGTTTTGGAACTATGCCGGAAGGAAAAGTACCTTTTATCAATGCTTTCCTGAAAGATAAAGATGAAAAAAGATTTGAAAATCTAAAGGTAAAAGCTACCAATTTCACCATTGAACCTAGGTTTTATATTGGAAAAGGGTATGGAAAAGGATTCTATTTTGCTCCTTATTATCGTTATTCCGATGTTTCATCCAATACTTTTGATTTCTACTATGATTATAATGGGCCGGATGGAGTTACTTATCAGATCCCATTGAAAGGGCAGGGAAATACGAAAGGAAATAGTGGCGGGCTGATGGTTGGGGTACAGTTCTTCCTTACCCGAAGCCAAAATCTGGTTCTTGATTTCTGGATTGCAGGTGCTCATTATGGAAGTGGAAAAGGTGATTTTACCATGACTTCAGATTATATTCTGACTCCGGATATGCAGGCACAATTAAAAAAAGAAATAGAAAATCTGGATATTCCATTTGTAAAGTACTCTGTGGAAACCAACGCTAATGGGGCCAAAATAAAAGTGGACGGACCATGGGCAGGTTTCAGAAGCGGACTTTCTTTGGGATACAGGTTCTAAAGATAACTATGAAAATAGCACAGCTGTTCTTTTGGAGGACAGCTTTATTTTTGGTGAAATTTGTATATTGGCGGCATTATAGACCAAGAAAATGATAGAATTGATAGAATTGATCCGGCAAAATAAACTTGCTGAATTTAAACAGGCTTTAAAAGAGCTTGAAGAGCTCCAGATTCATGAATACCTTTATGAAATATTAGATAACAACCCTGTTGAAATCAATGAGGAAAGTTTTTCTCCTTACGGTTATCAGATCGAATTTTTAGAAGGGCTCCAACTTTATAAGGCCCTTGAAAAATCTGAAATCGGTTTGGATCATTTAAAGCAATACTCCAATCTTTTGGTCCATCTGGCTTTCTTCATGAGTGCTCATATTCAGAATCTTGCTCATGAAGCCATGAGTCAGAATACTTATCTTACGGATCTTAACCATATATACCGTTTTAAAATTTATCCTGAGATCAGAGAAGGCATCCAGGAGCTGATCAATTTACTTAAGGACAGATCCGGTGAAGAAAAATCCATTGCCAATCTTGCTGCAGCAAAAGCCAAAGTAAGCAATTCCATAGACAACATTCTCGAAAAATATCAGATCGGAGAAGATATGCTCCAGTTCGCAGAGGCTTTTGAAAAGGTAGGTGAAACTGACACCGCTGTAAAAATCCATCAGGGAATTATGAACGATTTTGAATGTGAATCAGTAAAACTAAGCTCTGGTATTATTCCTGAAATGACTCATGTAGATGATACACCTGAAGCCGAAATTGAGATTTTCAATAAAGCTAAAATTAATTTTGAAAGACTAACCGGGCAAAAAGTACAGGAACCCAACCGGATTCATATTACAGAAAGCCGCCAGACCGAAAAAACAATGACCTCAACAATCGAAACACCCCAGTTTAATGAATCAATACATTCTCCTCAGCCTGATCATACTTCTTCTAAACCATCAGGATTATTGGATAAAGTAAAAAGATTTTTCGGTAAAAACTAATCCTTTTTTATACTTAACATGAACCCATCTCCTATTACCACAGGCCAAAGAATTAAAGCCATTGTAGGCGGATCTATCGGAAATCTGGTGGAATGGTATGACTGGTATGCTTATGCTGCGTTTGCCATTTATTTTTCCCATTCCTTCTTTCCGGATTCAGACCTTAATGCACAGCTTATGAATACAGCAGGAATCTTTGCCGTTGGATTTCTCATGCGTCCTATTGGCGGATGGCTGTTCGGAAGCATTGCGGATAAGATCGGAAGAAAAAGAGCCATGACATTATCTGTATTGTTGATGTCGTTCGGTTCACTACTTATTGCCCTCACTCCAACTTATAAATCCATAGGAATTTTTGCTCCGGCATTACTGCTGCTTGCCAGGCTGCTCCAAGGATTGAGTGTAGGTGGAGAATATGGAGTTTCGGCGACTTACCTCAGTGAAATGGCAACACAGGACAGAAGAGGTTTTTACTCCAGTTTTCAGTATGTAACATTGATTGGCGGTCAGCTTATCGCATTAGGAATTCAGCTTATTCTACAAAAATTATTATTAACAGAAGCTCAATTGGAAAATTGGGGCTGGAGAATTCCTTTTGTAATTGGAGCCATGCTTTCTATTATTGCCTTGTACCTCCGTGCTAATCTCCATGAAACCGAAGCTTTTGAAAATAAAAAAGAACTTAATGAAAAAAAGAAAGGAACTGTAAAAGAACTTCTGAAACATCCTAAAGCTTTGCTGACCGTGGTAGGGCTTACATTAGGTGGAACACTTGCCTTTTACACCTATACTACTTATATGCAAAAATTCCTGGTGAATACTGTACATCTTACCAAAGAAGAATCCACTCTTATTTCTTTTATCACATTATTTATATTTGCCTGTCTGCAACCTGTATTTGGAGGATTGTCTGACAAAATCGGAAGACGACCCCTTCTTTTGGGATTCGGGATTCTGGGAACTTTATGTACGGTTCCGCTTTTAACAGCACTTAGTATGACAACTTCCATGTGGAGTGCTTTTTTCCTTATTATGGCGGCACTCATCATTGTAAGTGGATATACTTCTATTAATGCAGTGGTAAAAGCTGAACTTTTTCCTGCCGAGATCAGGGCTCTGGGGGTAGGTCTTCCCTACGCTATTACTGTGGCTGTTTTTGGAGGAACTGCAGAGTATATTGCCCTTTGGTTTAAAAAAATCGGTTCTGAAGAATATTTCTACTGGTATATTACAGGCTGTATTTTATTTTCTCTGGTGGTATATATTGGAATGAAGGATACTAAAAATACATCAACGCTGAACAAAGATTAGATTTTTCATTTCTTATCTTCAAGTAAAGATTTAATCGCTCTATAAGAAACGTTCGCCGCAGAAAATCTGCGGCGAACGTTATATTTTTAATGATAAGCTTGTTTAAATTTTTCTATCATATTGTCCAGGTTATGACGCTGAACATATACGGTCTTCACCTCATCATATCGTGGTGATTTGTAGAAAACTTCATGAAAATCCATGCTTCCGTTTCCTACTTTTACTACTTTCTGTACTTCAATATTAAGTTTTTTCAGCTCGTCTTTAAAGACTTTAAATTCATCTTGGATACTATCGCTCATTTATATTTTTTAGTTTTTAGTTAAAAATTCCATTTTTGTCCATCCACCCCATCACTTCCCGGGGTAGCGACTTAAACTTTCAATAAATTTAATAATTATTATCAATATAAACACTATTAAGCCATTATTTTTTAATTATAAACACCAAAAACACAAAAACTTAATTTTTTTCATACCACTAATTAATCACGTATTAGAGAGGAAATATTCTAAAAATTGAGTAAACATCGAATAATTCATGATTTTTATCATACTTTTTCAAGACGAGCTTATTACATAGAAATTATTTACAAAAAAATATTCTGTGTTTTCCTTTGGTGATAAAGGTTTTCTAATGAGAAAAAATATTTTTTCAAAAAAAAATAAAAAAGAAGTGTAACATTTTAAAAAAGCTCGTCTCTAAAAGACAAATAAACCTTAAAACTTAAGAAATCATGAAAAAATTCACATTCCTTCTTATCATCATGTTATTTTTTGCAGCAGCATGTAATATATTTGGCCAGGAAAAAACATATCCATTTGAGGTAAAAAAAACCGGAAAGGGAAAACAGTCTTTAATTTTGATTCCCGGATTTGCTTCTTCTGGAGATGTATGGAAGGAGACCACTGCAAAGTTTGAAAAAGATTTCACCTGTTACACTTTAACTATGGCAGGATTTGCAGGAACAAAAGCTGATGCTGATGCCAGCTTCAAAGATTGGGAAACAGGAATTGCAGCTTATATAAAAACTCATAAAATTGAAAAACCCATTATCATTGGACATAGTATGGGAGGTGGCCTTGCCCTGGCTATCGCAGCAGATTATCCTGAACTCGTAGGTAAAATTGTTATTGTAGATACTTTACCTTGCCTGGCAGCAATCTCTAATCCTAACTTTAAGTCTAAAGAAAATAATGACTGCTCATCAACCATTAATAAATTGACCACTATGCCTGATGAAGATTTCCGTACAATGCAGACTCAATCTATCCCACGCCTTTTAGCAGATACTTCTATGCAGAGTACAGTAATTGACTGGAGCATGAAATCTGACAGAAAGACATTTGCTAAAATGTACTGCGATTTCTCTAATACCGATCTGAGGGAAACCATCAAAAATATACAATGTCCTTCTCTTATTCTTCTGGAATCCTATTTTTCATTTATGAAACCAGCGATTGAAGCACAATATGCAAATCTTAAAAATGCCAATTTTCAATATTCTACAAAAGGACTGCATTTCATTATGTACGATGATAAAGAGTGGTATTTTAACCAGTTAAATAACTTCTTATCTATAAAATAATGGTATTTGAAGATATTTACGACCTCTACTGGCAAAAGATATTCCGTTTGTGTATGGGATATGTGAATGATACGGACCTTGCTCAGGATCTTGCCCAGGAAACATTCATTATCGTATGGCAGCAGCTTCCAAAGTTCAGAAATGAATCCAGTATCGGAACATGGATCTTCAGAATTGCTTCCAATAATTGTCTCCGGCAGATTAAAAAGGAAAAAAAGTTTTCCAAAGCAGATCTCCCTATCAATCTGGAAGAAAAAAAACAGGAATCTATGGAACCGCAGATCCAACTGCTTTATCAGTTTATTTCAGAACTGCCGGAAACAGACAGAATTATTATCTCTCTAGAACTGGAAGAAGTAAAGCAGGCGGAAATAGCTCAGATCACAGGCCTTTCGGAAGCCAATATCCGGGTAAAAATTCACAGGATCAAAGAAAAATTAACACAAAAATTTAAACATAATGGATACTAATATTGATTTTAAAAATATATGGAAACAGCAGACGTCTCCAAAACCTAATATAGAGGAACTTCTTAATAGATTGAAAAAGTTTAGAAATGAAAACCTTCGCAAACTGATCCTCACCAACCTTTTACTGATTGCAACCAGCTTGTGTATTGCTTTTATATGGTATCGTTACCAACCTCAGCTTATCAGCACAAAAATCGGGATCGTACTTGTAATTCTGTCTATGGTTATCTTTTTGCTGGCCTACAACAGACTCTTGATGGTCTTTTATAAAATTGACAATACTCAATCCAATAGTGAATATCTCAATAATCTATATCTGGTAAAAAATAAGCAGAAGTTTATGCAAACCACCATGCTTAATCTGTATTTCGTGATGCTTTTTCTTGGAATATGCTTATATATGTACGAGTATGCTTCAAAAATGTCATCTTTAACCGGAATTTTGGCGTATGTATTAACTTTCCTTTGGATAGCTTTCAACTGGTTTTATATCAGACCTAAAACAATAAAGAAACAGCAAGGAAAAGTTGATGAATTAATTAATAAATTTGAAGAAATAAACAATCAATTAAAGGACTCATGAATTCTTCCACTAATAAAAACCACTGGGAAAATGTGTATGAAACAAAAAATCCTGACCAGGTAAGTTGGACACAGGAAAAACCTCAGACTTCTCTTGATTTTATTCATTCTTTCGGATTGGGAAAAGAAGCTAAAATCATTGATATTGGTGGTGGGGACAGTAATCTGGTTGATTTTCTCCTTGAAGAAGGCTATCAAAACATTACAGTATTAGACATTTCTTCCAAAGCTCTGGAAAAAGCAAAACAAAGATTGGGAAACAATGCTCACAAAGTGAAATGGATTGCTACAGATATTACTGCTTTTGAACCTACAGAAACTTACAATATCTGGCATGACAGGGCAGCCTTCCACTTCCTAACAACTTCGGAACAAGTTTCAAAATATATTGATATCGCAAAAAATAGCACTGATGGTTTTCTGGTTTTAGGAACTTTTTCCAAAAATGGACCAACTAAATGCAGTGGTCTAGACATTCAGCAATATGATGAAGAATCATTATCTGAAAAATTTGACATTGCTTTTGAAAGAATAAAATGTATTACTGAAGACCATATAACTCCTTTTGAGACTATTCAAAATTTTATTTTCTGCAGTTTTAGGAAGCGCCGATCGTTATAGTTTTTTTATTTAAAATCTTTAAAACTATTATCTCTGTCTACCACAACAAAATTAAAATTCTGATAATACCAACGATAACAAAAAAGAGAGCACTTGACTCTCTTTTTTATGCTATGTAATTTTTATTTTGACTCCTCCTCTTTTTCCAGTTCTACTTCATGACGCAGTTGGGCTTTATATAAAGTAGAGTAATATCCGTTTTTATCCAGAAGATCGAGATGCTTTCCTTCTTCTACAATTTTACCATGTTCCATCACAATGATTTTATCTGCTTTTTCAATCGTAGAAAGCCTGTGGGCAATAATGATAGATGTCCTGTTTTTAGTAATTTTTTCTGTAGCTTTCTGAATCAGCTTTTCACTTTTGTGGTCAATGGAGGAAGTGGCTTCATCCAGAATCAGAATTTTAGGATCAGATAAATAAGCTCGCAGGAATGATAATAACTGTCTCTGGCCTAAAGAAATTGATGAACCTCTTTCACTTACTACATAATCATATCCACCCGGAAGCTGTTCGATAAACTGATCCACTTCAATTTCTTTAGCCCCTGCTTTTATTTTTTCAAGAGTAATACTATCATCACCAAAAGAAAGATTTTCAAAAATACTTCCGTGGAAAAGGAATACATCCTGCAATACCACTCCGATATGACTTCTGAGGTTATAAAGCTCATAATCCTTTAAATCCACATCATCAATAAGGATATTTCCGGAATTAATATCGTATAATCTTGTAATCAGACTGATAATGGTAGACTTTCCTGCCCCTGTTGCCCCAACAATCGCGACCGTTTCGCCAGGATTAACTTTAAAATCAATGCCTTTAAGCACTTCCTGCTTTTCATCATAAGCAAAATGCACTTTCTGGAATTCAATTTTACCGGCAAAGTGATCTTTCTTCACAGTTCCTGTATTGGTCATCGAATTATCTTCATCCATTAATCCCAATACTCTTTCCGCTCCTACAATCCCTCTCTGGATATTATTGAAACGGTCAGCAATCTGCCTTAAAGGGCGAATCAACATGGAGATATACTGAATAAAAGCAATGACTACCCCGGCACTGATCGTAATATATCCCCCATAAAACAGGATAAATCCTATAAATAATGAAGAAATAAGTTCTACCACCGGAAAGAACAATGAAAAAATGAAAACGGTCCTCAATAATGCTCCTTTCAGGGTTATATTGATATCATCAAATTTTTTAAATTCGGATTCCTGCCTGTTGAATACCTGAATGATTGACATTCCTGCCAGCCTTTCCTGTACAAAAGAGTTTTGGGTAGATGTCCAGTTTCTTTCGTCACCAAAAGCTTTTTTAAGCCTTTTCTGAAAAAATCTTGTAATGACTACCATTAAAGGCAGTATCGCCAAAGTAATATAACTCAAATGAACATTGGTACTGAACATCATCACCAGCACAAACACGATTCTCAGAATATCCCCAAAAACCATCAGAAATCCGTCGGTATACACTGTTGCAATGGTTTCCACATCTCCTACAGCACGGGTCACCAACTGACCGATTGGAGTTTTATCAAAAAATGATGTTTTAAAATAGATCAGTTTGGAGTATAGTCTTTCACGAATATCACGAATGACATTCTGTGAGATAAAGTTTGAAAAATAAACCAGAAAGAAGTTTAAAACGGTTTCTGCAAACACCAGCCCTACAAGGATATAGATATGTTTCATCATCAAAGCCTTATCCTGAAGCTTGGTGATATCATTATCCACAACCTGCATGGTAAGGTATGGTCTGTAAGTAGAAACTATTGAAAGTATGATGGAGATTACTAAAGTAAGGATGAACCAGGAACGAAACTTCATTCCAATAAAGAACAGCCTTTTTACAATTCCCCAGGTATCTTGTTTTTTCATTATACGAATTGAAGAAAAGAATTAAAATTCTCTGCAAAAATAAGACATTATAAGTTGTTAGCCTTTACAACTTCAACAAATCGTTATAGAAAATATAAGATACCTATCATTTACAGAATGAATATCTTTCGCAGTTACCCTCATTTTTATCGAGTCTACCAAAAGGTTTATTTTTAATTCTGCTATTCTTCTGAACCCTTACCGATCTGTTGAATTTCTATAGAAGGCTTTTGCAGATTCTCCTTCTTATATTTCCTTTCAAGAAGCAGATAAACACCCCAAACCGCAAGAAGAGAGATTAACCAACCAATAAGATTAGGGGCAGAGAAACCTGTATAACTTACATTATTCACAGCCTCCGGATCGGTGGAAGCTAAATAAACACCATAAGACATTCCTAAAATAATCTGAGTTCCCAGATAAACTCCTATAGCCAGAAGCCCCAGATGCCATTTTACTTTTCCAAATTTTTCTGCTAGCCCTGCATAATATCGGTAAGCACCAATAAGAATAAAAATTGATAACATGATTATAGTTTTTTAGTTTTCTATTTAAAAGTCGTAGCCTACATCCACAAGATACAATCCATGGGCCGGAGCTGAGGTTCCGGCAGCATTACGGTTTTTATCTTCAATAACCCTGCGTAAATCTTCAGGTTTTAGTTTTCCTGTACCAATCTCCACCATTGTCCCTACAATAGCACGAACCATATTTCTCAGGAAACGGTTGGCAGAAACTGTAAATTTCAGTTCCGCTCCATTTTGTTCCCATTTTGCAATATACATTTTGCAGATATTGGTTTTATTATCCGTTTTCAATTTCGCAAAACTGGTAAAATCCTCATATTCAAAAAGGATCTTACAGGCTTCGTTCATTTTATCAATATCTAATGATCTTTTCCAGTGCTGCCAGGCAGATTCCTGGGTAAACGGATTTTTTTCCAACGAAATATAATATTCGTAGGTCCTATAGGTTGCATCAAAACGGGCATGAAAGTCATCCTTCACCTTGAAAATTCTATCAATGGAAATATCAGGTGGGAGAAAACTGTTCAGCCTCCGTGGGAGCTCAGCACTCAGCTCCTGCTTAGTATCAAAATGCGCAAATATTTTTTTAGCATGAACACCGGTATCTGTCCTTCCGGCTCCTGTCGTTTTAATCTCCTCTCTTAAAATGGTGGAAAGTGCTTTTTCCAATTCTTCCTGCACGGAAATAGCGTCGGGCTGTATCTGATAGCCAAAATAATTCTTTCCGTTGTAAGAAAATTCTATAAAGTATCTCAATGTATTGTAATAACTCCACAAAAATACTTTAATTTAACGAAATATTTGTTGAAAAGTCTTTGAGAATATTACTCTAATGCTTATGAAAATTCCTATTTTTGCAATCGTATGAAAAGATGGTACCTTTATCCTTTTTCCCTTGCTTATCATATGGTAACGGGTATCCGAAACACAATGTATGATTTGGGGATTTTTAAGTCTACAAAATTCAAGACACCGATAATCAATGTCGGGAATCTTTCTGTGGGCGGAAGCGGAAAATCGCCAATGGTGATGTATCTCGCTCAATATTTATCCAAACATTACAGAACCGGAGTCCTTTCGCGCGGCTACGGAAGGTTAACCAAAGGCTACGAGGTTACGAATTATGAAAGCAACTACAAGATTGTAGGGGATGAAGCCATGCAGCTTTTTGAACGTTTCAAAAACCGTTTTGTTATCGCTGTTTCCGAAGAACGTGTTCCTGGGGCTAAAAAAGTGATCGAAGATATGGATCTTGGCGTACTGATATTGGATGATGCAATGCAGCATCGTGCTATCAAAGCGGGATTCAATATTCTGATGACCGATTTTAATGATCCGTTTTTTAAAGACTACCTTCTTCCTGCCGGAGATCTTAGAGAATCCAGAGCAGGCTCAAAGAGAGCTGATATCATTATGGTCAGCAAATGTCCTGATGAACTGACGGAGGAAACCAAAAGATATTATATTTCAAGGATCAGACCTTCCTATAACCAAAAAGTATTCTTTTCATCCATTGGTTATGATGAGAATGTATACGGAAAGGATAAAATGCTTCCGGATAACAATCTGAACTATTACGATATTCTACTGATTACCGGAATTGCCAATCCAAAACCATTATTGGAACATCTGGCAAAATTCTCAAAAAGAGTTACCCACCTGAAATTTAGAGATCATCATAATTTCACGGAGGATGATATTAAAAAAATCCTTGCAGAGTATAAAAAATTAGGAGAATATAAACTGATATTAACCACAGAGAAAGATTACGTTCGTCTAAAAACTTTTGACTATCTTAGAGAAATTGTTTACTACTGGCCTATCAATGTCATTATTGATAAAAAAGAAGAATTCAATCAAATCATCTTAGATTATGTTAGAAAAAATTAAAGAGACAGCTGATTTCATCAGAAATATCATTCAGGATACTCCTGATTTTGCTGTTGTTTTAGGATCCGGACTTGGAAAACTGCAGAATGAAGTAGAACCGATCCATGTTTTAGAATACAAAGATATTCCTCATTTTCCACAGACTACAGTGGTAGGACATACCGGAAAGCTTATCTATGGAATATTAGAAGGGAAAAAAGTGTTGATGATGAGTGGCCGCTTTCATTACTATGAAGGACATTCTATGGAAACGGTGACCTTTCCTGTAAGGGTTTTTCATCTATTAGGCATTAAAAATCTTATTCTTTCCAACGCTTGTGGTGGAGTAAATCCGGCTTACAGCATTGCAGATATCGTTATTTTAAAAGATCATATCAATATGATGCCTGAACATCCGCTTCGAGGCAAAAATATTGATGAGCTTGGACCACGATTTGTGGATATGAGTGAGCCTTACAGCAAAAAAATGATCACTGTAGCAGAACAAACTGCCGCAGATAACAATATTAAAGTCCATCAGGGAATCTACGTTGCCCTTCAGGGCCCTACTTTTGAAACGCCTGCCGAATATGGAATGATTAAAGCCATTGGCGGAGACATGGTAGGAATGAGTACTGTACCAGAGGTAATTGTTGCCAGACACATGGGAATGGATGTATTCTGTATGTCTGTTATCACAGATCTTGGCGGACCGGATATTGCTTTTGCTGTTTCTCATGAAGAAGTTTTAAATGCAGCGAATAAAGCGATGCCAAATGTAATCACCATAGTGAAAGGCTTGATTAAAAACTATCACTAGAGACCACTGTGTCAATCTAAAAATATTTATTTCTTACCCGCGGAGGTAATTCATCTTCCATCAATATCTATACAAGATCCATAGAAATTGTCAATAATATAAATTTTTCCCAATTCATAAAAAAAACAATCCTGAATTGGTATTCATTGCTTAGTTTTGTGTAAATGAAATTGTAGAATGAGAAAGTTGTTATTAATTTTTATGGTAGGTTTGTTCGGCTTAAGCTATGCACAGAAAACGCCTACTGTTCTTAAGACCGGATTTTCCAAAGAAGCCTTAAAGCAAAAACTGGAAGATGAGGATGGAAAAGCCATTACCATCCAGGAAATTCTGGATCAGCATAAAGGAAAAGTTTTAGTGATTGATTTTTGGGCCGGATGGTGCAGAGATTGTCTTCAGGCACTCCCAAAAGCTGAAATATTAGAGAAAAACAATCCTAATGTTGACTTTGTTTTCCTATCACTGGAAAGATCTAAAGAAGGATTTGACAAGAGTCTTGTAAGATTCAATATGAAAGATAAAGATAATTACTGGTTTGCATCAGGCTGGAAAAATGATTTCAATAATTATGTAGATCTGAACTGGATTCCAAGGTATATGATTATTGATCAGAAATCAGCGATTGCAAAGTATTATGCGATTTCTCCGGAAGATCCAGAGATCCAGCAGACCATTGACAATCTTTTAAAATAATTTTTAAAACATCAAAAACCTTGAAGTTTAAACACTCTACTTTTTATGGAGGGTTTAAACTTCACTTATTTTTTACACCATGACTACAAGAGAAGCTACAACACAAGATTTAGAAATCCTATTAACCTTTGAACAGGGAATTGTTTCAGCGGAAAGACCTTTCAACAGTACATTAATTGATGGTGAAATTCATTATTACGACCTGAATGAATTCATACAATCACCTGATGCCACTTTAATTGTTGTAGAAAACGATGACGAAATTGTTGCTTCAGGCTATGCCCTGATCAAAAAATCAGAGAAAGATTATAATCAGTTTAAAAGCTATGCTTACTTAGGCTTTATGTATGTAAAACCAGAATACAGAGGAAAAGGTATCAATAAAATAATTACTGATGAACTTATCAACTGGTCAAAATCCAAAGGAATTTCAGAAATAAGACTGGATGTTTACGCTGAAAATGCATCTGCTATAAAAGCGTATGAAAAAGCTGGTTTTGAACCTCATCTTCTTACCATGAGACTGAAGCCGTAAAATGCGGGAGACAGGAAGAGGGAAGCTGGAAGTAATTAAAATGTTACCAACAACCAGATATCATTTTAATTACTTTTCAATCAATTGGTCATACTTTTCAATATCGAACTTGCTAACTTCCCTCTTCCAGCTTCCTTTCCATAAATACTTCACCATCAATACAGGAATCCATATCTTTGTAATATGGATTTTTCTTTGCCGCTTCGTAAAATTATTCACGTGGATATGGACGCATTTTATGCTTCTGTAGAGCAGCATGACAATCCTTCGCTGAAAGGAAAACCTATTGCAGTGGGCGGCCAGCATCGTGGTGTAGTGGCAGCAGCAAGCTATGAAGCAAGAAAATATGGAGTACGTTCCGCCATGCCCAGTAAAACGGCAAAGGAAAAATGTCCTGACCTGATATTTGTACCTCCTAGATTTGCCCGGTATAAAGAAATTTCGAAGATGATCCGTGAGATTTTCTATGAATATACTGATCTTGTGGAACCTCTTTCCTTAGATGAAGCCTACCTGGATGTCACCGAAAATAAAAAAGAAATAGAATCTGCCAATCAGATCGCCAGAGAAATTCGTCAGAAAATATTTGAGACGACAGGTTTAACGGCTTCTGCAGGAATTTCTGTGAATAAATTTCTGGCCAAAGTAGCTTCTGATATTAATAAGCCAAATGGTCAGAAAACCATTCATCCGGATAAAGTGGAAGGTTTTCTGGAAGAATTACCTGTGGAAAAATTTTATGGTGTAGGAAAGGTAACCGCTAATAAAATGTTTAGCTTAGGTATTTACAAAGGAAAAGATTTAAAGAAAAGGTCTTTGGAAGACCTTGTAAGAATCTTTGGAAAATCAGGAAAGCATTATTACAATGTCGTTCGTGGTATTCATACTTCTGAAGTAAAACCTCACCGGATTCAAAAAAGTGTAGCTGTGGAAAGAACGTTTTTCGAAGATCTTTTTGATGAGCAGCAGATCAATGAAAAGCTGGAAAGTCTGAGCCAGGAACTTCATCAACGTTTACAAAAAAACAATATTCTAGGACGAACTTTAACCTTAAAAATTAAGTATAAAGATTTTTCTCTTTTTACCAGAAGTATAACCAGAGAAGAATACTTCACATCTCCTGAAGAATATTTCAGTACTGGGAAAAAACTCTGGGAACTTCGCCCTTTTGACAAAGCAGTCCGTTTACTGGGATTGTCACTTTCTCATCTGAATACGGAAGAAAAAAAACTGGTTTCCGTTCAACTAAAAATCCCGTTTAAAGAATTCGAAAACTAAAAGATTATATTTTTTTCGCTAACTTGTATACACCAAATAAGCAAAATTATATGAACCCAACAATGATTCAGTTTTTCCACTGGTACTCTGAAGGTGATGGAAAGCTATGGAAAGATGCCGAGAAACAGTCTAAATATCTAGCTAAACTTGGAATAACTTCTGTCTGGTTTCCACCTGCCTACAAAGGAACAAATGGCGGATATTCGGTAGGATATGACACCTATGATCTTTATGATCTTGGAGAGTTTGATCAAAAAGGAACTATCCCAACCAAATATGGCACTAAAAAGGAATATGTAAAAGCGATCAAAGCTTTAAAAAAACAAAATATTGAAGTCATTGTAGATATTGTATTGGGACACAAAGCAGGTGGTGATGAACTGGAAAAATTCAATGTTGTAAAAGTGGATGAAGACAATAGGGAAAAAGTAATCTCAGATACATTTGAAATAGAATCCTATACAAAATTCACCTTTCCCGGAAGAAAAAAAAGATATTCAGATTTTGAATGGAATTTCACATGTTTCAGCGGTGTAGATTATGCAGAAGGTATGGAGTCTCATATTTATAAAATACAATCTGAATATGGCGACAACTGGGAAGAGATGATCCATGATGAAAAGGGAAATTATGATTATCTCATGTATAATGACATTGAGCACAGAAATCCTTTTGTGAGAGAAGAACTCAACAATTGGGCAAAGTGGTATTTTGATGAAACAGATTTTGATGGTGTCCGTCTTGATGCTTTAAAGCATATTTCCTTTGATTTTTATAAAGAATGGCTTACCCTACTTCGCTCCAACACTGGAAAAAATATTTTTGCTGTTGGAGAATACTGGGCTCCCGGATATCTTCATCTGCTTCAAAAATATATTGAAGTAACTGAGGGCTGTATGAGTCTTTTTGACAGTTCACTACAGAATAATTTTCATAATGCTTCCAAAGAAGGAGATTCTTATGACCTGAGAAGAATTTTTGATGAAACCCTTACCCAGGCTGACCCTTTACATTCGGTGAGTATTGTTGCCAATCATGATACCCAACCTCTTCAGGATCTGGAAGCGCCGGTTGAATCATGGTTTAAACCTATTGCTTATGCTTTGATCTTATTACGAAAAGATGGTTATCCCTGTGTTTTTTATCCGGACTTGTATGGTGCACATTATATCGATAAAGACAGAGCAGGAAATGATCAGGAAATCTTTATGCCGAAAGTAGATGGTATTGAAGAGCTTCTGAAAGCCAGAAAGGAGTATGCTTATGGGGAACAACGGGACTATTTTGAAGATGCCAACTGTATTGGATGGATCCGTGAAGGAGATGACCATCATACAGGCTGTGCCGTAGTGCTGAGTAATAAAGATTCTTACAACAAACCAATGGAAATAGGAAAACGTTATGCCGGTAAAAAGTTTAAAGACCTTTTGAAAAGATTTAAAAATAAAGTAACCATTGATGAAAATGGTTGGGGAGATTTTCCTGTGCCTGCCGGAAATGTAAGCGTTTGGATTTCAGAATAAATAAAAAAGCGTACTTCATTAAAAAGTACGCTTTATATTTATATTTCGGTATTAGCATTTGATACCTCTACAACTCCATAGATCGGGAGCCCACTCACAACAGAAATTATCTTCGTTATAAAAGCAGCAAGTATTGCCTCTGATAATGATTCCGCCATTTACATTTTTAAGTTCCTGACGATTCATTTTTCTTGCACTGAAAGATTTCTTGATTTTCATAATTATTATTTTTTTGAATTTGTAACTCAAATATAAACAATATATTATAATTATTATTCAATATAATCTATCAACACCTTAATATCATCTACCTAATGATCAAATCATAAAACAGCAAGAAATGAATCGTTGAAATATTAAATTCTATGACTCAATTAAACCTCAACTTTACTGATTTCCAGAATTTCAGGACGTTCTGAAGAGTCGGATATGTGTCCTGTTCTTGCAAATTCTGCCCAAAGTGCTCTTAGTTTCTTTCCATTGTCGTGAATACGTTCCCAGGGGATATTTTTCAGTAGTTCAGAAGATTTCCAGGCAGATTCATTTCCAAAAATAAGAGGAAGATCAATACAGTGTGGTGCTCCAATATGATTATCTTCTAATCTGGAATGGAGTCTGAACAGATAAATATTTCCACCGCCTCTGGCATAATTTTCTGCAAATTGTCTGGCCGGAGCACCATAGATCATGTCTGTTGTTTTTTCAACGGTTTTATCCAAGACCTTTAATCCAAATCCTTTCCCAAAATATTTGTTTAAAGCCTCTGAAGTTTTGAGATAAAATGCAGTCTCATCATTATTCAAGCCAATCAGAACATCATATTTTTTAGCATTTTCACGCCATTTCTCAATGGACTCTTCTTCTTTGCATAAAGGCATATAGCCGTACTGGGTTCCAAAGGGCATTGCTGCTTTCAATCCATATTTTATTACAGATGGAACAAACTTTCCGTATTCTTCCATCATTTTATAAACATCTGCTTCATCTTTAATCTCTTCTGTCTTCTTTAAAAATTCAGCAGACATTTTTTGTCTCTTATGCCGTAATCCCAAAGGCGCACTCTGAATAATTACCCGTTGAAATAAATCGTCGATTCCTTCTGATATCATCAAATGTGCTATTGCATCTCCTCCAGAAGACTGCCCAAACAGGGTAACATTTTCCGGATCTCCACCAAAGTCTGCAATATTACTTTTGATCCATTTTAACGCTTCAATTATATCCAACAGACCTAGATTAGGAGGTCTTTTTTCACCTCCGCCCAAAAAACCAAAAAGCCCTAAGCGATAGGAAACTGTCACCACAATGATATTTTGTTCTTTTACCCACTCTGCAGGATCAGCGGTAGGCAGATCTCCGCAACCGATCTCATGGGAACCGCCATGGATCCAGACGATCACAGCAAGTTTTTCGTTTTCAAGAAATTTATCCGGACGAATTACTGAAAGATATTGGGTAGATTCTTCAGGTTCAAATTCTTCAACGGGTGTTGCTCCTATCATCTTTTCCACAAGCGGACTAAGTTTCTGAGGGCAAACCGGAACTTTATATTCAAGTCTGCTATCAAAAATAAAATGCTCAACCGGGACAGGTTTTTGAAACCTTTCGGAACGGGCATAACGAATACTTTTAGCTCTTATTACTCCTTCTTCCTTCCATCCAGTAATAACACCAAAACGCGTGTTGAATATATGGCTTTCTTTATGTGGTGATTTCATTTTGAAATGGTGAATGCTTTTATTCTTAAAGATAACCTTGTTTTTCGGAAAAATAAAATTTATACAGCTAATTAAAACTCAAGATATTAATAAAAACACAAAATTTTATAATGATATTTCTAATGTGATCTTATATCAATTCAGCGTTTTGTATTCACTTGGAGAAATACCTACTTTCGTTTTGAATAATCGTGTAAAGTGCTGTGGGTATTTAAAGCCTAAATCATAAGAAATTTCACTGATCGATTTTCCTTGTTCCAGTATCTGTTCTTTGGCAATATCTATGAGTTTATTATGGATCAGTTCCTGGGGAGAAATTCCTAATTCTTTTTTAATAAGGTCTCCGAAATAATTCGCTGAAAGGTTCAGTTTTTCTGCAAAGTAATTTACCATGGGAAAGCCTATATTTTTTGGATGATCTGATTTTAAGTACTCATCAACAAGATTTTCAAATTTCCCGATCAGTCCCTGATTGATATGGTCTCTGGTAATAAACTGACGGTCATAAAAACGCATACAGTAATTTAGAAACAGTTCAATATTATTTACAATTAATGATTTACTGTGTTTATCTATTGACTGCCCAAGTTCATGCTTTATATTTTTAAAGCAGTCCAGAATAATCTCTCTTTCTTTTTCCGAAAGGTGTAAGGCCTCATGCACATCATAGGAAAAGAAATTATAATCTTTTATATTTTTTCCAAGATTGGTTCCTTTTAAAAGGTCAGGATGAAAAATTAAAGCAAAGCCTGCCGGCTGAACAGATTTCTCCCTATTATAAATCCCATATGTCTGACCTGGGGCGATGAAAACCAAAGTCCCTTCCTGATAGTCGTAACTATGTTTTCCATACTGCATG
Organism: Chryseobacterium sp. II3a; assembly: GCF_057815135.1. Taxonomy (NCBI): domain Bacteria; kingdom Pseudomonadati; phylum Bacteroidota; class Flavobacteriia; order Flavobacteriales; family Weeksellaceae; genus Chryseobacterium; species Chryseobacterium sp. II3a. The sequence goes on along the minus strand of NZ_JBYPZJ010000004.1, from coordinate 267,948 downwards.
TCTCCACACATCACATCTTTCAGGAAAACGGTATAAAAACCAAATTTTCTTCTATATTGACAAATGGGATCTGATTTGGAGAAATCAATTACACTTACCAATGGGTGCAGTGTTTCATGATTTGCCATTTTATTGTACTCTGAGACTGTATTATAGATCTCAACCTCCTGATTTTCCATGAAGTCTATTTTTTTCACAATTCAAAATTACCAATTTCTGATATAATAGATATCGTGTCTGTAAAATTGGTAAGTAATCCCGTAATCTGTATAAGTCAGATTTACAGGAAAGTTTCGACTTTTGTATCGTTATGGAAAACTTTAATACAACTATTTTTCCAAAAGGTGAAAAGGCTCCATCAGACTATTTCTCAGGAGGAACTGCCTGGATTCAAATCCTTAAACCTAATGAAAATCAACTGAATTGCCAGATCGGAAATGTAACTTTTGAACTGGGGTGCAGAAACAATTGGCACTCCCATGGGGGCGGACAGATTTTAATTGTAACTTCAGGAACCGGTTTTTACCAGGAGAAAGGAAAACCAGTACAGGTCTTACATGCCGGAGATATCGTAAATATATTACCCAATGTAATCCACTGGCATGGGGCTGCACCTGATAGTGAATTCACGCATATCGCCATCAATACCAACACGCAAAACGGTATTGTGGAATGGCTGAATCCTGTAACGGATGAGGAGTATAACAATTTATAGCAACAATATATTAAACCAAATAAATTAAATAATCAAATGAGCACATTTACAGTAAAAGCTTATGGGGCAGAGTCCACCACAGCAGACCTGAAAGAAATGAATATTGAGAGAAGAGAGATTACTTCCAAAGATGTAGAAATTGAAATTCTATATTGCGGAGTATGTCATTCTGATCTTCATACAGCAAGAAACGATTGGGGCGGAACCCTCTACCCTGCTGTACCCGGACATGAAATTGTAGGAAGAATTACAAAAGTGGGAAGTGAAGTGTCCAAATTTAAAGTAGGTGATCTTGCAGGAGTAGGATGCATCGTAGATTCATGTGGACATTGTAACAGCTGTCAGCACGATCTTGAACAATATTGTGAAAATGGATTCACAGGAACTTATAATGGAAAAGACAAGCATTCGGGAGGTCATACTTTTGGAGGGTATTCCCAAAAAGTAGTGGTAGATTCTCATCACGTACTAAAGGTTCCTGAAAACCTTGACCTTGCTGCCGTTGCACCGCTTCTTTGTGCAGGTATTACAACATGGTCCCCTCTAAGACATTGGAATGTAGGGCCAAATTCTAAAGTAGCTGTTGTAGGACTAGGTGGATTAGGACATATGGCCATTAAACTAGCCAAAGGATTAGGGGCTGAAGTTACCTTATTTTCAAGAACTCCAGGAAAAACTGAGGATGCTAAGCAATTGGGGGCCGATCATGTTATCATTTCCACAGATGAAGAACAGATGAAGTCGGTAAAAGGAAAATTTGATGTGATTATTGATACGGTTCCTTATGTACATGATGTAAATCCTTATGTAACGACCTTAAATATTAGTGGAACCCACGTTCTTGTAGGATATTTAGGAGGGCTGGAACCTATTTTGAATACTGTTCCTATGATCTTGGGAAGAAAATCAGTGGCAGGATCTGTGATCGGAGGTATTGCAGAGACCCAGGAATTACTGGATTTCTGCGGAGAGCACAATATTGTTTCAGAAATTGAAATGATCAAAATGCAAGACATCAATGAGGCCTATGAAAGAATGCTGAAAAGTGATGTGAGATATCGTTTTGTAATTGATATGCAATCGTTATAATTCTTTCTGTAAGATATAGCAAAAAAGGGTATTCAAATTGAATATCCTTTTTTTATTATTTTAGGTTGTTACTAAAAACATTCTGATTTTTATCAACCCGATATCTGTTTCCTTCAGCACATTGATGATCATTTCTTTCCATATCCTGAAATGCCCACTCTGCCATAGCATCAATAACAGGAGCCAGTTCGTTTCCAGCGTCACTTAATTTATAAGTAACATGAGGTGGAACTACAGGCTTTGCAGTTCTTATAATCAATCCGTCTGCTTCAAGCTGTTTCAGATGTTGAATTAACATTTTTTCTGTAACAGCAGGAATTGCTTTCTTCAGTTCACTATATCTCTTCTCTCCTGTGGAAAGATTGAACAGGATAATTGGCTTCCAAAAACCTCCAATCCGTTCCATAACATACATTACAGGGCAATCCTGCACTATTTTTTTGTTTTCCTGAATGGTTGAACTTTCTTTAATTGCTGCCATGATGATACATACTTTAGGGTAAGTACTTGTATAAAAGTAAGTACAAATATAACTTTGTATCAGGAAATAAAAAAATATTTATCAATGAAATTGCAGTCATTTGATCATTGATCAAGACGAGTCAGTACTCAGCAATAGCATGATCATTAAAAACAATAAAAAATCTACATATGAAAATTATTATCACAGGATCACTAGGAAACGTTGCCAAACCTTTAACACAGCAATTGGTAGAACAAGGACACGACATCACTGTTATCAGCAGTAGTGAAGGAAGAATACAAGACATTGAATCTTTAGGAGCGAAACCTGCTATCGGCTCTATTACAGATCTTGATTTCTTGACCCAGACTTTTACCGGAGCAGATGCTGTATTTGTGATGACACCGCCTGCCATCAGTACCGAAAATATTGTTCAAAACACCATCAATGCCGGAAAGAACTATGCGGAAGCATTAAAGAAAACCGAGGTAAAAAGAGCGGTCATGTTAAGCAGTGTGGGAGCAGCATCACCTGTAGAAAATGGTCCTATCAAAGGACTTCACCATATCGAAAAGCTTTATAACGAAATTGAAAACACGTCATTTACCTTTTTAAGAGCAGGTTATTTTTATACAAATTTCTTCAATGATATCCCATTGATTAAAAATGCAGGAATTATGGGTGGAAATTATTCTGAAAACACAGAAATTCCTGTAGTACATCCAACAGATATCGCCAAGGCAGCTGCTGAGGAATTGGTAAAAAATGAGACGGGTAAAAATATCAGATATATTGTAAGCGACTCCCGAAAAGCATCTGATTTTGCAAAAGTATTAGGAGCATCAGTTGAAAAACCTGAACTTCCCTGGGTAGAATTCTCAGATGAAGATTCTTTGCACGGAATGCTGCAAGCCGGTTTGCCACAAGACATGGCCAAACTCTATGTTGAAATGGGGCTGGGAATGAAAACAGGAACTGTACAAAAAGATTTTATTGAGCACGGATCTCCAGTAAATGGAAGTGTTAAACTGGAAGATTTCGCTAAGGAATTTACTGCTCAGTTTCAGGCTTAAATTGAAGGATAGAACCGAAAATTTGCTAGTATAAAATAAAAGACCTTCCAGACAGGAGGGTCTTTTATTTTTTTAATAACAAGCAAACCGTAAAGTACAGCCTGTAAAAAATAAGGGTAATAATTAGTTTTTGATTAATTTCAATGCCTTATTCTCTGTCCCTGTTTTTACAAGTACCAGATAAAGACCTTTTGTCAAGCCTTTTACGTTCATTTCAATTTTTGGTCCCTTCTGCTTCTTCAATGACATTACTTGTCTTCCGGAAGCATCATATACATAAACATCTACATCACCTTTATTATTAGACGGAAGCATAATGCCCGAGACATCGTCTGCCGGATTAGGAACTAATCTTATTCCTTCTTCCGATTTCACTATATCTTTTACTCCAAGAGAAGAAGTAGGCACAATAGATTTAATAAGCCATCCATAAGAAGCAGCCTCCGGATCACTTACCAAACGGAGTCTCACTGCAATTTCATCTCCAGAAGCAAATGGCCCTAAATTTAAAGAACTGTTCTGAAATAATGTTTCGTTTACATTGGCTGCAGAAAGAGCTGCCCCTCCATTATTCCAGTTACTGAATGATGCTTCATCATAAACACCCATTGTACTCCAATTCACAAGATCCTTAGATCCTTCCACATAAGCAAAGTCGTATCCTGCTTCCGTAAGAGCCATATGTCTCATTGTCATTGCAGAAGCTTGTCCTACAATAACAGGTGTTTTGATATAGGTTTGATAAGTAGTATTGTTTGCATATGGATGTCCAACATTATTCAATACATTATAAGTAAATTTATTTGATACATTATCTACTACAAATTTACCTGTACCAACATATACATCATTGGAAGTAAAGGCCGGAACATTAATGGCAGCAGCTCCACTATTAAAATTGATAATATCAAAAGATTTTGTATCCTTGATGGTTTCTTTTGTTCCGTTAGCATATATTCCGGTTACAGATACAGAATGCATTCCTTCCGATAAAGTTGAAGTGGTCGTAAGTGTATAATCTGTATTAGGCTGAGTACTCGATATTGTTGACACATAAGCATTGTCAACATAAACCTTCAGGCTTGTAATTTGCGGGTTTGTATAATTAAAGACAGCCTTCGCATTCATGTTGTGAATAGCTACCTGATTTGCACTCTTGATTATTGGACGTGCAACATATTCAGGAAGTACATAGGTTGCCAATTCAGGAATAGTAGCTGTCCAGACTCCTCTGCCATGAGTAGCAAGAACTACCTGGTCATTTACAATTTTCATCTGCCAGATAGAAACTGGCGGCATTGTAGTTACCAGAGACCAAGTTGCTCCACCATCTACTGTTTCAAATATTCCTATATCTGTTCCTGCCCAAAGAATTCTGTCATCAAAAGGCATCTCAATTAAGCTATGTACCGGTACATCTGGGAAACCTGTAGATGCAGACCCTGTGCTGTATCCAGAAATGTCCGTCCATGTTGCTCCAAAATCATTGGTTTTTACCACTTTCGGCTGAGCTGCTACAGAAAACAGCACATATGCTCTGGCTTCCGTTGTATTTGATGGTGAAATTCCACTGATATAGTAATTGCCTGTGGTTGGGAGATTACCTGTTGTTTTTACAAAAGTAGATCCATTATCTTTTGAAACATTGATTTTATATGTTGTTCCTGTTCCTCCTGAGGCTGCAGATCCGGCCCAAATAACATCAGGATTTGCTACTGATACTTTTACAGTGGCAAATGAAGCGTTTCCATTCCACGTTCCGTTGTTTGCTGCCGTAAAAGTTGTCAAACCCCATGTTCTCCCAAAATCCGGGGACTTCCAAACTCCTTTAGAAGATACTGTAAATATAACATCCGGATTATTATTAGCATTGGCTAGTTTAGAATAGAATGGAGATGATGCTGATCCATAGTCTGTATTTCTGGCTGTAAAGCGACCGTTAAGACTTACCCCCTGTTCTGTTCTTACAAAGTTATTGTATTGTGAACCAAATATCATTTCGTTAGGCTTATTATAGTTCCAAAGGGCTTCAAACCCATCTCCACCTAATAAAGATAAGTAGTTTGAAGTGCTTGATGACGGAGCTGTAAGGGTAGCTGATGAACCATTATCCTGAGCTCCTGTGACATAAACATCTGCACCATTCTTTTTGTCTGCACCGTAAAACTGTGTGGTATTAAGTCCTGTAACAGGATTTCCCCAATCTCCCTGGGTTTCCCCCGGGTTTGTTTTGTATTGTGTAGAATATACACCACCATCATTGGTAAGTAAAAGCCTGAATTGAGCAGGGTCTGCAGGATTAATTTGGCAAACAATACCATGTTGGTCAGGATGTACAGCTGTGTTCAGATATGCTGTATTATAACCACTTGCAATAGAAAGTACATTGTACGAATTATCTGTAGTATCTACAGTAACTTTTGCAACAGAAACCCCGCCTATATAAATGATATTTTCATTAAAAGGATGTGCCGCAATAGCATTGTCATACCATCCCTGATCGCCCAAAATCTCCTTACTGTTTCCAGTTTTATAGGTTAAAGCTTGAAAACTGCCTCCTGCATTGGCAGACATATACACTCCTGTAGTTGATCCTTCCTGGCAGCTTAAGTAAATTTTATTCTGATTAACCGGAGATACAGCAATTTCCATTCTTTTTATTGCTTTATTAAGTGCCAAAGCATCAAACACTTTTGTCCAGGTCACTCCACCGTCTGTAGATTTAAGAATCCCTAAAGTATTAACAGAAGCATATATTGCACTGAAATCGCTGGTTGCTACAAGGTCCTGTGTAGAGGTATAAGTGGTACCACCTACGGTTGATCCTGTAAATGTCTGATTCCAGGTTGTTCCGCCGTCCTGAGTTACATAGATTCCTTTTGAAGTAGCTGCTAATAGGTGATTTGCATTGGTAGGGCTCACCAGTAATCTTCCTACATCCCCAAAAGCAGCAGTATTCAGTAATCTTGTCCAATGTTCTCCTGCATCTGTAGATTTTATAAGCCCTGTTCCTGTAATTTTATCTAAATTTCCAAAAGGTTCTCCTGTTCCTGCATACACAACATTAGCATTCTGAGGAGAAATGGCAATAGTAGAAGTAGCCAGGTTAGGAACCGCAAAATCTGTTGTATTTTTCCAGGTTGTTCCCGCATTGTCAGTAATCCAAACGCCACCTCCTACTGATCCTACATACCATTTATTAGGATCCTGAGGCGAAACTACAATACTTCTGTCCCTCCCCGGAATATTATTAGGACCTCTTTCTGTAAACACAACATTATTAATAGAATAAGCTCCATTTTTAGCGGCAATAGAAGATTTTTGCTTAGCTTGTTTAAGAGTAGCACTATTGAGAGCCTTATTATACTCCTTCAGTAAATTTCCATCTTCATAAAGCATTTTGTTTGTACCAATAGGCATTGTAATCTGACGTCTATACTCTGCCATCTCTTCAATTCCTTTTTTCTCTTTAGCCCCAGCTTCCTGTTCTCTTAATTTTTTATCTGCACGGTGTCCCAATACCATTTCACCAGGTTTTGCCATACTGATCAGTAATTCTTTTCTAAGCTGAATTTCTTCAGTTCCATCACCAAAATTTTCAAAAACCTTATTAAATTTTGGATCATTATAAGCCAGTATCTTTTTTAGGTTTTGTTCTTTTTGTACCTGAGCATAGACTTTTTTTTCATCCGAAACTTTAATGTTATCCTGTTCCGTGGATTCTTTTTCTTTCTTTTTCACCATCCCGTCAGTGGTTGATGATGACGGCGGGCGGCTGGTGTCTGCTTGTGTATTGAAATGCTGACAGGCATCCAATAAAAAAACAGCGCTTATCACCATTACTCCGTTTCTGATGTAGTTTTTTTTCATGTCGTGGTTATTTTATAGGTATTACAATTTGATTGTCATTTTCTTTTTTGTCTACTTCCAGCTCAGATTTTATCATTTTACGATAAGGTATTATGACCAGCATATTGTCTGTCTTCCAATAAATAGAATCTGCAAGTAACTTTGTTTTTTCTTTTTTAAGAATATTCGTTTTGGCCTCTGTTACATAATAGGTAAGCCATCTGCCCGGTTCAAGAGGGTTATCTTCGAATTGGTAAAAGAGAATAAACCTGTTGTCTGGGCTCAGTTTTCTGGAGTACATATTTTCCATGTCATTACTTAAATAACTTGTTTGAGCAGAGGGTTTACAGCAAATCAGGAACATTATTATTATACTGGCAAGAATCTTCATAAAATTCGAAATAATTCACTTTTAAAGATATAAAAATACAATATAGGAATTATAAAAAAAAAGCACAAAAAGCAATAATTAAACAATCTGTATTTAGTTTAAATAATATTTATGCATTTATTTCTTGCAATTATTATATTAAAATCAGTTTCGCCGCACCTTTGGTGCGGCGAAACTGATTAAAGAATCAATAAAAAAAATCGCAATACATTTTGCATTGCGATTCTATTAAATTAAAATCTATTTTTTATCTTTTAAAATCTTTCCTAAAACATTCAACTTTCCATCGATCGGCTGATCAATTTTTAATCCTAAAACCTCAGCAACTAAAGGATAAACATTGACATTAGCAAATTCATCAATCCTTACATTATTTTTGAATTCCGGTCCCCATGCGTAAAAAGTTGCTTTCATTTCAGGAACTGCTCTTGGATTGTACCCATGTTTCCCTACGGAAGTTTTCTTGCCTTTTTCCAGAAATATTTTCGGAGCTTTCGGAAGAAGAAGAATCTGTCCTATTCTATTGTATTGATCATCTCTTGTTGCAAAGTGCAGATATTTTGGTAATTTTTTATCTAAATACACATCGTAGTCTTCTGTTTTATGAGCTTTTAGTTCTTTATAAACAGCCTTTACCTCATCCGGATTTTTAACATACACTCTCAACAGCGTCTGCGAGTTGTAAAAATCAAATCTGTTTTTATCAAAAAGAAGAGCCGGGATTTCCAATGGTGTTCCACCATCTACTTTAATCATTCCGTGATCTGAAACAAAAACAAAGTTGACATTTTTTAATCCTAAATCATTGACCTTTTTCACTAAATCTCCTATTGCCTGATCAATCAGGTGAACGGCTACCTCTGTTTCTTTGGTATCTGGACCAAAATGATGTCCACTTCCATCTACTTCTGGGAAATACAGTGAAATAAAGTGTGGTCTTTTATCTTCCGGTAATTTTAGCCAGTTCACTACTTTTTCTACTTTCTCTGAGGGAATAAATTTTTCATGATATGGATAATAATAAGAAGGTCTCATTCCTCCTGCATCGCTGGCAGATCCTACCCACATTAAAGAGGCAGATACCATTCCCTGCTTTTCCGCTAATCCCCAAAGAGGGGTTCCGCCATACCAGCTTCCATCTTCTGCATTTTTTTTATTGCTCATCGCGTAGGTTTCTTTTCTCTTATAATCGTAGAAAAAGTTATCGATTAAACCATGATGAGATGGATAAAGTCCGGTAATAAGACTCCAGTGATTGGGAAAAGTAATACTTGGATAGCTTGGAATCATAGCTTCTGCTTTCACTCCATTCTCAGAAAGTTTCAGCAGATTTTCAGCATTGTATTTTTTAGCGTAATCATATCGAAAACCATCTGTGGAAATCATAATAACATAAGGTTTTGACTGATTTTCAACGCTATTATGACGGCCCGGCACTACTATCTGAGCAGTATCTGCAATTCCTTGCTGACCAAAAATAGTTAAAGAAATAAACAGCAGTAAAAAATGGATTCCTCGCTTCATTATTTTAAAATTTTCGGCAAAGTTACATTCTCTACTGCTCCCTGAAAAGTTTAGGGGATTAAAAGTATATTAAAACCAATTATTCTTAAATTGAAATAAAAAAGTGCCTGATTAAATATCACGCTTCATTTCAAACTGTGATAACCAATTTTGAAGGCCTATCTTTTTCTCAAGAAATACAGCGGTTTCATTAGACGCTTCATCTACATTATTAATAGCAATGGGCTGTCCGTCTGCTATAGCTGCAAAAAGTCCAGCACCTATTCCCTGGTTTCTATACTCTTTATGCACTGCAATCTGGTGTACTTTTCCAGATGTAGGATTGTAAATGATGTAACCTACCAGATTCTCACCAGCATAGGCTCCTAAAGCTTTAAAGTTTTCCGGCATTGGATTCAGTACAAAAATGGCACCTTGCCATGAAGGTTCTATATCCCAGAAAGACTGAAGTTCTTCCCATTGGAAATCTTTCATTTCTTTGATTGTAACATTGATTTTTACTGCCCCTGAATTGATATTTCCTTTAAAACAAAGTAATCTCCTGATCTTTGTAAATCCTAAGTTTTCATACGCTCTGATTGCGCCCTGATTTCCTTCAATCACTTCCAGCAGTAATACATCTGCATTTTTTTCTTTTAAAACAGGAATGATAAAATCATACATTTTTCTTACTAAGCCATTCCCTCTACTTTCTGGTATTACTCCGGTTCCGCCATTGTAAATAATCTTCTGCCCATCTTCCATTTTTTCTGCCTGAAGAATGAAGCTTACGAGTTGATCATTTTCAAAAGCACCTACTGATAGATTCATATCTAATTTTTCAGTGGCAATTTTAGCAATAAGTACTTCTTTGGTCAAATGAAAAGGAACAATATAATCAGAAAAAGAATAATTAAATACGGCTAAAAGCTCTTCTATATCTACATTCGCTAAAGTTTTAAATTCCATGGATCTTTATTTTTTAATTTATTGATTCTATAACTACCATTCTCTTCCAAGGTCTTCTTTCCAATCATAGGGCATCAATTCTTTTAAAGTCACAAAAATCCCATTCTTAACTTCTATGACAGCATTAAGGTTTTCTTTAGATAACTGACTCATTAGTTCTCTGCAGCGTCCGCAAGGCGGTACGGCATTTCCATCACTTCCCACCGCTACTACTGCCTTAATGTAATGTTCTCCATTCTTCAACATTTCCGCTACCGCACTATGTTCGGCACAAAACCCCATAGAACATGCTGTATCAATACTGATTCCCGTATATATATTTCCATCTGCTGTTTCAATAGCAGCAGCTACTCCTCCATACTCTATAAAATCATTTAATATTTTGGATTTCGCCAACTGGCTGGCTATTTCCTTTAAATCTTTTCTCATGGTAAAGTATTAAAGTTTTTTATTGTTTAAATACCATTGGACGGCCTTCTTTTCTTCTCTTTTGATAAACGGATCTTTTCCTTCATTATAATCATTACCATCAAACCATTCCATGGTACTAAGCTTTTCTTTTAACTGCTGATATTCCTCTCTTATCTCAGGATGAGTACGAAGATAGTCCCGAAACGCAATATGGCGAAGCCAATGTTCTGATGAAACAGGAATTGTATGAATATGGGCTATGCGATGATGATGATTGTGAAGTTCTTCAGGAATTTCAGATTCTGAATAAATAATTTCCGGAAATCCCAGATTATGAGGTTCATCTGTAAGCTTAATGAAAAAACGACGATATGGCATATCTTCATTGTACTTTTGATAATATACATAATCTTTTCCTTGTAATAATGGAGGAACTTTATCGAGTTCTGATTCATTTTTCAATCCAATCATAATATCTATAATGGGTTTGGCTGATAATCCTTCTACTGATGTACTTCCAATATGCTCTATGATTGGATGCAACAAGCCGATATTCTTCTCCAGTTCATTTTTAATGGATTCAAACTGTTCTTTCCACGAAGGATTGTATTTTTCAAAGGTAATTTTCATGACGTTCCAGTTGTACACAAATATATGGAAATTCAACGAGTCCCTTTAGAATAAAGCATTTCAATAATTTTCAAATTGATCAATAAAAAAATACCTCTGAAAAATCAGAGGCATTCTTTTGAATATTTAGATGTGTTTTTTTACGATTATTCTTTAATAAGTTTTTCGTAAGATGTACTTCCGTCTTTCAACAGAATTTCAAAATAATAAATTCCGGATTTCAGATCTTCAATGTTGATTTTTTCCTGGTTTGGTTTTAATGATCTTACTTTTCTTCCTGTACTTTCATAAATATCAATAGATTTTACGTTATCGAAATTCTTAAGACTTACCGATGTTTTGGCAGGGTTAGGATAAAGAATCATTTTTTTAGACTCTGCTACCGTTTCATTTACAGATAAAGTACTGGCTGTCATTGTTAATACTGCGTATCCTCTTCCTGCATCGTGATAACCCAAAGCAGAACCTCCGCTTTTACGAGAGTAAAAGATATTGATTGTTCCTGCGGCATTAGCAATTGCAAAATCTCCCGGCCCTCCAGAAAGTGATCTCGTAGCAACAACTGTTCTGGTACTTCCTGAAACGGTATTGGATGTTTCAGTCCAATCTTGTACAGGATCGGGATTAGGGGTGGTTTTTCCTATAAATGTGTAGTCTCTGCTGGCAGACGCATTATAAATAAATCCATCTGAACCCGATGCCATACCACCGGTATCTACACCGTTTCCTCCAAAACCAATTCCTAACATAGAATTGCTGTCACCTGTTACTGTCATGGTTAGTCCCGATGGGGTAGTATCTAATTTCACCGTCATACCAGTAGCTGAAAGAGGCACCGTTCCTGACGAAAACTGAGCCCAGGCAAAGTTTGCAAGGACCATACTGAGTGTAAGTAAAGTTTTTTTCATATTAATTTTTTAAAAGATTTATAATTTCTTTATTGTCTGCTTTTAAAGCATATTCGAAAGGAGTCATTCCCATTGAATCCTTTAATGTCTTATCTGCCTTGTATTTCAGCAGTAGCTCTATCAACTCTTTATTCCCGAATTTTACAGCCCAGAACAAAGGGGTATACCCTGTGGGGTCTGCAATATTGGGATCTGCATTTTTCTTTAATAAATCTTCTACCAGCTTTTTGTTATATTTTACAGACAGTCCTGCCAAAGCAGTTCCTTCTTTACTTTTATAGTTGACATCTTTAACATGATTAATCAGAAATTCTGCTACTTCTACATTTCCTCTGTAACAAGCCAAAATAAGGGGAGAGAAACCATTTTCATTAATCTGGTTGATAATATCCGGATTCTTTTTCATCAGTTCTTTTACTTCTGTTACCGTTCCACTTCTGGCAATATCAAATATTGATTTTTCTTTTCCCTGCCCCCATAATAGAGAGTTTAGGAATATACTCACTATGATGATCAGGCTTTTCATTTTATCAGTATATAGTTATATTCAACATTTACATTTTCAGCAATTTTTTTAGTAACTACCTTAGGTATTGTTACTTTATAATCTGCCGGTTTTGCTACAAAGCTTCCCTGCATATAAATCTTTCCTTCTTTTATATATATTGAAGCAGCAGAGGCTATTGTTTTATCTACTCCATGGAAGTTTAAAGTTCCCTGAACTGTATATTTTTGCGGGCTGGCTGTTAATTTTGACTTGTCAAACCCTACAATTTTCCCCTTGAATGTAGTCTTAGGAAATTTAGCAGACTCTGCATAACTTTCATTGAAGTGTTCTTCCATCAACTTCGTTTTAAAATGGAAATTTTTAACTACAGAAACAGATGCCATTTCGCCTGTATCAGCATTAAGAATGACCATATTATTATCATCCTGGGCATAGATATCATCAAATAGAGGTACTGATGCTTCAAATGTTAGTTTACCTGTTTTTGAACTATATTTCTGGGCTGAAGCATATCCGGCAAAAAGCAGGACTGCAGTCAATAGTGTTAGTTTTTTCATATCAAATATTTTTAGTTTTCATTTAATCCATCGGCTTTCCATTTAATAAATATATTAATCTGAGTTGCAGATAATGAACCTCCTTTAGGCATTTTTCCTGGATCTCCATTTGGTCTTTGAATGCGATCTAAAATTCCGTCTATGTTACTTTTAACTTGGTCATAAGTGGCTAAAGGTTTAAAACTTCCTGCAGAATGGCAACCGATGCAGCTGTTATCCATAATCGGCTTTATATCTGTTGTATATTTTACAGGTAAGATGATGGGCTTATTTTCTGAAACTTCTTCGTAAGTTCTGCTTTCACAGGCAATGATCACCACAGCTAATGATAGGGTCAGTATGTATTTTGCTCTTTTCATATTAAAAAACTCTGTAAAGATTAAACCCAAAGAAAATATGTCCTTTCCCCCAATTTCCGGTTGCATTCGTAAGATATCCTATATCTGAATTGATCTGGGAATTTGTAAATAAAAGCTGGAAGACATGCCCTCCGGTTTCTATATCCATCCCTAAAGACAAAGGATTTTTATAGAAACTGTGATTATCGAAATTCACAAAATATTCTGCATTTACAGAAATTCTTTTTGAAATTTTATAGCGCCCGCCAAGACCTGCTAAAAACTGATTTTTATCTTCAATAGAAGGTTCGTAAAGATTTTTATGTACATATGAAGGAGTAAGCTGCAATGAAAACTTATCACTAAACCTTCTGGAAATTAAAGCTTGTGTAAGATAAGATAACCTGTCACTAAACGTAAGGTGAGGATATGTATCTTTATCAAGGGCTGTATTCACCCCCATCACATTGTAGCCGGCAATATCTACCGGAAAGTTTTCGTTTTGTCTTACTAATTTATATTTTATGCCGCCTTCAAAGGTTTTCATATTTGTTTCTCTGGAAAGACTTAGGGATATGGCATCTGTAACACCATAGATTACTCCGAGTTTAGTAGAAGCATTATCCAGTCCAAAAAAATCTTTAAACCCTGCACTTACATCACCAAACCGGTGTGCAACAACCATATACCATTCTTTTTTGGCAGCAAGTTTAGTGGATTGCCCTGTTACAATCTGCAATGCTTTGAATGCAGGCTGCGAGGTATCCGAATTGGTTTTAATAGTATCAATATCTTTCAGCAGATCTTCCTGTGCAAAAGCAAAAACTGATGAAAATACCGACAAAAATAAGAGAGCTTTTGTCATATAACAATTTGTATTAAATTATGATATAACAAATCTATCGTCTTATCAATTCAAAAATGTGTGATAAAAGTCACCAAGAAGATCGTTTTTATCAATCATAAGGTAAAAAGTTCTAAAACAATATAAATTAGATAAATCTAACATTTTCATTTACAGCAACTTTGATTCCTTCTTTAGTTTGTAAAATATCTCCATCACTTTCAATTTTTTTCAACACTCTGCTTACTACTTCTCTGGAAGTTCCAAGATTATTGGCAATTTCTCTGTGGGTAATCTTTATGGGATTATTTCCGGTAGCGGAAATCTGTTGTTTGATATAATTAAGAACTCTTTTATCCAGGCGATGAAAAACAGCATCGTTTACCATGCTCATTACTTCAGAAAAACGTCTGTCATATTCATGATAAAACAATTTATTGATCTCAGGAAATCGCAGCAACCAATTATGCATAATGGACACTGGAACAAGCAACGCTTCGGAATCTTCCTCAGCAACAGCATATACCCTGCTTATGTAATCTGTAAAAATAGAAGAAAAAGTCATCAGGCAGCTATCACTTTCTTTGATATAATAATAGATCAATTCTCTTCCATCATTAAGTGTAAAAACTTTTATGGATCCTTTAATTAAAAAAGGTACATATTTATTCTTTTGTCCTTCTCTTATAATTTCGGTTTTAGACTTTATTTCTATTAAAACAGCATGCTTATTAAGCTCATCCATAAAGTCGTTTCCCAGAAAACCGAATTTCTGAATTATAAATTGATTGCTCATATCCTTTCTGTCAATATTTTATAACAAATATAAACATTAGGATATATTATTCATTAATAAAATAAAATTTTACAGTTATCCATATAAAAACAACATAAAAAGACATAACATAATAAAAAATTTACTACAAAACAATACAAAACATTAAGAATATATAACAAAAAACTGTTCCATAAAAAATGAAACAGTTTTTATCAGAATTCTTATTTAAGATCAGAACCTGTATTTAAGATTTACTCCATAAAAGAAGTACGATTTGTTAGGCCCTGGATTAAGATCTGTGGCGACTCCTTTAGGATACCCACTTCCTGTATCGGAATCATTAATATTATTCCCTAAGAATAAAAAGGTATAATTGATCTGATTAGTAAGATTATTACCCATTACATAAACATCAACATCCAGTTTATTAAAGGATTTCTTAAAGCCTAATTTTGAGTTTAGCAATCCAAAACCTTTTACAAGATTGGAATTTCCGAAATCTGAGTATACATTTCCAAGATAATTATAGGTATTTACAAGATAGAATCCTGGTTTCGTAAAGATATCTAACCCTACCGCGTATTTATTCCTTGGAACTCCTACCACAGTCTTATGATCGTATACCATTAATTTCCCTACCGTCTTTCCTGTAACAGGGTCTATATATTTCGGATCATACATGGAAAAGTCTTTATACTTCGTATCATAATAAGAAAGGTTTACAAACGGAACAATTCTTTCAACAAAAGAATTTTCTGTTTTGTACTGATATCCTACACTCACTTCCAAACCAGTATTTTTCTGGCTTCCGGTATTAGCCCAATACGTCTGATTAGCTGCATTTCCTGGAATTAACAACTGAGTAAGTTTATCTGAATAGTCTATTCTGAATGCTGAAATACGATAATCTATTTTAGTATTCATTAAAAGCCCATGCACACTGAAATCTATCATTCTTGCACGCTCAGGTTTTAAATCATCATTCGTCATATTCGTACCGGTGATATATGATGAAGCTGCTGTAGGAGAATTATACCCTTCACTATAGCTCAAATTAAAGATCTGATGTTTCCATTCTTTCTGTAAAGCAAAATGAGGCATATACGCCATATCATATTTTTTGTTGAATGATTGGTCCTTACGCCCGGCAATCAAGCCTGGTAGTGCATAAAGATCTTTTCTATCATAATTTGTTCTATTAGCGCTTACACCTGCCAACAAGGTAAGTCCCCAGGGCTTATAAGTAAGATAATCAATCACAAAATATGTGGATTGATTGTTATTATATTTAAAATAAGAAGCTCCACTCATCCCCGTTGTCTGCAAAGGCTCAGTTTCAGAACCTGTAAATCGGTAGCTTGAAGTAGTAGATACTGAATTTTGTATTTCTGCTCCAAAGTCTAAACGGTTTTCAAAATCTTTAAACTCATTCTTTAATGTAAAAGTGGAACGTAGTCCTACATTCGGAGCACTTGTAATTCCATAGGCTCCAGCTGAAACACTTTCCGTATTTGCATTATAATAAAACAGGGTAGTATAGTTTCTCAAATTGGAAGTAAGACTTACCATATTACTTAATCCTACTCTTGTTGATTTTATTTTCGTTCCTGAATTTTTTCGGATGTAAGCCGGATTTCCATTATCTATTCCTGCATAATAATCATCATAGGAAATCTGCCCAGAAGTATGTTCATAGGAGTACGCCTGGCTTGCAAAGAAACTTAACTGGTCTTTTTTCCCCAGCTTAACGGTACCATTTATATTAAAAAAATTCTTCAATCCACCACCATTAGGTCTATATCCATCTGTTTCAAGATGTCCGTATGCTGCACTTATAGAATAATTTTCATCAGCGACATTCAACTGCGTTCTCGACTGGAATGTTTTAAAAGCGCCAAACATAGCATTTTCTGAAACAGAAACTCCTTTTGTAAAATCAGGACGAGTGTAAAAACGGACTGCTCCTCCAACTCCGCCGCCATACATGGTTGCTGCAGGGCCTTTGATAACTTCAACATTGGTTACATAGGCAAAATCAACATCATCAAGAACAGTTACCCCTTCAGCGTTGGTTAATGGCATATTGTTCCAATAAGCCTTCACTCCCCAGTTATTAAATTTCTGGTCATTTCCATATCCACGAAGAACAAGCCTCTGCCCACCAAAATTAGTTCGTTTATCTACCTGAAGTCCTGGCATTGTTGACAATGTTTGGTCAATGGCAGCAGGGTTATTCCTGTTAAGGTCTTCTTCAGAGAGTGTTTCTACGGATTGTGCATGTCTTTTGAATTCTGCGCGTTCCTGTTTTATTTTCTTTCTACCAAGGATATTAACTTCATCAATTGATCCTTCCTGCACCTGTTGGGCATGAGCTATAGCGCAGCCTAACATTGCTGCTATGCATATATATTTTTTCATTATTTAAAAATTAGTTATCATTAATATTATATTCACTTTAGACAAAGTGCTGCTCCGGAGGCGGAATACTAATGGATAAATAATGAGTACTTTCTAATAGGTAATAGTGAATGGGTATTGCATTTAGATCCGATATTAAAAGAAGAGGAAACTCTTTTCCATCAAGAATGGTAAAACAGGATGTTTTGAGCAAAACCTTCTTATGCCCCGGGAGATCGATCTGAGTTCTCAGGTTTCTTTTTTTAACGGTTAATTTTTTAGAGAAATCCACCAATGAATTAATGATGATATCTTTTTTATCAAGGTAACAGAAATAGATTTTTTTACCATTTATTCTATTCACATGAACCACATCATAAGAAAATCCATTGAGCACAAATTCTTGATCTTCTTTCCATTCTGCTTTGGTAAGATCTTCTTCTGTAAAGCATACAGTTTTTGATTTCTTCAAAGGATCCCGGGAAATATTATATTGTGTATGCTCGTATAATTTTCTTTTTACATGAGAAACAAACTTATAAGCCACATTATTAAATAACATGATGACCGGAATACATAAAAAGATAAAAAATAATTTTTTATTCAAGAATGAGTAATATTTTAAGGAGCCAGTTCTTCCTTCACTTCTACTGAAGTGAACTTTGGAATACTGATTCTATAGGACTTATTAGAATTTTTCAAGGTGTATTCTATCCAACTTTTTTTGAAGTTGCCGTTCAGCCTTGTACTTTCTACTGAGGCTCCTACCGGTAAATCTTCAACATTTGCATCATTATTGTTTTTATATTGCAGATTGCCTTGTATCACAATACTATTCCCCGCGATATTCTGACTAAATGAAATTTTGTTTCCTTCTGCCATCAGGGATTGTATCACAACATTATTTTTTTTACTCAGTTTTACAGTATACATTACCCCTTTTATCCCAGCTCTTCCACCGGACCATTCTGTTTTTTCAGCAGAAATAACGGAGACTGATCGATCCTGAAAATTAGATACTGGCATTCCACAGGAAGCCAGTACCCAAAATAGTATTAATAATAATGGATTATTCATTTTAATCATCATCACCTCCGGTACGGCCGATTACTAAAAAGTTACCGCTATACACAATTTCACCTTTATCTTCAGCTTTCAGAATATAATTACCAGGTTCCATTTTCTGACCAAATTCTTCGTCAGATTTTACATTCTTTTTGCTGTACACCAATCTTCCGGCTTTATCAAAAATACTGATGTCTACCATACTATGATTAGAAGTATTAAATCTTAAACGAGCAATTCCCTTGGATGGATTAGGATATACCCTATTCATTGTTCTTGGTGATGTCGCCGAATTTTCTGAAGTTGCCAGAGTTGCTGTATTCTGGGTTGTCCATGCTCCTCTTCCGTAGGTTGAAACCAGTACGGTTTTTGTAGAAGGCCTGTAATCAAGGTTAGTTACTCTTACATTTCCGATATTTCCCGTTACCGATGCCCAGATAGGTGATGAAGAAAGAAAATTGGTTGTTCCCCATACTCCTAATTCTGTACCTACCAATACCTCATTAGGATCATCTGGATTTCTAAGAATAGTTCTTACAGGCATATCTGGTAGATTCCCTTCTTTATTCTGCCATGTTACCCCTCCATCCGTTGAGTAAAATACACTGATTTGGTTATAGTTGGATAATGTTACCAGAATTTCATTTTCATTAGCACCAAACTCTATATCAGAAATCGTTCCTGTAGCAGGAGATTTTAATGCTGCCACAGTATAAGATGTTGTATTGGCATTGCTTACTTTAAAGATTTGTCCTAAATTGGTTCCTACAAAAAGTGTAGAAGATGCAGTAGTATAAGGAGAAACTTTTAACCATGAGATCTCTTCGCCACTCTGTGCTGTCCCTACACTCACCTGGTTGTTGGTAAATGTAGTTGAAGTATTCGTAAGTCCACTTGTTCTGAAAAGCGTAAGCCCGGAACGGAAAGAAAAAAATACATTATTGATTCTGTCCAAAGCAATTTCATTTACAAAATGTCCTGTATTTCTATTGGCAGAAGTTGTAATCAGATAGCTAGTAGTAGGAGATTCATTGAGTAAATAATGATTATTATTGGTATAACTGGAAATTTCATACAGATCCTGATCATCGTATTCAGGATACATTCCGTCTCCTCCTGTAGCGGCTTGGGTGGTAAGAAAATTATTAGCCTGAGGTACCCCATACAACCACCATGAACCATTATCCTGGGCTCCAGCCAATAATTCTTCGTTTGCTGGAGTTTTGGTTGGATTCAATACAGCTCCATAGAATTGTGTCACATTATACCTTGTATTTCTGGCAACCATTCCCCCAACTGCACCAATACTTTCTTTATTAGCCGCAAAAAAGATTCCCCCATCGTTACCAAACATCATTTGATTGGTACTATAATTTTGGAATGGATTAAAAACAATAGCATGCTGATCAGCATGTACTGTAGAAACAGATAAATTAGCCATGGCATTATTGTTGGACCATTTTGAAATCTGTGTCCAATTTACACCTCCATCGATAGATTTAAATAAATCTATTCCTCCGATATATAGTGTATTATCATTTAAAGGATCTGCTGCAATCACCAGATCATAGAAAGATTGTCCTCTTGTAAAGTCATTAGTAGGAATGCTGGTATCTGTAGCTTTTGGTAATTTAATGACTTGCGGAGTATCGGAAGTGGACTGCCATGTAGCTCCACCATCTGCTGTCTTTACAATTCTGATGGGCTCTGCTGATCCAACGCCCTGCATAAAAGCATAAGCCTTATTAGCATCTGTTTTGGAAAGTGTAAAGTTTACCCTTGATCCACTACTTCCTACATTGTACATCTGATTGAAAGTATTTCCATCAGTAGATTTAAAAATTCTACCTCCTGAATCTATATTTGAAAAACGCGAACTTCTTGTGGAAAGCCATATCGAATTATCAGCACCTATTTCTATTTGCTGGATAGAATATCCTGTTGTACTTACTACATTGGTAGTTGTATTCATTGCAAGTAAGTTCGTATTCTTAGTAAAAGTAGCTCCACCATCTACAGATTTATATAAACCAGCCTGGCTAAGTCCCTGCCATCCGTCATTAAATGAAATTCCAACATATGAACCGCTTACGCCTGCATATATTTCTGAAACACCATTATTGTTTCTTACTTTAATATCATTAATGTAGAAATTTCCATTTCTTACACCATTAGTAGCATAGGTAACCGGAACGGTAAAAATCTGAGTCCATGTAGCACCTCCATCTGTAGTTTTCCAGATACCGGAACCTACCACATCACTTGTAGATGACTCTCCTGTTCCTACATAAAAGGTTTGAGAATTGTTAGGATCATAAGTAATACATACTACAGAGGTATTCGCCCAAAATGTACTTAGCGGCTGCCATTCGTTTGTACTCACTGAAGGATCCTGATTTACCCAAAGCCCGCCGGAAACTCCACCTGCAAAAACTCTTTTACCCGTAGGATCATTTGGATCATACATAATTGCTCTTGTTCTTCCTCCTACATTATAAGGTCCTCTTTCAATCCAGGGCTCATTAATTATTTTCCCTGCTGCAAATCCTTGGTTACCGGTAATAAAAGACATTGGCTGAGCAGCTTTATACTGCCCCATCAAAATTTCCTTATTTACTTTTACTAATTTCTCAAAATTAACATTTCCTGTTACAGGATCCATGGTTCTTTTGTAATCCTCCTCATTATACAGGTCTGGAGGAGTTCCCATTAATTTTGCATTCTTATGAGACTTTTTAAGACCTTTCTCATATTTAGCATAAAGTTCTTGCAAATGCTTCTGATTGGCTTGTGTCGTATTATGCTGTTGTGCATAGACATTAATGCAGAGTAGAGCTGCTGCAACAGGGTAAATTTTCATTCCTTTCAATTTTCAGCAAATTTAATTAAGGAAAATGAAATATTTTAATATTAATTAACTAAATACAAATAATTTATAATTAAAATCAATAAAGCTAAACAAAATTAAATTCAAAACATTTTATTCGCCAAAATAGCGGACTGAATTATGAAAAACATAATAAAATATAAAAGGAACATATCTGTGAATTAATTACACTCAAAGAATATTAATTTTTAAATATAGACATTCCCTTCCGGGTAAATATCATATAAAAAAATGCCCTGGTTTTCACCAGGGCATTCTTATTTTATTGTAAGAAAAATCTTAAGCTTGTACGTTGTTTCCTCCTAATACGAAAGGCTCAACTTCTTTGATTTCTCCAAACTGCTGCTCGTAGTTAGCGATGTTCTGTTGAAGAGCGTTTAATACTCTTTTAGCGTGAAGTGGAGCAAGAATAACTCTTGATCTTACTTTAGCTTGCTGAACACCTGGCATCAACTGAATAAAGTCTACTACAAATTCAGATGGAGAGTGGTTTACTAAAGCTAGGTTAGCATAGATACCAGCAGCTACCATTTCGTTTAATTCGATGTTGATGTTTCCGTCTTGTGGATTTTGATTGTTGTCCATTGTTATAAATTATGTTTTTAAAATTCGAAATTTGAGATTGTGAAAATATAAAAATAATTTCAAATCCCAAATTTCAAATCATTAATTTTAGTTAAGGTCTTCGAATTCTTTCTTAGAACCTACGATAACATTCTGATACTCTTTAAGACCTGTACCTGCAGGAATTCTGTGTCCTACAATTACATTTTCTTTAAGACCGTTAAGATCATCAATCTTACCAGCTACTGCTGCTTCGTTAAGTACTTTAGTTGTTTCCTGGAACGATGCTGCAGACATGAACGATTTCGTTTGAAGTGCCGCTCTTGTAATACCTTGTAATACAGGAGTTGCTGTAGCAGGAAGAGCTTCTCTTACTTCTACTAACGCTAAATCTTCACGCTTCAATTTAGAGTTTTCATCTCTTAATTCTCTTGCAGTAATCATCTGACCTGGCTTAAATTCTTTAGAATCACCAGCGTCTACTACTACTTTAAGACCGAATACTCTATTGTTCTCTTCCAAGAAGTCATACTTGTGCTCAAGAGCTCCTTCTAGGAATTGAGTATCACCTCCATCCACGATAGATACTTTTGTCATCATCTGTCTTACGATGATTTCGAAGTGCTTGTCGTCGATTTTTACCCCCTGTAGACGGTAAACTTCCTGGATCTCATTTACTAAGTATTCCTGAACAGCTGTTGGACCTTTAATTCTTAAGATGTCGTCTGGAGTAATTGAACCGTCAGAAAGTGGTGAACCAGCTCTCACGAAGTCATTCTCCTGTACTAAGATCTGGTTAGATAATTTAACTAAATAAATTTTTCTTTCTCCAGTTTTAGCCTCAACGATCAATTCACGGTTACCTCTCTTAATTTTTCCGTAAGAAACTACCCCGTCGATTTCAGTAACAACTGCTGGGTTTGAAGGGTTTCTTGCTTCGAATAATTCGGTAACTCTCGGAAGACCTCCGGTGATATCCCCTGCTTTTGCAGATTTTCTTGGGATCTTGATTAGGACTTTACCAGCCTTAATTTTCTCACCATCGTTTACCATTAAGTGGGCTCCTACCGGTAAGTTGTAAGCTTTTTGCTCAACACCTTTAGAGTCTACCACCTTTAGGGTAGGTACGGCTTTCTTATTTCTAGATTCAGAGATTACTTTCTCTTCGAATCCTGTTTGTTCGTCAATTTCAAGTTGGAATGAAATACCCTGGATGATATCCTCGTATTCTACCTTACCTGAAGTTTCAGCAATGATTACCGCGTTATACGGATCCCATCTACAGATTGTATCTCCTTTCTTCACTTTATCACCTGGTTTCACAGATAAGATAGATCCGTAAGGTACGTTAGCTACCATTAATGGAGTTCTAGACTCATTATCAGCAACTAATCTGAATTCTGTTGAACGAGAAACTACAACCTCAGCTGTATTACCGTTTTCATCTTCAGAAGTAATTGTTCTTACTTCATCCATTTCAACGATACCATCTCTTCTTGCAACGATAGATGGGTTTTCTGATACGTTACCTGCAGTACCCCCTTGGTGGAAGGTTCTCAACGTAAGCTGAGTACCTGGTTCCCCAATTGACTGTGCTGCAATTACACCTACCGCTTCACCCATGTGAATCACTTTACCAGTTGCTAAGTTTCTACCGTAACATTTCGCACAGATACCTTTCTTAGCCTCACAAGTAAGTGGTGAACGAACTTCCACAGCTTCTAATCCAGCTTCTTCAATTCTCTTCGCCAATGATTCAATGATCACCTGATCTGCACTAGCAATAAGCTCGTCTGTCTCAGGATCATAAATATTATGTAAAGATACTCTACCTAAGATTCTTTCAGAGATTCTTTCAACGATCTCGTCATTTTTCTTAAGTGCAGTAACTTCTGTTCCTCTCAATGTTCCACAGTCATCTTCTGTAACGATAACGTCCTGTGCAACGTCTACCAATCTTCTGGTTAGGTAACCAGCATCGGCAGTTTTAAGAGCGGTATCCGCAAGACCCTTACGAGCACCGTGGGTAGAGATAAAGTACTCTAAGATGGAAAGACCTTCCTTAAAGTTCGCAAGGATCGGGTTTTCGATAATCTCCGCACCGGTAGAACCAGCTTTCTGCGGTTTCGCCATCAAACCTCTCATCCCCGATAACTGACGGATCTGTTCCTTAGAACCCCTCGCCCCAGAGTCAAGCATCATGTATACAGAGTTGAAACCACCTTGGTCAGTTTTCATTCTGCTCATGATCATTTCAGTTAATCCAGCGTTGGTATTAGTCCAAACGTCGATTACCTGGTTATAACGTTCTGTATCGGTAATTAGACCCATGTTATAGTTAGCTCTAATTTCGTCAACAGTTTCAATTGAACTAGCAATCATCTGCTTTTTCTCCACAGGTACTACGATATCTCCAAGAGAGAACGATAGACCTCCTTTGAATGCGTTTGAATACCCTAGATCTTTCATTGCATCCAAGAACTTCACCGTTGTAGGGAAATCCGTATCAGCAAGGATCTTACCGATAACGTTTCTCAATGATTTCTTCGTAAGAAGTTCATTGATATATCCTACCTGCTTAGGTACAATTTGGTTGAATAAGATTCTACCTACAGAAGTTTCGATCAGTCTTGTTACGATTACACCGTCTTCTTTGATTGGTAGTCTACATCTTACCTTAGCATTTAATGAAACTCTACCTTCTGCATAAGCGATTTCCGCTTCTTCAGGAGAATAGAAAGCAAGACCTTCACCTTTTACTTTCATATCTTCTGTAGAACTTAATTCTTTAGTCATGAAATAAAGACCAAGAACCATGTCTTGAGAAGGTACCGTAATTGGAGAACCGTTTGCAGGGTTCAAGATGTTTTGAGAACCTAACATCAATAACTGAGCTTCAAGGATCGCTTCTGGTCCTAACGGTAAGTGTACCGCCATCTGGTCACCATCGAAATCGGCGTTGAATGCTGTTGTTACTAACGGGTGTAGTTGGATCGCTTTACCTTCGATCATCTTAGGTTGGAAAGCCTGAATACCCAATCTGTGAAGCGTAGGTGCTCTGTTCAATAGGACAGGGTGACCTTTCATCACGTTTTCAAGGATATCATAAACTACTGGTTCTTTTCTATCGATAATTCTCTTCGCAGATTTTACTGTTTTTACAATTCCTCTCTCGATTAGTTTTCTAATGATGAATGGTTTGTAAAGTTCAGCTGCCATATCTTTAGGAATACCACATTCGTGAAGCTGTAAGTTTGGTCCTACAACAATTACCGAACGCGCAGAGTAGTCAACCCTTTTCCCTAGTAAGTTCTGACGGAAACGACCTTGTTTACCTTTCAATGAATCAGAAAGTGATTTCAATGGTCTGTTTGATTCAGATTTTACTGCAGAAGATTTTCTTGTGTTATCGAATAATGAATCTACTGATTCCTGAAGCATACGCTTCTCGTTTCTCAAGATTACTTCAGGAGCTTTGATCTCCAATAATCTCTTCAAACGGTTATTTCTGATAATAACTCTTCTATAAAGGTCATTTAAGTCAGAAGTTGCGAAACGTCCTCCATCCAATGGAACCAATGGTCTTAGTTCTGGTGGGATAACAGGAAGAACACGCATAATCATCCACTCTGGTCTGTTGATCATTCTTGTATTAGCACCTCTTAATGCTTCTACAACGTTCAATCTTTTAAGAGCTTCAGTTCTTCTTTGCTTAGATCCTTCATTGTGAGCTTTATGTCTCAAGTCGAAAGACAATGCATCAAGATCAATTCTCTTTAATAATTCTTCAACAGCTTCAGCACCCATTTTAGCGATGAATTTGTTTGGATCAGAATCATCAAGATATTGGTTCTCGATAGGAAGAGTTTCCATGATGTCAAGGTACTCTTCTTCTGTAAGGAATTCCATGTTCTCGAAATCAGAACCGTCTAATTTCTTAGCAATACCTTGTTGAATCACTACATATCTTTCGTAGTAGATGATCATATCTAATTTCTTAGAAGGAATTCCAAGAAGGTATCCGATTTTGTTTGGTAATGAACGGAAATACCAGATGTGTGCAATTGGAACTACAAGATTGATGTGCCCGATTCTCTCTCTTCTTACTTTTTTCTCAGTAACTTCTACTCCACAACGGTCACAAACGATTCCTTTGTAACGAATTCTCTTGTATTTACCACAAGCACATTCGTAATCCTTTACAGGACCAAAGATTTTCTCACAGAATAGCCCGTCTCTTTCAGGCTTGTGAGTTCTGTAGTTAATAGTTTCCGGTTTTAAAACCTCCCCTCTTGAGTCCTGTAAAATAGACTCCGGTGAAGCTAAACCGATGGTTATTTTATTAAATCTACTTGATTTATTTTTATTTGACATAATTTTATTTTTGATTAAAAGATTAAAGATCGAAAGGTTACTTTCTCTCTTATATCTCGGAGTTGATTAATTCTTTAATTGTTAGTAATTAAATCTTTAATTTACTCCTCCAATCTTACGTCTAATCCAAGACCTTGTAACTCGTGAAGTAGTACGTTGAATGATTCTGGAATACCTGGTTCAGGCATAGATTCACCCTTAGCAATTGCTTCATAAGTTTTTGCTCTACCAATCACGTCATCCGACTTCACAGTAAGGATCTCTCTCAGGATGTTAGATGCACCGAATGCTTCAAGTGCCCAAACCTCCATCTCTCCGAATCTCTGACCACCGAACTGAGCTTTACCTCCTAACGGCTGCTGAGTAATCAATGAGTAAGGACCAATAGAACGTGCGTGCATCTTATCATCAACCATGTGCCCTAATTTCAGCATGTAGATAACACCCACTGTAGCTGCCTGTGTAAATCTTTCTCCGGTACCACCATCATAAAGGTGAGTGTGACCGAATTTAGGAAGACCTGCTTTCTCAGTATACTCAGTAATCTGATCAAGACTAGCTCCATCGAAGATCGGTGTAGCGAACTTCATCCCTAACTTCTGACCAGCCCATCCAAGAACTGTTTCATAGATCTGTCCGATGTTCATACGGGAAGGTACCCCAAGTGGATTCAATACGATATCTACTGGTGTTCCGTCTTCAAGGAATGGCATATCTTCTTCACGAACGATTCTTGATACGATACCTTTGTTACCGTGACGTCCTGCCATTTTATCCCCTACATTCAGTTTACGTTTCTTAGCGATGTAAACTTTAGCTAACTTCATGATACCTGCTGGAAGCTCATCTCCGATTGAAATTGCGAATTTCTCACGGTTTTTAACTCCCTGGATGTCGTTATATTTGATTTTGTAATTGTGAATCAATTGTTTGATCAATTCATTCTTGTCAGCGTCTACTGTCCAATCTGAACCGCTAACATTTACATAATCTTCAACTGAAGTTAATAACTTGTGAGTGAACTTCACACCTTTACCGATGATCTCTTCATCAAGGTCATTTTGTACCCCTTGAGAAGTTTTACCGCTTACCAGTGTATTTAATTTTTCAATTAAAGTGTTTCTCAAGTCATCAAACTTAGCCTTGTAAGTGTTTTCAATTTCTTCAAGTTTAAGTTTTTCTTCAGTTCTTTTCTTTTTGTCTTTAATGTTTCTAGAGAACAATTTCTTGTTGATAACCACTCCTCTTAATGAAGAGTCAGCTTTTAATGATGCATCTTTTACATCACCAGCTTTATCACCGAAGATTGCTCTAAGAAGTTTTTCTTCAGGAGTCGGGTCAGATTCACCTTTTGGAGTGATTTTACCAATCATGATATCTCCAGGCTTCACTTCAGCACCGATTCTGATCATACCGTTCTCGTCAAGATCTTTAGTAGCTTCTTCAGAAACGTTTGGAATATCTGCTGTAAGTTCTTCCATACCTAATTTAGTATCACGAACTTCTAGTGAATATTCATCTACGTGGATTGAAGTAAACCAGTCTTCACGTACAACTTTTTCGTTGATTACGATCGCATCCTCGAAGTTGTATCCTTTCCAAGGCATGAACGCTACTACTAAGTTTCTACCAAGAGCTAATTCTCCTTTTTCAGTAGCATACCCGTCGCAAAGTACCTGTCCTTTTTCCACTACATCACCTACTCTTACGTTTGGTCTTAGGGTAATGGTTGTACTCTGGTTAGTTTTTCTAAACTTAGTAAGGTTGTATGTTTTAGTAGCAGACTCGAATTGTACTAAATCTTCGTCTTCACTTCTTTCATATTTGATGGTAATCTTGTCAGCATCTACGTACTGTACTGTACCTGTACCTTCAGCGTTAATTAAGATTCTTGAATCTCTTGCAACTTGCTGCTCAAGCCCTGTACCAACAACTGGAGCCTGTGGCTTCAATAGAGGAACGGCCTGACGCATCATGTTAGATCCCATCAATGCACGGTTCGCATCATCATGCTCCAAGAATGGAATTAGTGATGCAGAAATACCAGAGATCTGGTTAGGTGCAACGTCGATAAGGTTAACCTGAGCCGGTTCAACTACTGGGTAGTCACCATCTAGTCTTGCAATAATTCTGTCTGTTAAGAAATCTCCATTATCACTCAATTCAACGTTTGCCTGAGCAATTACTTTGTCTTCTTCGTCTTCTGCATTCAGATAAATAGGATCTGCGTTAAGATTAATCTTACCATCTTCTACTTTTCTATATGGAGTTTCGATGAAACCAAGGTTGTTGATTTTTGCATAAATACCTAAAGATGAAATCAAACCGATGTTTGGTCCTTCCGGAGTTTCAATCGGACAAATTCTTCCGTAGTGCGTATGGTGAACGTCACGAACCTCGAAACCTGCTCTTTCTCTTGATAAACCACCAGGCCCTAGTGCAGATAATCTTCTCTTGTGAGTAATCTCTGATAGAGGGTTGGTTTGGTCCATGAACTGAGATAGCTGGTTGGTACCGAAGAATGAGTTAATAACAGACGTTAAAGTCTTAGCGTTAACAAGGTCAAGTGGAGTAAAGATTTCGTTATCTCTAACGTTCATTCTTTCCTTGATTGTTCTTGCAATTCTTGAAAGACCTACTCCGAACTGTCCTGCTAATTGCTCACCAACAGTTTTAATTCTTCTGTTTGATAAGTGGTCAATATCATCAACCTCAGCTTTAGAGTTTACAAGCTCGATTAAGTGTCTTACGATTGCAATAATATCTTCTTTTGTAAGAACTTCAGTGGTAGTTGGAATGTTAAGACCTAACTTTTTGTTTAGTCTGTAACGTCCTACTTCACCTAAAGAGTATCTCTGCTCAGAGAAGAATAATTTTTCAATAATTCCTCTTGCAGTTTCCTCATCTGGTGGATCTGCGTTTCTTAACTGACGATAGATGTACTCTACTGCCTCTTTTTCAGAGTTTGTAGGGTCTTTTTGTAATGTATTCTGGATGATAGAGAATTCATTGCTATTTTCTTTGTGAATCAGGATAGATTTCACACCTGCATCCAAGATAAGATCTAAGTGTTCTTTTTCAAGGATTGTTTCTCTATCTAAGATGATTTCGTTTCTTTCGATAGAAACTACTTCACCTGTATCTTCGTCTACGAAGTCTTCGAACCAAGTGTTCAATACTCTCGCAGCCAATGTTCTCCCTTCTACTTTTTTAAGGGCAGCTTTAGAAACTTTCACTTCTTCAGCAAGATCGAAGATCTGAAGGATATCCTTATCAGATTCGTAACCGATAGCTCTTAATAAAGTTGTTAATGGTAACTTTTTCTTACGGTCGATATACGCGTACATTACGCTGTTGATATCTGTTGTAAATTCCATCCAAGATCCTTTGAAAGGGATAATTCTTGAATAGTAAAGTTTGGTTCCGTTAGCGTGGTAAGTTTGTCCGAAGAATACACCCGGAGATCTGTGTAACTGAGTTACGATTACACGCTCTGCTCCATTGATAATGAATGAACCAGAAGGAGTCATATAAGGAACCGGACCTAAATATACATCCTGAACCACTGTTTGGAAATCTTCGTGTTCCGGGTCAGTACAGTACAGTTTAAGTCTTGCTTTTAGAGGAACTGAATAAGTAAGTCCTCTTTCCACACACTCATCGATTGAATAACGTGGAGAATCTACCAGATAGTCTAAGAATTCTAATACGAATTGGTTTCTTGAATCCGTAATTGGGAAATTCTCTTGGAAAGTCTTGTAAAGAGCTTCTGTCTTTCTGGCTTCAGGAAGTGTATCAAGCTGGAAAAATTCTCTGAAAGACTCAATTTGGATGTCCAAGAAGTCTGGAGTTACAATTTTTCCTTTCGCTGATGAGAAATTAATTCTCGGATTTCCTTGAGTTGTTGATTTTGTTTTACTCATAAAACTTTTAAGAAAGGGTTAAAAAATATTTTGATTCATTTAAAAATATCAGAAAAGAACAAGAAACAATGTAAAAGTAAAAAGGTAAAAGTGTTTTTGGCGCTCACGAAGGACCTTAAAGTCTTTTAACTTTGCACTTGGCTCTTTCTAACTGCAACACTGGTATATCTTTTCACAGCGTAATGCAAAATATTTTTCTTACTTTTGAGACGGTATCACCGTAATATCTATAAACACGAAATCCCCTTCACGCTATTACACAGTGAAAGAGTTGATTTTCAGTATTTTATAAATTTACAAACAATTTTTCGCGCCAAAAGAGGTGCAAAGTTACAAAAAGTTATCCACAATAACAAATAAATCATCTCATTTTTAAGATGTTAAATAAAAAAGGCTGCCACAAACGGGCAGCCTTCACCTTATTATGAAGCTACAAAATTATTTCACAATAACCTTATAAGATTTCACTGTTGATTTGGTTTCTACATTAATAATATAAATTCCTGTAGGCAACGCAGAGGTATCAATACCTGTACGAGCAGAGAATTTACCAGACTTCACAACCTTTCCTTCTGCAGAGAATAAAGTATAAGTTCCTTCCTCAGCCGATGTAACCATAAGGCTTTCTCCAGCTTTTACAGGGTTAGGATAAATCTTCACATCATTTGCTGTCTCTCTTATTTCTGAAGTTCCGTTCATTTTTGAAGAACTATTCAAACCATTTTTAAGTAATGAAGCATACGGAGAAAGCGGAGAGTTTGGAGCTCCTCTTTTTACAAGATCTGTATCTACTACAGCCTGAATACCATCCTTATCACTATCATTAATTGTAGAGATAAATCCTCCACCTAATGTGTCAAGGTTACCTTTTCCTATCTGATACAGATCAAAGTCTGAACCATTAGAAGTAACATCAAGGAAGTCAGGTAAATTATCTCCATCTGTATTTTTGATTGGATATTTCAACGTTCCAGAGTCCGGATACGTTTCCAGAATATCCGCTAACCCATTTTTCCCTACTGCAACACCACTATCAATAATACCATTATGATCTGCATCAATCTGATTAATTACAGAGATTGGAATACCTGATTCAAACAGATCTAAAATTCCATCATTGTCGGAATCAAGATCACGATAATTTGGAATAGCATCTCCCAAAATAGGAGTAATCAAGATATCACCTTCTAAATCATCATCTTCAAATTTTGTGTTTTTA
The DNA here is from genome assembly GCF_057815135.1 of Chryseobacterium sp. II3a. Lineage (NCBI taxonomy): Bacteria > Pseudomonadati > Bacteroidota > Flavobacteriia > Flavobacteriales > Weeksellaceae > Chryseobacterium > Chryseobacterium sp. II3a. The sequence goes on along the minus strand of NZ_JBYPZJ010000004.1, from coordinate 236,493 downwards.
TCAAAATCTTCTATAGAATCTGGAATACCATCATTATCTGAATCAAAATCACATGCATCAACAATTCCATCTCCATCTGTATCTAATGTTGGCGACTTATCATTCACTACTGTACAGCCTTCTGCACAATCCGGAATACCATTTCCATTATTGTCTATACTATCATCACCATTAGGGCAACGGTCGAAACAATTCGGAACACCATCATTATCATCATCTTTACTAGCAAATGCATTATAGATATAATAGCTCTGAGGAATACGAACAGCTGTACCACTGTTGAAAGTAATCTTCATTCTGTTAAAAGGCTTTGTAGCTTTCCCTCCTACATAAAATTTATTAGAATTGGTGGTAAAGAAATTTCCACTGATAAGGCTTCCAGAGCTTGTAAAGGTATCTGTTACAGAATTTCCGTTATACAATGTTACTGTAATATTTTCGAGCACACTTACTCCCAAAAGGTTTCCAGCCTTTTCTACTGTGAATCCAGCCATTGTGTTAGCAGGAAGCATACTATTGCTGCTTACTGTAGCAAATGCTGAGAAAATACTGAAAAGAGAAGCAGCAGGAACTGTTGCTGTTGCATAATTAGATGGATTGTTATCCACAATAGCTTCCGGACTTGTCATTTTGGCCAAAATAAGACCCAAGAACCCAGGTCCTGATGTCCAGCTTGATCCTGTCACTAAATTTCCAGGGACTGCTGAGCCGCTAGTTTGAATTTTATCATCACATTCACAAGAGATCGGCTCCTCAAAAGCATAATACACTTTAAGCGCTCCAAGATTGAATCCTACTGTCTGAGTAATTTTTAATCTTACTTCATTGAAAGGCTTAGTAGTGGTTAAAGTCACTTTTTGTTTCCCTGAACCATATCCAAGAACTTTAATATTGATCAAACCTCCACCATCTGAAAGTTGTTTAGAATCCTGAAGCTGCCCGAACAAGTAAGTTTCAATAGTAATATTTTTTAAGAACTCAGCACTTAACAATTTTCCCTGATCATCAGGTTCAATGACAAATCCTGTTCTGTTTCCCGCAGGATATACCTGGTTTTTATCCAAAACTCCCACGGAATAAGATCCTAACAATCCTATAGGAAGAACAATTTTCCCGAAAGAGTTTTTATTTCCATCTCCGATATTTTCTTTATTCTGAACATAGGAAAGCGGAGCAAGGAAACTGCTGCTTCCAGATACGTTACCATCCACACCACTTCCTGCAATGATATCATCGCAAATTCCGTTGTTATCTACTGGCACTCTGGCAGGATCAAATGCAAATGCATAATACACATTCATCGCACTAAATACGGAAAGAACATTAGTTTGGTATAATCTTACTTCATTAAACTCTTTAGAAGTCTTAAAGTGTAAAAATATCCTATTCTTGCTCCCTCCGAATGCCGGCACGGATAAAAGTGTACTACTTGTTGTTGTTTCCTGAAGCACTCCATTTTTATACGTACTGATTCTTAAAGAGCTTAAAAGATCAATCGTAATAAAGCTTGTTCCAAGATCCACATTAAATCCTGTAATATATCCCGCCGGATAATTGGTATTATTATTTTTCACAGAAATTCCGTTCCCACTTATCAAAGAGGCGAAATTCCCCATATTCACACTATTATCCAGATTAGCATCCACTACCGGATTCATACTTCCGTTATAACATGCAAGGCAAATCCCAGAGTTATTTACAGGCTTTGCTTCTACTCCCATCCCTCGGATAGGCTCGTAACCCTGTTGGGCAAAAACTACAGCAGACATTATCAATGTCATAAGAGCTGCAGTTAATTTCTCGAATAATTTTTTGGTCATTTTTTTTATTGTATAAAGTTTGTGTTTATTTGAATTAGTATAAAGCTTTCCATGCTGTACCATTACATCCTTCATGTACTTTGGCAGTAGAATTATAGCGGATCGCTCCTTCTTCCTTACTGGAGCAGGTAGTTCCTGACGTAGCGATACCTTTCAGCTGAAGAGCAGCTCCTGTTGCAGTATCGGCCGTAGGCACCATATTAATTCCTAGAATTGTATCCGTTCCGTTCGTTATATTAAAAAATACATGTGATTTATTAGCATAGACTGATTGCCCAGACACTGCTGTTCCTGAAAAACCAATAGCCATAGCCTGCCCACCAGTTGCTGAACTTGCAGAACCTACTGCAATACTATTTAAATCTACTGTATTGCCACTGCCTATAGCAATCCCTCCTTTATTGTTATGTAAGTTCCCCAATGTAAGCCCTGCTGTACCCGAGATTGTATTAGAGTTTCCAAATACAAGATGATTGGCTCCTGATGCGCTATTAGAATTTCCAATAATTTTGGCACCATTCGTAGCGGAGTTATTAGCACCAATAGCTACAGCTGGAAAATTAGCATTAATGGCAGTTGCTGTATTATTTCTCCCTATGGCAACATTGGAAGAGGTGGAATTGGTTGTATTATTTGATCCCCAGGAAAAAGCAGCATAAGCCCCAGTGGCATCATTGGAATTTCCTCCCTGAATTGTTCCATTTACATCAAGTATTGCTTTTACATTTTTCTGAGTGGCTAATACCAGATTCTGTCCATCGCTTGTTCCTAAATAATTTCCGCCAGAAATGTCTGTGCCTAGCTTTGAAGAAGTAGCTACAGTACCGTTATTTCCTACAGTACGCCAATTAGCATTTAAGTTCCCCCATTTTGTGCCATCAAAATAATAATAGCCAGGTGTTATAACATCTACAGTTTGGCCTGTAGGAGCTGTTTCAGCAGAAATAACATAGACTATCGCTCCTGTTTGAGCAGTGGTATAAGTCTTAGCTTTCAGCTGTACACCCGTAAGTCTTGGGGCAATAACTCCATCAAGCTTATTAGCATCTGATGGAAAGCCCACCACATCAAGGCTAGCCTGAGGCTGACCTATATTAATCCCAACCTGTGCAGACAAAGAAAGTCCTACAGATAAAAGTGTGAGTGTGAATAATTTGCTTTTCATTCTTAGTGATATTTGTTGTTTTTTTTGTGTTTGTTTTTATAAAAGGACAATCCGATGGCTATTTCATTTAAAATGATAAATGAAACGAGTTAAAAAACTACTTAGAATCGGAAAAGTCGGAGATATATTAAGAAATAGCGTTCAGCTTATCAGGGATCTTAATGATAAACTTAAAACCATCAATTAATTTAACAGAATTAATGTAAAACCTTTTTACTTTTTTTACTACATTCAATACATTGATATGTTCACCAAAATTTACCATTCTCCATTTATTCCATACAGAAATAAACTTTAAATTTTTTGTAGAAAGAAGAAAAAAATCCCTGTCATTTGCAATGGGCAAATTACTTTGTAAAGATTGGTTAAAAACAATATACTGAAAACCATCATTGTTTTCTGTATGATGATTAGGACCGCATACTGCAGTACTCACAGTTTTCTGTGAAAAAGTATCAGATAAGTATGGGAAGTGATCAGTATCATTTATATCTGTGCAGCGCAGTAATTCAGACCTACCTGCTGCAGAAGATATAATTCTTGCGTTTAGTTTTCCTATAATCGATAGCAAAAGAATAAGTGCTACTTGACTATAGGAAAGAAAATAATTTCTATCCAATGTTGTGTTTTTTATTAGTACAAATATAATACTTTTTCAAACAAAACAACATTTTAATAAAAAAAATACATTAAAAATATTCAATACAAGAAATTTAAACAAAACATTATGTTAATCATTAACAAATATTCAATAATAATAAAATATAAGACAATATGCAGCAAAAATATTTAAATACACTTATAGATAAAATGCGTCTTTTTTAGTTAATGATTAAAAAAAAGCCTGAGCATAGGCTCAGGCTTCTTATATTTATAATAAAATTGAAATTATTTCAATTCTACTTCAGCACCAGCTTCTTCTAATTGCTTCTTAAGAGCTTCAGCTTCGTCTTTAGAAACACCTTCTTTGATTGCAGAAGGAGCACCGTCTACGATATCTTTAGCTTCTTTAAGACCAGCACCAGTTAAATCTTTTACTAATTTAACGATAGCTAATTTAGAAGCACCTGCAGACTTAAGAATTACGTCGAATTCAGTCTTTTCTTCAGCAGCTTCACCTGCAGCTCCACCTGCAACTACTACAGCAGCAGCAGCTGGCTCAATTCCGTACTCATCCTTAAGGATAGCAGCTAATTCGTTTACGTCTTTTACAGTTAGGTTTACTAGCGTTTCAGCTAAATTTTTTAAATCTGACATTGTTGTAATGTTTTTGTTGATTATTTATTTAATTTTTTGAGTATAATTATTCAGCACTTGTTTCTTCAGTGCTTTCTGCAGCAGCTTCTGGAGCTTCAGCAGGAGTTTCTTCTACCGCAGGAGCAGCTTCTTCAGCTTTAGCTTCTACAGTTTCAGGCTTGTTTTGAAGAGCAGAAACAACTCTCTGGATTGGAGACTGAAGTAATCCGATGATTTCACCGATCATTTCTTCTCTAGACTTGATGTTAGCCAACATATCTAGGTTGTTATCACCAATATAGAAAGTTTCTTGAACGAAAGCAGACTTTAAAGCTGGCTTTTCTTCTTTCTTTCTGAATCCTTGGATAAGTTTCGCAGGAGCATTAGCTGTATCAGCGATCATTAATGCTGTGTTTCCTTTGAAAGATGGGAACATTTCAGAGTAATCTACTCCTTCGATTTGTTCCATCGCTTTTTGTAAAAGTGTATTTTTAACAACTTTCACTTTGATATTTTGCTTGAAAGCTTGTCTTCTGAAATCAGAAGATTTACCAGCGTTCAAACCGTCTAAATCTGCTACGTATACTACTTTTGCATCCTGAAGCAAATCTTTGATCTCTTGTATTGCTACAACTTTTTGGTCTTTTGTCATTGTCTTGAGGATTATTATTAGTTAACAGATTTAGTATCAATTGCAATACCTGGGCTCATTGTAGAAGACAAATAGATAGACTTCACATAAGTTCCTTTAGCAGCAGTTGGCTTCATTTTGATCAATGTAGAGATCAATTCCTGCGCATTTTCTTTGATCTTAGCAGCATCGAAAGATACTTTACCAATACCAGCGTGGATGATACCATACTTGTCTACTTTGAAATCAATTTTACCTGCTTTCACTTCAGTTACTGCTTTACCAATTTCCATAGTTACAGTTCCTGATTTAGGGTTTGGCATTAAACCTCTTGGACCTAATACTCTACCTAATGGACCTAATTTACCCATTACAGCTGGCATCGTAACGATAACGTCAACGTCTGTCCAACCTTCTTTAATTTTTTGTAAATATTCGTCAAGACCTACATAGTCAGCACCAGCAGCTTTAGCTTCTGCTTCTTTATCTGGAGTTACTAAAGCCAAAACTTTAACATCTTTACCAGTACCATGAGGAAGAGATACAACACCTCTTACCATTTGGTTTGCTTTTCTTGGGTCTACACCTAATCTTACAGCGATATCTACAGAAGCATCAAACTTTGCAGTGTTCACTTCTTTTACAAGAGCTGAACCTTCTTCAAGGTTATAGATTCTTCCTTTTTCTACTTTGCTTAAAGCTTCCTTTTGCTTTTTAGTCAATTTTGCCATTTCTAATAGTTTTAAGCGTTAAAAGTTGGTTTAGTTCCTGTTACTCTTAATCCCATAGATCTAGCAGTACCTGCAACCATAGAAACAGCAGAGTCCATTGTAAAACAGTTAAGATCCGCCATTTTATCTTCAGCGATTTTCTTTACTTGTTCCCAAGTTACAGCACCTACTTTGTTTCTGTTTGGTTCACCAGAACCTCCCTTGATCTTAGCCGCATCCATTAACTGAATTGCTGCAGGTGGAGTTTTAATAACGAATTCAAAAGATTTGTCTTCGTATACTGTAATTACTACAGGTAAAACTTGCCCTGGCTTATCTTGGGTTCTTCCGTTAAATTGCTTACAAAACTCCATGATGTTCACACCTGCAGAACCCAATGCTGGACCTACTGGTGGAGAAGGGTTAGCTGCGCCACCTTTCACCTGAAGCTTTACCATTTTAAAGACTTTCTTAGCCATTGTTTGTTTTTTAAATTTGAATAATTAATGAGTTTGGAAGCATTTATTATTCAGCAGGTTATCGCACTCACCTATGATAAGCCTACTTTTTGGACTGCAAAAGTATAAAATATTTTTGAAACTACAAACGGATATTGCTGATTTTTAAAAAGTTTTAAAAAAATAATTGATATTGAGAAATTCATATTTCAGATTTTCATACTGATATATAGTATAACATTCAAATAAAAAGAAAGGAGAACAGATTCTGCTCTCCTTCTTTAATTGAACTATTACTATTATGGAAAATTACTTCTTGATAACCTTGATATTTTCTTCTTTTTCTTTTAGCTTCAGAATATAAGTGCCTTTTATCAGATCTCTAACATCTATCACTCCATGTTTCATTAATCCAGATTTCACCAGCTGTCCAGCCATAGTATAAATTTGGAAATTCTGATCCTTCAATCCTTCTATATGTATAAGATCTACTGCCGGATTCGGATAAATTTTAATATTATCTTTTTTTCCTGAAATATCATCTGTCCCCATCGTACCGCTTGGCAAAACTAGATTCTGTGCATAAATTCCTGTTGGAGCTCCTTCTGTATTTTTGGCTTCCTGAAAAACAATGACTCCTTGTCCATTGATGGGTTTCAATACAGTTGTATATCCTTTAGGTGCAGGGAAGGTTGCCATTGGAAGATAGTGCTGAGGCCACTCAAAATCACCATTGTCTTTTAGAAGAACAGCATTCAGAGATACATTCAACGCCGAACCTTCTTTTTTCTGTACCACAAAATAGGGTTTGTCATTGACCAATTGCAGATTACTATAATGGAACATTGATATATTATCTACCGGAAATACCTGCTTGGCATTATCCGTAAACAATCTGGATCCGGTATTTTTATCAAACTTCTGCACAAATTCACCATTTTCTCCCTGAGATGAAGAACTGTAATTTGCAATTGACCATATATAAGGAGAACCCTGTTCAAAAGCAATCTTCATATCTTTTTCAAAATAAGTCTGATTGGTATCAAAATCTACTCCGAACACTCCCCATGGAAGAGATCCATCGGTATTCACTCTTTGAAGGTATCCGTCAAACCTCATATTCTCCCCGGTACTATATCCATAATACACTGTATTTCCATCTACAGCTCCTGTATATTTTGCGTTATAAGCAGTAGATTTAGTAGTAATCTGCTGGGCTCTTTCCCAAAGCAGCCCACCATTGGTCAGGTTTAGCTTTTGAGCAAACAAATAGCTTGTAGTTCCAAAGGATAATTGCTTATGAAAAATAATTTCACACTCATCACCATCCAGTTTAAAAAGATCAGCAGGAACTGTATTTTTGACAGGATCATTCGAAATAATCTGAACCGGATTTGTCCATAACGGCTGCCCGACTGTATTAAACTTTTGAACTTTAGTATATTTCTGGCTTGGAGGAAAGTATGCCACTACGATATTCCCATCAGATAATGGCAGAATTGTAGGTAAATAAGCTTCTCCCAAACTGATTCCGGATGGCCATTCGGATGTTCCTTGGGGAGTAATTTTAAAAACATATCCTGGAGTTCCGGTACCTGTTCCGGTTACACCGATATAAAGGTTATCCGATGCATCTACTGCCGTTTTTTCCATTACTGTATAAGTTCCCATTGGAATCTGATCTGAAACTTTAATTCCATTGGGACCTAATTGCTTATTCCCATTTTGATCCAGAATCTGAACCCAGAGTTCAAAATTCACTGGAGCCGGTACACTTTTCCAGAATCCAATATACGTTTTCCCATCACTCATTGTTTCAGCAAAAGAGCTTCCTCCTGCACTTGTTACCAAAAGGTTCTGATCTAAAATCGGAGTCCATTGTGCTTTTCCCATAAAGCCTATAGAAAGACCTATAAAAAGAGTAAGTAATTTTTTCATTGTAGTATTGTTTTAATAAGGGACAAAGGAATACAAAGTCACCTCACCTTGTTAAAAATACCACACATAATTTCCACACAAGATACAGAAAACACCACATTATCTCCACACACCAAAACACAAAATACTGAAATACAGAAAATTACAATTCATTCAAATATTGAGCAAGATCTTCTTTTGTATTCGTAAGATTCATTTTTTTTCTTAAACGTGTTCTTGAATTTTCAATTGTTTTTGGGGTTACATTCAAGAGGTTTGAAATTTCTTTTGTTGATAATTTGAGTTTCAACATTGCCGCGAGCCGTTTATCATAATTGGTTAGTCCAGGATGTTTTCGATCCAGATTTTTGTAAAAGGATTCGTGGATATTCAGAAAATGGTATTCAAAATCTCCCCATGAATCATTCTTTGTATTCAGTTTAATTTCATTGATAATTCTGGAGACCTCATTGATCTCACTGTCTTTAAGTTTAGACTTCAAAACATTTATCTGCTCCAGTAATGATTTGAAGATCTCTTCTATTTTGGATTGCTCCATAGATTTATAAACCAGCAATTTTTCTTTCATCTGGTTATCTATTTCAAGCTGCTTTTCACGATTCTCAATCAATTTCTTTTCAAGACGGAGCTTTTCAGCTTTGTTTCTGAAATTAATAAGCAACAAAACACTGATGGCCACAAGCAGCAAAAGAATTATAGCTATAACTATATACAGCATGTTCTTTTTATCCTGCTCTATTTTATCCAGCCTTTTCTGAAGTTCGTAATCATGCTGCACCTTCAATCTTTCTACGTTTACAGCTTTTTCTTCAATATTCAACAAATCCCGGATAGAATCGTATTTTTTAAAGGTTTCTACAGCATGCTTATAATCCTTATTCAGCTGATAAGCTTTGTATAGGGTCCTTAAATAATTGGTATTATCAAAGTTTACTCCATCAGATGTCATATACTTACCCACATTTTGAGCATATACCAAAGCTTTTCCTGGATTTTGTGTTTCTATATAAAAGTTGGCCAGATTGTAATTAACCTGATAATTTGATTTGTGATCATCAATAGTATTTTTCTTTAAAATAGCATTGGCTTCAAGCAGGTAATCTTCTGCCTTGATCGTATTGCCTTCCAAAAAATTAAGCTTACCAAAATTTGAAAACACAAATGCCTTTAAAACCGGGTTATCATAGGTTTCAAAAGCTTTCAATCCTTCTTCAAAATAATATCTTGATGAATCCAGTTTTGACAGCACCAAATAAGCATTCCCTAAATTATTAAGCGCCTTGATGGTTTCTGTCTGTTGTTTTTTCTTTTGATAAAAGCTCAAAAGCTTTTTATAATAAGTAACAGCTTTCTTTGTATCATTAAGTTGAGAGTAGGTATAAGCGAAAATTCCATCTATTTTAGCTGTTTTCTCTTCATCTTTTCCCCAAAATAAATGATATGCCTTATTTGAGTAATCCAATGCCAGATCAAAATAGTTTACATCACTGTAAATTTTTGCGGCCTCCAGATAAAAATCTCCCAAATCATTATCAGGAACACTATTCCTTGCCTGCTGTATATTAGCTTCTGCCTTTTTCCAATCCTTAAACTTAAGCTCATCAGCAGTATTCATATATTGCTCATATTCTTTCTTCTGTCCAAAGCACAGGACAAGTGAAAATAATAACAACCCTATAAAAGGTAATCGTTTCCCCATTTTATATATAATTCCATATAAAATTATAAAATCATTTGAAAAAACAATAAACAATCATCAATTACACTTAATAAGTTAGTAAAGCATCATGATAATGATTATAATAAAAAACCTAGACTACTGAGATATAGTCTAGGTTTTTCCCTTATACATGTTTTTGTGTTTACTATTTAAAAACCGGCTGGTTTATTAATTGTTTGCGTAGAACCATTAGTTCCTCCCAGATCAGCATTAACATCATTGATATTATGCTTTGTGATAAGTCTTTTATAGGCCATCAGATAAAGATCTACCGTAAAGTTGTTATACGTTCTGGATGGACCACCTGAAATATTGGCAATAATTCTACTGTCTGTAAATTTTGCTCTGATGTGCCAGGTTCCTCCACTTTTAAATGCTACTACATCAGGAGATCCCTGTTTGTTATCATTCACTCCATTATTACCATAATCAAGCATCACATTGGTATTACCATTGCTAAGTTTAAAAGAATAGTTGTGAAGTACAACAAGGAAGTTATTGACATCTATTTTAGTATCATAATCTGCAATTCCTTCTCCAGAAACATTAGTAAGGGTAAGTTTGATATAATTGAATAATCCACTGCTTTCTAAATTCGGGTCATAAATCTGCAATGCATTTTCTGATGTTGCCAGAAAACTTCCTCCCGTCATAGTAGGTTCTCCCGGATTTCTCAGATATAAAGAGTTGGTATATGTTTTTCCGTTTACATCAAGTGTTTCCGTAGGTTTATCTGTTTTGATTCCTACTTTGCCGGTCTGAGCATTCAAAAATATACCCCAACCTATCATCATTGTAATATAAATTTTTCTTATCATGTTTTTGTTATTGAAGCCCAAGAGGCGTATTAGTTGATACTCCGGAAAAAGACGCTGCGGCAGATACCGAGCCATCAAATGTCCCCCAATCCTTTATCAGAGATTTTTCAAATACATTTAATGTTAATGTCCAGGTTCCGTTTTGTGAAGAAACCGTACTTGCCCCTTTAAAACTTAGGTTAATAGCCTGATAATTTTTTCCTCCTTTTTGCACCTTCGTTACTTCAGTAGAGTAAGCTCCATATAATCTAGAAGTAGATGTTGTTGTTGCAGAAACCGCCCCACTAAAAACAGCTCCTGTAATAGCTACAACATATTTATCAGCATCCAATCCTGTGTTTAGGTTGACAACTTCATCCTGTTTAACGTTTTTTAAAACTACAGTATACATATTTACCGGTGCTACATTCCGAAGCGTAATATCAAGAAGCTTTACTTTTCCTACGGGAGAAGTATCTTTTGAACGGGTAAGCAGTAAATAATTTCCTCTTGCCGTCACATTTTCTGTGTCAATAAGATAAGATTCTACAAGAGTTTCTCCTTCTACATCAAGAGTTCCTTTTGGATTTGCAGTATTAATTCCTACTTGAGCCTTCAAGCCTAATGAGGCTGCTGCTATAAAAAATAATGAGATAATTTTTTTCATGTTAGTGTTTTATTGAATTAAAGGAGCTACAGCAGCACCTGTTGTAGAAGATTTTAAATCCTGAGTTGAGTTAATTTCTTTTGCGTAAGATCTGTCATAAACCAACAAATTAAGAGTCCATTCTCCGGTTGGCAGATTAGAAGTTGGGGAAAATCCTTCATAATCGGCTTTTAATTTCCATGTGTTACCTGTTGAATAGGCAAAAATCTGAGGAACCGGGGTCAGCCAGTCTGCAGTATTTGTTCTCACGGGCTGAGTAAATCCGAAAGATGAAATTACCACCAAGAATTTCTTAGAATTGATTTTGGTATCAAACTCATTTACCCAGTCTTTATCTGAAGGGTCACAAGTTATTTTAAACTGAATGATATTGATAGGCGCCGGAGAATTCGGTACAAAGCTATCATTGTAAGCTGTAATCTTATTTTCCGGTGAAGGAGATTTAATAATAAAAGTATAATTTTCATCAGCGCCCAATTTCTCCATAGGCTTTTTGAAAACAATACCGGATGTCTTCATCGTACCATTTACTGTCAATTCTTTTTCAGGTTTTGCAGTATTAATTCCAACTTGTGCGCTCGTCAAAACTGCTGAACCTGTTAAAAGGATCATCGAAATAATTTTTGTCATTGTCGGTTATGTGCTTCTAAGGTTTCTATCAACCATACTTCTTTAATCACACTTTAGGTTAAATTAAAAACACTAAATGTGCTGTACATCTGTAAACAGTGTACCGAATGAGAAAACAATAAGTTTTATGGGTTGATTGCCCAGTAAGTTACAAGAACTATGCCAGCAAAATTAGATTTATCTCCAAAAAAACCTTTAAACATATGGAAAACCGACAATTTTCCCATAAAAGTGAAAATAAGATTAAGGTAAAGTGCTCTATAGAAGCAGTTGACAAGTCTTAATTCGTTTTGAGTATTTCACAAAATAAATAATTAAAAAATACAAAAAATTTAAATAATGAAATAAAAATGGCTAATTTTTTATCAATATTAAATTATTCCAGAAAATAATGCAGTTGACAACCATTTAAAATAGCAAAAGATGGATCAGTTTAAAAAGTTGGTGGTATTATATATTTATTAGACGCAAAGGAGGAATCCTCAGCTTGATTTAATAAACTGTTCAAAACACTCTAAAATTATTTGGGGTAGTAATGCACTGAAAAAGATAGGCAAATGATATCATGCAGTCCTCTTTTGAATGCTACCCATATTGTCAATTCCTCACTACCCATAAGCACTTATATCTTGTTTGTGATATGATCTTAAATCAGCTTTTCGAGAATAGAAATAAACAAAAAAGACCACTATTAAGTGATCTTTTTATATTTTATATAAGTAAGTATTATACTTTTTCTACCTGCATATAGCTTAGTTCCATTGGAGTTTTTCTACCGAAGATTAGTACAGAAACTTCAATTTTCTTTTTATCTTCAAGAATCTTCTCAACTGTACCATTGAATCCGTTGAAAGGACCATCGATCACTTTTACGTTTTCACCTACTACATATGGAATCTCAACATCGCTTGCAAATTCTGAAAGTTCATCCATTCTTCCAAGCATTCTGTTCACTTCTGATTTTCTCATTGGAACAGGATCTCCACCTTTTGTCAAACTTAAGAAAGAAATAACTCCAGGGATGTTTTTGATAACGTGAGGAATCTCTCCCATCAGCTCAGCTTCAATCATCAAGTATCCAGGATAGTAAGGTCTTTCTTTAGGAACTTTTTTACCGTTTCTAATTTGGATAACCTTTTCCATAGGAATAACCACTTGAGTAACGTACTGCTCAAACCCTAAACGTTTGATTTCTGTCTCAATATAGTTTTTCACTTTATTTTCCTGTCCGCTGATTGCTTTCAGCACATACCATTTCAATTCGCTCATTTTGGGAAAATACTTTTATAATTAATTGAACATGTTGATTAGCATACCAATGATGTTGCTGATTGATTTAGAAAACAATTCATCAACTCCAAATGTAAACAATGCCAGAATCACTGTCGCAATAGTCACTACAATTGTAGATGACTGCAGGTCAGCCCATTTTGGCCATTCAACTTTATGTCTGAATTCGTTATAAGAACCTTTTAAAAAATCGACAAATGAACTCATAATTTATATTTGCACGGGCACAAGGATTCGAACCCTGATCAACGGTTTTGGAGACCGGTATCCTACCATTGGACGATGCCCGTAGTTAAAAAGCTTCCGAGAGTTTCCTTTCGGAAGCTTAATTTATTTTAAGATGATTAGTCTAAGATTTCAGTAACCTGACCTGAACCAACTGTTCTACCACCTTCTCTGATCGCGAATCTAAGACCCTCGTTAAGAGCAATTGGTTGTAACAATTCTACAGTGATCTCTAAGTTATCACCAGGCATTACCATTTCTACACCTTCTGGTAAGAAGATCTCACCTGTAACGTCAGTAGTTCTTACGTAGAACTGAGGACGGTACTTGTTGTGGAATGGAGTGTGACGTCCACCTTCTTCTTTAGAAAGGATATAAACAGATGCTTTGAATTTTTTGTGTGGCTTCACAGAATCTTTCTTAGCGATTACCATACCTCTCTTGATGTCAGTTTTTTCAATACCTCTCAACAATAGACCTACGTTATCACCAGCTTCACCTCTGTCTAGGATTTTTCTGAACATCTCAACTCCTGTAATAGTAGAAGTTAATTTTTCTTCACCCATACCAACGATATCAACTGGATCACCAGTGTTGATTACACCAGCCTCGATTCTACCAGTTGCTACAGTACCTCTACCTGTAATAGAGAATACGTCTTCGATTGGCATCAAGAATGGCTTATCAGTATCTCTTACTGGCTCATCGATCCACTCATCAACTGCATCCATAAGAGCTTCAACAGTTTTGAACCACTTATCTTCTGAGTCACCGTTAGTAGCTGCAGTAAGTGCTCCAAGAGCTGAACCTTGGATTACTGGAGAGTTATCTCCATCAAAGTCATAAGTAGCTAATAGATCTCTAAGTTCCATTTCAACAAGCTCTAACAATTCTGGATCATCCACCATGTCAACTTTGTTCATGAAAACAACGATCTTAGGTACGTTTACCTGACGGCAAAGTAGGATATGTTCTCTAGTTTGAGGCATTGGACCATCAGTTGCAGCACATACTACGATAGCTCCATCCATCTGAGCAGCACCAGTTACCATGTTCTTAACATAGTCGGCGTGACCTGGACAGTCAACGTGAGCATAGTGTCTTTTTACAGTTTCGTACTCGATGTGAGCAGTATTGATAGTGATCCCTCTTTCTTTTTCTTCTGGAGCAGAGTCAATTGAAGAGAAGTCTTTTTTCTCAGCAAGACCTTTGCTAGCTAATACAGCAGAAATAGCAGCTGTAAGAGTAGTTTTACCATGGTCAACGTGACCAATAGTACCAATGTTCAAGTGTGGTTTGTTACGATTAAACGTTTCCTTTGCCATGATTTAAAATTATTTATTTATTGTTTTTCAAATTTTCGGTGTGCAAATATAATGAATTTTTAAATACCAAAAACTTTTTATTCAAAAAACTTTCAATATTCTCATCCGATGAAGGACAAACCTTATATTTCGATGCATTGAGACTGCAAATTTACACATTTTTCTTTATTGAAAAAAATCCTTAGAAATGTTTTATTAAAAATATAAACTATCTTACTAATTATGAATACAATATATAGGCAAAAAACTTAAATATGTCTATCAGTAAATCCATTTTTTTCTTTTTCTCGTAGATACAAAAACAACAACTAACATTAATATTATGAGAAAATTATTACACATCTACTTGGCTCTGTTTATCATTACAACTTTTTTTTCGTGTGACAATTCAGATGAAAGCTATAAGTCAGAAAACATCCCTCAGGGTCCCAATCTTATGGTATACGGAATAACAGCAATGAATGAGCTTGTTTATTTTAATTCTAATAATCCGAAAACCTTCACCTCAAAAACAGCTGTAACAGGTGTTGTATCGGGAGAAAAATTGTTAAGCATAGATTTCAGGCCTGCAACAGGAGAATTATATGCATTATCAAATGCCAGCAAATTGTATATAATCAATACATCCAACGCTTCAGCAAGACCTGTAAGTTCAACAGCATTTACTCCTTTGATTTCGGGGACAATAGCTTCAATTGATTTCAATCCTACTGTTGACAGAATTCGTCTGGTGAGTAATACCGGACAAAATCTGCGTATACATCCGGAAACAGGAGCTACTGCCGCTATTGATACTAATATTAACGGAACAGGAGGCCCTTCAATAGCAGGATTAGCTTACACAAACAGTAAAGCAGGGACTGCTTCAACTATACTCTATGATATTGATCCGGTATTAGGAAAATTATATAAACAAGATCCTCCCAATAATGGAACTTTAGTGGAAGTGGGAAGCGTGGGAACCACTTTTACAGGGCAGGCTGCTTTTGATATTAAATTTGATAACAGTACTGCTCTATTAGCTTTCAGTGATAAATTGCATGTTCTGGATCTTAATAATGGGAAAGCAACATTTGTAGGTTTTCTTCAGCAAGCTCTTATTGATATTGCCATTCCTACAGAACCGGTAGCCTATGCCATTGACAATTCTAATAATCTCCAAATTTTCAATCCAAACAGTCCAATGCCTGTTTCCAAGACGGTGGCTGGATTACAAAGTGGTGAAAATATTTTAGGAATAGATTTCCGCCCTGTAAACGGACAGTTGTATGCATTGGGAAGTTCAAGTAGAATTTATACCATCAATTTGGGAACAGGTGCTGCTACAGCTGTAGGTACTTCACCTTTTTCTACTTTGCTTTCCGGAACAGATTTTGGTTTCGATTTCAATCCTACCGTGGACAGAATAAGGGTAGTAAGCAATACAGGACAGAATCTTCGCCTAAATCCTAACGACGGAACAGTTGCTGCTGTAGATCTTGCATTAAATCCAGGAAGTCCCCTGATAAGCGCAGCTGCTTATACTAATAATTCTGCGGGAAGTACTGCTACTACTCTATTTGTCATTGATCACAATACAGATAAATTATATCAGCAGAACCCTCCTAATAACGGAAATTTAGTAGAAACAGGCTCTTTAGGAATTAATATTACAAGTGCTAATGGTTTCGATATTGGAAGCATGAGCCAAAAAGCCTATTTAGCAGCATCCATAGGTTCATCTACAAAAATTTACTCTATTAATACAGCAACAGGTGCTGCTACTTCAGTTTCAGATTATCCAAATACCATAAAAGCTTTCACAGTGGGATTAGGATTTTAAACTTAAACTCATCCTATTTTATTTCAATAATGCAGAAGTGCGGAAAACTTTGTTTTCCGCACTTCTTACTAATATAAATGAAAGATAATCTAAATTTGACTGAGCTTTTTCGTCCTGTTGAAAATCCAGAAGATAATTGGAAAAATAAGCAGAGTAAGCACTGTAGCGGTAATAAGACCGCCAATAATGACAATGGCTAAAGGTTTTTGGGATTCGGATCCAATGCCTGTAGATAAAGCTGCCGGCATCAGTCCTATTGAAGCCATTAAAGCTGTCATAATCACCGGCCTGGTTCTGGATTTTACTCCACTCAATATGGCATTATCAATATCCAACCCGTTTTTAACATTCTGATGGAACTCTGTAATCAAAATAACACCATTCTGTATACATATCCCCAGAAGAGCAATCATTCCTACTCCTGCGGAGATTCCGAAATTGATGCCTGTAACATGCAAGGCAATAATACCTCCTATTAAGGCAAACGGAACATTCGCCAAAACCAGAAGTGAATCCTTCATATTTCCAAATAGAATAAACAAAAGGAAAAAGATCATCAGAATACTTACCGGAACCACCTGCGCCAACCTGTGTGAAGCACGCTGCTGGTTTTCAAACTGCCCTGTCCAGCCTAAGGAATATCCATCCGGAAGTTCAACGGCAGCCACTTTTTTCTGTGCATCAGCAATAGTGCTTCCCAAATCACGATCACGAATTGAGAATTTCACACCAATATATCTTTTAATATTATCCCTGTAAATAAACGCCGCACCATTATCTTTAACGATAGTACTGATCTCCTTTAAAGGAATTTTTGCACCATCCTGAGTAGGTACCATCAAAGCGGCAATATCATTCTCATTGGTTCTGTATTCTTGAGAATAACGAAGACGGATCGGAAATTTCCTTTCTCCATCAAACATTTCGGAAGCCGTTTTTCCTCCAAAGGCCATTTCTAATACAGCTTGTGCATCGGCAGGCATGACTCCATAAGCCGCCATTTTATCCCTGTCTAAGACCACACTTACTTCCGGCTGACCAATATTTTTAATGATTCCCGGATCTTTTACTCCTTCAACATCTTTAATTTTTGATAATACCTCATGGGCTAATTTATCCAGGGTTTCCAAGTTATCACCATAGATCTTGATTCCATTCTCAGCTTTAAAACCGGCTACAGCTTCTGCTACGTTATCTGAAATCGGCTGTGAATAATTGAACGTAATCCCTTGATAACTTCTCAGCTTTTTATCTATTTCATTAATCAGTTCATCATAGGTGATTTTTCGTTTCCATTCTTCTCTTGGTTTAAGATTTACAGCAAACTGTACAAATCCAAATCCGTTCGGGTCTGTACCATCATTACTTCTTCCTGTCTGTGCCAGAACATCAGTTACTTCTGAGAAACTCATAATATCCTTTTTCAAAAGATCTGCTGTTTTTAGAGATTCTTTTAAAGATGAACTCATGGGCATTTCTGCAGTGATCCAAAGAGAACCTTCATTAAGCTGCGGCAGGAATTCAGTTCCAAGGAATTTTCCGGAAAACAATGTCAGCGCAAGGAATGAGATGGCAACAATCATACTCGTTTTTTTATGCTTAAAGGTTAGGTTGAAACCTTTTAACACAATTCTGTCCCAGAAATTTACAAATGGGTTATTTTTTTCCTTTACATTTTTATTGAGAAGGATATGAGAAAGAACAGGAACCAGCGTTAATGTAAATATTAATGCTCCTATAAGTGCAAATCCTAAAGTAAAGGCTAAAGGAGAGAACATTTTTCCTTCTACTTTCTGGAATGAAAAGATCGGGATCAATGATGTAATAATAATCAGTTTGGAGAAGAAAATGGCTTTACCTAATCCTGTTCCGGTTTGTTTAATCCAACCTCCTTTTGCCAGTTTGTTGAATTTTTCCATTCCATATCGATGTGCTTTATGGTCAAGCATTACAAAGAGTCCTTCCACCATGACGACGGCTCCGTCAATGATAATCCCAAAGTCTACAGCTCCAAGGGAAAGTAGATTAGCACTCATCCCCGCCAGTTTTAGGCATAAAAAGGCAAATAGTAAGGATAGAGGAATAATGATGGAAACGATTAATGTGGTTCTCCAGTCTGCCATAAAAATCAAAACAATCACTGTTACCAATACAATTCCTTCAATCAGGTTATGCATTACGGTTTTGGTAGTGAAATCCATAAGGTTATCCCTATCGTAGAAAGTCACCATTTTTACATCTTTCGGAAGAATCTTCTCGTTCAGTTCTTTGATTTTAGCTTTTACACCTACCAGAACTTCTCTTGGGTTCTCCCCTTTTCTCATCACCACAATTCCCTCTACAGTATCATCATGTTTGTTAAGAGCTGCTTGTCCTACTCTAGGCATAGAGCTTTCATGAACTTCAGCTACATTTTTTACCAAGACTGGGTTTCCGCTATCATTCTGAATGGTGATATTTCCGATATCTGTAATAGATTTCACTAAACCAATTCCCCTTACCACATAAGCCTGTCCGTTTTTTTCGATCACATCTCCTCCAACATTCAGGTTACTCTTGGTAACAGCATCATACACCTGAAGCGGTGTTAAATTATATTTATCCAGAGCTCTGGGATCAATACTTAATTCAAATACTTTATCCTGTCCACCGAAAACATTGATATCAGCAACTCCGGGAACTCCTCTTAAAGCACGGTCTATTACCCAGTTTTGCAGGGTAAGCAGTTTACGGGAATCTTTTGTTTTACTTTCCAGTGTATATCTGAAAATTTCTCCGGTTGGCCCGTAGGGTGGCTGCACTTCAGGGTCTACCTCGTCAGGAAGGCTAATGGTTCTTAATTGGTTATTGACCTGATTTCTGGCAAAAGTATCATCCACCCCATCATCAAACAGAATTTTAACAATGGAAAGCCCAAACATAGTGGTACTTCTCACACTGGTTTTCTTCTGAACCGGGCTCATGGCCAATTCTATGGGGGTAGTAACAAAGCGTTCTACTTCTTCTGCACTACGCCCATTCCATTGGGTAATGATGACAATCTGGGTATTGGTAACATCCGGGAAAGCTTCAATAGGCATGTTTTTGAAACTTATGAACCCCGCAATCGCTAAAATAGCTACCCAGATAAAGGTAAATGCTTTATTCTTTAATGAAAAAGCGATTATATTTTTTATGAATTTGTTCATGATAGATACATTGATGACCTAAAAAAGCCGTTGAAAGAATTATTTTAAATCACTTCAATTTTTAACTGTTCAGGGAACGGTATATTAAAAGCTGGTTATTGGTAATTACTTCTTCTCCTTCTTTAAGACCATCTGCAATGTAAGTAACATCCCCTACTTGTTTCTGTACTTTCACTTCTCTTACTTTCACATCAGTTCTGGATTTAAAAACAACCACAAAACTTTTGTTATCATCAAAAATTACTGCTTTGGAAGGAACAGTCAGCATGGTATTGCTTTCCAGGCTGGAAACTTTTATTGTCGCTTTACTATCTGGAATCAAAAGCCCATTGGCATTATCCAAAACTACCCTTGCCTGCATAGCATTGGTTTGCGGATCAATGATTTTAAATATTTTATCAATTTTTCCATCAAAAACTTTGTCCGGATAAGAGAGAGTAGATACCTGAGCTTTCATTCCAAGACTGATCTTTTCGATATCCGATTCATTTACATTCATGATAGCCCACACATTGGTTGTATTCGCTACATCAAAAATATTCTCACTTCGGTCGCTTCTGAGCTGCATATCTTTATTAATACTTTTCTGAACAATATATCCATTAATAGGTGCTACTACACTGTATATATTTCCTGATTTCACATTATAAACAGTACTTACTGCGGTAGCTCTCTGTAACTGGTCTACGGCCTTCTGAAGCTGGCTTTTCGCTTCCAATACATCTCTTTCTGTATTCAGTTTTCCTTCATAAAGTTCTTTCGCAACCCTAACGTTGTTTTTTGCTACTACAAGGTCAGTTTTAGCATCACTTACGTCTTTTTGAATTTCTGCAAGCTCCGTACTTCTGATAGTAGCCAATACCTGCCCTTTTCTTACATAATCTCCAAGTTCTACATTTACACTCATTACATTTCCACCTACCAATGGGTAAACGTCTATATAACTGTTTTTATCTGCAGAAATTTTTCCGTAAAAGCTGTATTCATCTTCTATATTCTTTTGTTCAACTTTTGCCAGAGAGATAGAATTCAACATGGTATTACTGAGTTCAAAACCTTTTTTAGCCTGGTTTGTTTTCTCTTCCTCTTTTTTTGAGCAAGCCATTAATGATAAAATCATCAATATTGGGATAATATAAGTTTTCATTGTTTAATAGAAGATTTTCGTTTGTACTAATTGGTTAAGTTGTTCTGCCGCCTGCATAATCTCGTTTTTCATGTCATAGATCTGAAGTGCAGTTTCACGATAGCTGTCCATAAAATCAGTAAATTCAATGAGATTTACATTTCCTTTTCTAAAGTTGGTCACCATCCCGTTATACACCATATCCATGTTCTGAAGATCCGTTGTTTTGATATCTACGAGCTGATCATACTGTGCTTTCCAGGTTTTATAGGCAGCCTGTACTTTGGTTTCAAGGGTTAGTTTCTGAAAGTCTGCATTTTTTTGGTTCTGCTGAATAGCATAATTGGCTTTTTCCACATTTCCCTGATTCACTCTCCATAATGGTAAAGGAATCCCTAATGTCAGGTTCGCTTCATTGTTAAAAGTTCCTCCGGCTTGATCCCATGCTGCTCCAACATTAATATCTGGTATATTCATTGATTTCTGCCATTGAGCATAAAGCTTACTGTTATCCACTAATTTCAAATTATATCGATAATCAGCGTTATTTTCCAATGCCTTAGCTTTCAACTCATCTTCATTCCCAAAAGGCTGGGCCACCAATGCCTCTTTGGCTTCAGATTCAGGCATCAAAGGTTCTATATCTTCTGAAATCCCGGTAAGAACTTTCAAATTCTGTTCGAAACCGAGAATATTTTTATTGATCTCAAGCTTGTCATGATTCAGCTGGATGACGAGGCTTTGCAGCCTTACCGCATCCTTAAGAGAAACATTTCCCTTCGCCGATTGTACACGATAGGCACTCAACAGGTCATTCATATACCCTAATTGCTTATCTGTATTGTCAAGCTTTAATTTTTCGTAATAAAGATTAAAATAAGTGGTACGAAGCTGGGCTCTCAAATCCACAAGAAGTTGGGAAAACTGAAGCTGGGCCAGTTCTTTGTTTGATTTTGCAAAGGCAATTTCATTTTTCTTTTTGCCTCCCATATAAATTAACTGGGTAATGCCTGCTCCTTTTGA
Source organism: Chryseobacterium sp. II3a (assembly GCF_057815135.1). Lineage (NCBI taxonomy): Bacteria > Pseudomonadati > Bacteroidota > Flavobacteriia > Flavobacteriales > Weeksellaceae > Chryseobacterium > Chryseobacterium sp. II3a. The sequence goes on along the minus strand of NZ_JBYPZJ010000004.1, from coordinate 214,722 downwards.
ATGTCCTACATCAAAAAACTTTTTGCCCTGCGGGTTGTAAGCATTGAACTGCCCGCTCAATTGTGGCAATTCCCAGATCTTGGCCTGCAGGATATCAGCATCAGCCATATTGATGTTGTATTGTTCGGCGAGCAGCTGAAGATTGTTCTTCTGGAAGGCTTCTTCGCAATCCAAAAGAGACATTTGCTGTTGTGCCGCCATGAATGAGGAAACGGCCAGGCACAGCACTGCAATTCTGTTCATTATTTTCTTTTTAAATTACAAAATTGCTCGGATGTACTTAAAAGAAACTTAAATGAGGCTTAAAAAAATATTAAAATCAGCTTAAACAGGCTATTTGAGATAAGATTGTTACCCTATAGGACATGTAATTTTTCTCCAATGATTGAATTTTTACTTGAAAATTTAATCCGAAGTTTAACTAAAGTGGTAACATCTTTTAAGGATAATTAATAACTATGAAAATTTATTTTTTAAAAACCACGGTGAATTGATTCATGTTCTCTTCAGGAGAAGAATAAAAAATATCTGCATCATGATATTCAAGAATTCTTTTAACAATTCTCAATCCTAAACCGGAACCTGAAATATTCTGAGCATTATTTCCTCTTGTAAAAGCTTCAAATAACTTCGCCTGTTCTTCTTCCGAAATGGTGGCACCATGGGAAATCACGTCAACACTCAGATTATTGCTCGTTTCGGTTATCAGTAGTTTCACTTCTGTAGTGTCAGAATAAACCGCTGCATTTTTAAATAAATTAATAAAAACAATTACCAATAATGACTGGATTCCACTAATGGTAAGAAAAGCATTTTCAGAGGTTTCTTCGGCAATGAGAAAATCCAGCTTAAGCTCCGGATAACTTTTTTCCACCCCTTCGAAAGCTTCGAAAATCACCTCATCTATCCTTACATCTTCATAGATACTCTGAATATTTTCTTTATCAAACTTGGTAAGCAATAATAGTGAATTCGTCAAATCCGACAACTGGTAAATATCTCGCTGAATCTGCTGCAATGAAGACAACGTCTTAGGAGAATGTTCTTCAAATTTAATCAGGTTTTCCAATTGAAATGCCATTCTTGTAATAGGAGTCCTGATTTCGTGAGAAGCACTTGCTGTAAAATCTTTCTGTGACTGAAAGACATCATTAAGCCGCACAATCATCGTATTAAAGGATTTTGCAAGAACATTTACTTCATCATTAGATTCCTGCACCGGAATCTGAGTGGTTAATTTATGAGCAGTTACTTCTGAAATTTCCTTGTTCAGATCTTCCAAGGGACGAAGAAACTTTTCCACAAAGTAATAGCTGAAAAAGCCAATAAGAAGTGTACTCATTACATAGGCCGTAATCAAAAGATATTTCAGAAATCCTAACTTTGATTTTCCGTTGGTGTCAAATGCACTCGTAAGAATATAATAGTTTTCACCATTAATGTTTCTCAAGGCTGCATATATCTCAGGAACGGTTTTTTCAGTATAAATAATCTTCTTTTTGTCCAATTCCTTAAGCATTGTACTGTCCCAGGTAACATTACGGTCTTTAATGGTACTGTAGATTAATTCTTTCTGGTCATTGAAAATTAAAATCTTTTCATTCAAAAGAATATTATCTGAGTTTTCATTGAAAAAAATAGGGGCTTCTTCCTCAAAATCTTTAGACTTTGAAATAAAATGAGTCGTAAATTCCAGTCTCTGTCTGAATCTTTCTTTAAACTCATCTCTTCTGAAATCATTGAAAGATAAATAAATCACGGCCATCACCATTCCAAAAAGCAATGAAAAGGCGATACTGATTGTTAAAGCTATCTTTCTTTTTAAAGACATTTATAATGGGCTTAAATAATATCCAAAACCGGAACGGGTATGGATCAATTTTATTTTAAAATCTTTGTCGATCTTTTTTCTTAAGAAATTAATGTATACCTCTACTGTATTGGTATTCGTATTGAAGTTATGTTCCCACACATGTTCGGTAATCTGTTGTTTGGAAACAGTTCTTCCCTGCGCTTCTGCCAAATATACCAATAATTGGAATTCTTTTAACGTAAGGGTTATTTCATTTCCTCCACGATATACTTTTTGTTCTGTTTTATTGATGATAAGGTCATCCACTCTGATAATATCCTGATCAGAAGTATCTGAAGGCATTTTTCTTCTCAACAGTGAATTGATCCTTAAAAGAAGTTCTTCAAACTGGAACGGTTTTACCAGGTAATCATCGGCCAATCGGGTAAAGGCGTCCTTTTTATCTGAAATATCTCCATAAGCAGAGATGATAATGATAGGGGTACTTTTATCAAAAGAACGAATCGTCTGGCAGACATCCAGTCCATTTATTTTGGGAACATTGATATCAAGCAGGTATAGATCGTAAGAATTATTTTTAATCTGGCGAAGAAAAGTTTCTCCGTCATAGATTTTATCACAGGTAAAATGATTGGACTCTAAAAACCGGCAAAGTTCTGCAGAAAGAATGAGATCGTCTTCTAATAAAAGAATATTCATCAAAAATTATTTTACACGAATGTAACGAAAATTTTTATGATGATTACTGATTGCAGGTAAAAGTTGAGAATAATACTAAAGTGTAATTTTTTTCGACATAAAATTGATCCTCTGCTTTTATAATATTTAAGCTTTAGAAAGAGGGTTCTTTTTGAATTTTTTAAACAGTTGTATAACTATTTTGTTTAATCAATATCAAAATTTCTTTTCGATCTAATATTAATATAAAATTTGGGCAAAAAAAATTCCCGAAGAAATTCGGGAGATTCGAGAGCCAACTACGGGACTTGAACCCGTGACCTCTTCCTTACCAAGGAAGCACTCTACCGCTGAGCTAAGTCGGCATTAATTAAAAAAATCACACTGAATAGCGTGATTTTTATTGAGCGGAAGACGGGGGTCGAACCCGCGACATTCAGCTTGGAAGGCTGACGCTCTACCAACTGAGCTACTTCCGCAATTTTGTTTCCAAAATTATTGGTAAACGCTTTGCAAAACTAAGAATTAATTTTTAATTCTGCAAACTTTTTTTCTAATATAAAATGTGGGGAGAGCAGGATTCGAACCTACGAAGCCGAAGCAACTGAGTTACAGTCAGTCCCATTTAGCCACTCTGGAATCTCCCCAGATATTTTATATTAAATTGAGCCTCCAGAGGGATTCGAACCCACGACCCCGAGATTACAAATCACGTGCTCTGGCCAACTGAGCTATGGAGGCAATTTAACAATTAGTCTGAAACTGATAGAGAAACTCTACTCTACACATTTCAGTGTTAAAAAAATCAATTTAAATATTGATTTTGTTGAGCGGAAGACGGGGGTCGAACCCGCGACATTCAGCTTGGAAGGCTGACGCTCTACCAACTGAGCTACTTCCGCGATTTTGTTTACAAAACCATTGGTAAACGCTGTGCAAAACTAAGAATTATTTTTTAATCTTGCAAACTTTTTTTTCAAAAAATATAAGTGGGGAGAGCAGGATTCGAACCTACGAAGCCGAAGCAACTGAGTTACAGTCAGTCCCATTTAGCCACTCTGGAATCTCCCCAGATATTTTATATTAAATTGAGCCTCCAGAGGGATTCGAACCCACGACCCCGAGATTACAAATCACGTGCTCTGGCCAACTGAGCTATGGAGGCAAATATAAAAAAGAATTCAAAAGATCGCTGTTCCTTTTTTGCGAGTGCAAATATAGAACGGATTTTTTGAATTCTCAAATATTTTATAAACTTTTTTTAACTTTTTTTTCTATGCCATTTCTTTTTTCTTGATTAATAGCTTTTTAGCTGTATCAACACAAAGATCCAAACTTTCTTCAAAACTTGCTGATGTCTTCTTTACGACGATATCATCTCCTGGAACCGCCAAAATGATCTCAGCTGTTTTATTAGCTTTATCAGCATTATTTTCTACTTTCAGAAATACTTTACACTCTTGAATTTTATCATAGAATGTATCTAGCTTGCTTACTTTTTTGTCGATGTGTGATTCTAGTGGTTCGTGTGGAGTTAAACCAATGGATTGAACTGAAATCTTCATAATTCTTCTTTTTTAGATGCTCGAGGGTGAGCTTGATTAAACACTTTTTTCAATTGTTCAATATTAGCATTCGTATAGACTTGAGTACTGGCAAGACTGGAATGCCCTAATATTTTTTTTACTTTGGAGATCTCCGCCCCATTATCCAACACGTGTGTAGCAAAGCTATGACGAAGGATATGAGGACTTTTTTTTTCTTTCGTTGTTACAAGACTAAGGTACTTATTAACTACCACATAAACAAATTTTTCGTTGAGTTTTTTCCCTTTCTTATTGACAAAAAAATAGACTTGATATTCAGTCTGCGGCTTTCTTATTTCCAAATAATTTTTAAGAAGTACAGACAAGTCTTCAGAAATAGGAATCACTCTCTGCTTATTCCCCTTCCCTATTACTTTTAATTCATTTCCGTCTATATTAACATTTTCAAATATCAGGCCACAAAGCTCTGCTTTTCTCATTCCGGTCTGATAAAGGACTTCCATAATGCATTTTTCCAGGATATCGGGAGTCTGTTCCAGTATTTTGTCATTAAGATCTTCCATTTCTTCTTTAGACATGGGAATTTGCTTCTCTGCATAAAATTTTAGGGAAGATACCCCTTCGGTAGGAGAAACCTTAATTTCACCAATCTTTAGGAGGAAAAGATAAAAACTACGGAGAGAGGATAATTTTCTATTGATACTTCTTTTAGAAATATTGTTTTCACTAAGATCAACAATAAAGTTTCTGATGATCTTTTTATTGGCTTTAGAAATATCGTCGGAAGATTCTGTTCTGAGATAGAAATAGGAAAAGTCGTCAAGGTCTTTTTTGTAGCTTGTAATGGTATGAGGAGAGTACCTTTTTTCGAATTGTAAGTATTCTAAAAACTTTTCCAGCATCATGGGATATAAAATAAAAATTCACTTCTCAAATATAAGAATTTAAGAAGTGAATTAATATGTGTTTAAGAAAAATTCTTAAGCCTGCTCTTCCTTGCTAAGTGCTCTTTGCTTGTAAGCAGCTTTCAACTTAGATTGTCTCAAAGTTACAGAAGGCTTGATAAACGCTTGTCTAGATCTTAATTGACGAACTGTACCTGTTTTATCAAATTTTCTTTTGTATTTTTTTAAAGCTCTGTCGATGGATTCACCATCTTTAACTGGAATTATTAACATATTTTACATCTCATTTTGGATTGCAAAACTATACATTTTTTCTAGAAATACAAAATATATTACAACAAACAATGATTCTTTATTTCTTTTTAGCCTAAAAAACACAGTATTAAAAGGCGTTGTCATGAAAAATAATTTTATCCACAATCATCATACATTCTTATATAATATGGATTTGATTCCCTGAAACCCTTCCATTTACAAAAATCTTCTACTATTTTTTTAATTTCATCCACCTATTAGTTTAGAGTTGTGATGATCAAAAATAACATATATGAATGAAATATAAACAAAAAGCACTATCTTTGCAGTCACTTTATTCTTGGGGTTGACTGGTTTCGACAGCAAGACCAATGGGTAAGTAAGCATGCAGAGAACCGTAGCGCGATCTCTATAATCCCTTGCTACAAAATTTTAACTGGCAACGAAGAGTTCGCTCTTGCAGCTTAATATCGAAGTATAGTAGATCAAGCGTTTTCCCGAAGATTTCAGTAGGGAAGCAAGATATTCCACAAATGCTCTGTTCTGCGGCGTTTGATCCTGGGATATAGGAATGCGGAAATAAGGTTTCAGAAGCTTCGGCTGAAATTCGAAAACCTCAGAAGATAAGTTGGAAGTTGGGTGTCTATCCTCTGCTTTCAATCGAAAACCAATGGTAGAATAAGCATGTAGAAAGCTTATGTATTGCTTGTTTGGACGAGGGTTCGAATCCCTCCAACTCCACATAAATACAAAAACCACTGATTTCTCAGTGGTTTTTTATTTTTAAGCCGCTCATCTAGTATGACTTGCTATTCATTTTAAACCATTCAGTATAAGCCTCCACTGCCTTCTGAAGAAAAAGCCTCACCTCTTCATCCTTTAAATTTCCATTTTCATCCCATACCTTATCAATATGAGGAAGATAAACTTCAGGCTGCTGCATTGCCGGGACATTAAGAAACACAAGACTTTGTCTAAGGTGATGATTAGCCCCAAAAGCAGAAAGGTTTCCCGGCGAACTACTAAATACTGCACCTGGCTTTCCATCCCAAACATTTTTACCTGCCGGCCTTGAACCAATATCAATTGCATTTTTCAATGCTGCAGGAACCGACCTGTTATGTTCTGGGGTAATAAAAATAATTCCAGCTAATTTTTTTATTTCATCCCTGAATTTTACATAAGACTCCGGCACCTCATTAAAATCGTCAAAATCCTGATTATATATGGGCAAGTTGTCAATTGAAATAATTTTAAATTCTAAACCGTTAGAAGCCATGGGAAGCAACGCATTTGCAATCTTTTTGGAAAAAGATTCTTTGCGTAAACTCCCTGCGATAAGTCCGATTACTTTATTCATAATAATAGTATTTAAGTGATTATACTATTGACTATAGCAAAAATAATGCGACAATATTTACTCAATAAGTCACGCTGATGAGCTTGTATTAAGATATCATACTGGGTGATAATCCAAACTGCTTTTTAAAGGTAAAAGAAAAATGAGACAGATCTTCAAATCCCAAATCGAGATAAATATCAGATGCTTTTTTTCCTTTTTCTAATAAATACTTTGCTTCCTGTAATCTTTTTTGAAGCAACCATTTTCCGGGCGCAATTCCAAAGATTTTTTCAAAGTCTCTTTTAAATGTCGCTAAACTTCTTCCAGTGAGATAAGCAAATCGATCCAACTTTACATTAAAATGATAATTTTTCAACATAAACTCTTCAAGATTGATCTTAAACGGATCTGAAACATCATACAATATATTCTTTAATGCAGCATCATATCCAAACATAAGTAACAAAGCTTCTTTTTGTTTCACCAAAGCCAATCCCGGAGATTTATTTTCTAAAAGATCCTGATATTGCAACAGGGATTCCATAAAATATTTTAAATATGAAACTTCTGATAAGTTGATAAATGCGGGTGTTTTCATTTTTTCCTGAAGTACAAAATTTTCTTCAGTACTCATTTGTTTCAAAAGAGTATCATCAAATCTTATGGACAACGATTTAAATCCTGCTTCTTCACCTGGTTTTTTCAAAAATTTCAAAAGCTGATTCTTTCTTACCAGATACACATCCCCACTTCGAAATATCTTTTTCTGAACACCATCATTAAGCTCCATTTCACCTGAAATCACCATTGACAAAGCATTGTAAGACACAAACTGCTCTCCTTCACGAAAAACCGTAAAGTAGCATGAGTAATTGATATAATCCATATTTTCGGACATGGTAATACTTTTAAATAGAGTCAAAAAATGATCTGACTGTTAAAGATAATACTTTAATTATGTTTATACTAAAATAGATTTTGGCTCAAGGTATTCTTCAAGTCCATAAACACCAAACTCTCTCCCTATTCCTGATTGTTTAAAACCTCCAAAAGGAGCCAACGGATCATGTTTAAAACCATTCACGCAAACCCTGCCCGCTTCTATCTGAGAAGCTATATTCAACGCACGCTTTTCATCTGAAGATGAAACATAAGCCGCTAATCCATAAGTGGTATCATTAGCAATGGTAATAGCCTCATCTTCATCCTTATAAGGAATAATACAAAGTACAGGACCAAAAATCTCTTCTTGCGCTATCCGCATATCATTATGTACATTGGTAAAAATAGTTGCCTTAACGAAGTTTCCGTTTTCCAGACCTTCCGGCTTCCCTACTCCGCCTATCAATAATTCCGCACCTTCTTCTACACCAATCTTGATGTAGTTTTGCACACGCTCATACTGTTTTTCTGAAACCATTGGCCCCACATTCGTATTTTCATCCTCCGGATATCCTACTCTTACCTGTTGGACCGCCTCTTTTGCAATCGTATTTACTTCTTCAAGTTTTGAATAAGGAACCAATAAACGAGTGGGAGCAATACATGCTTGGCCACTATTCATATAAGCTCCCAATACAGCCTGAGGAATTACCTTCTTCAAATCAGCATCATCGAGAATAATATTCGGCGACTTTCCGCCCAGCTCCAATGTAACCCTTTTCATAGAATCTACAGCTCCCTTTGCGATCATTTTCCCTGTTTGCGTAGAACCCGTAAATGATATTTTAGCAATATCGGGATTTCTTACCAATTCACTGCCCACTACATTGCCTAACCCATTCACCACATTAAAAACTCCTGTTGGTAACCCTGCATCATGGAAGCACTCCATCATAACCTGTGTTTGCATTGCGCTCATTTCACTAGGCTTTACTACCACGGTACACCCGGCAGCTACTGCAGTAGCAAACTTGTTACAAATAAAACTATTACTGGAATTCCATGGGGTAATAATTCCCACAACACCTACAGAGGTCATTTGAACTTGAGTATGACCTGCTACTCGGTTAAATTCAAACTGATGTAAAATCTCTATCATGCTATCAAAGCTACTCACCATATTCTGGAAACTCATTGTACAAAACTGTTTTGTTCCTCCATATTCCAAAACCATAGCATCAATAAGATCTTTTTCCCGATTTATTACTGCTTTCTTTAAATTCTTAAGAATAGTAATACGTTCTTCTATAGAAGTTCTTGAAAATGTTTTAAAAGCTTTCTTTGCAGCAGCAATTGCCTTTCTTGTATCTTCTTCATTTCCTAATATCACTTCACCAATTTTCTCATGGTTTGAAGGATTAATAAGATCAAAAGTTTCGGTACCTATCAATGTTGTAAATTCGCCATTAATATAGGCTTTGTCTATACTTTTCATATATACTTGTTTTAGTTTTACAAGACAAATTTCCGACAATTACCAGCTCACAACTTTGCCAAAAAGCTCAATTCAACTTTGTTACAAAGCTCAAACAAATCAGTATAGAAAATAACTTATTAAAAAGATAAAGACCCTAAAACAGGGTCTTCAGGATTATTCTATCTTCTTGTAGAATTCATATAGTAAATCAATATCTCCAGAACAAAGTGTTGGAATTGCTTTTTCAAGAATACTTTCATCCCAATCCCACCATTTCATCTCAAGCAGCAATTCAATGTGATGTTCACTAAATCTTTTTCTAATTGGCTTTGCAGGATTCCCTCCTACAATTGTATAAGGCTCCACATCTTTTGTCACTAATGCACGGCTTCCTATCACAGCTCCATCACCAATTCTGACTCCAGCCATGACCATGGCCTCTGTACCAATCCAGACATCATTTCCAATAACTGTATCCCCTGCTAATTCAAACGCATCTTTACTATTTTGAAAACATTCTACTTCTGACATGTAATAGAATGGAAAACTCGAAATCCAATCATAACGATGCCCTTGATTTCCACACATAATAAAACTAGCCCCACTTCCTATGGAACAGTAAGAGCCAATAATCAGCTTATCTACATCATCTCTGTCAGGAAGAAGATAACGGGCGCAATCGTCAAAGGAATGTCCATGATAATACCCGGAATAATAGGAATATTTACCGGCGATAATATTAGGATTCTGAATATGGTCTTGTATTATTTTGCCTTTAAAAGGACTTTCAAAGAAATTTTTCATTTTTTAGCTTTTAAATATAACAATAGAAATAAAGAGAACAGCTACAAGCCATTCTAAGAAAAAATTGATTTGTTAATTCAAAAAAGCTAACGTGTTAATTTCATAACACACAAATATAGGTAAAAAAGTATCAACTTTTCATTCATCTTTGCTTTGAAAAAGACAAAACATCACTTTTTTTAAACATTTTGACCAGCAAATAAGTTCTTCTATCAGAAATTTAAAATTAAACCCCTATAATACAATCAAATATAAATAGCTGAAAACTAAAAGACTAAACTTAGCTGATATAAAATGAAAGCCCACTGTCCACAAAAAAGAGTAAAAAAATGTTTTATCGTCAAGAATTTTATATATTTGCACCATCTAACAATTAAAAAAATAATTTACTATGTCAGACATTGCATCAAGAGTAAAAGCTATCATCGCTGATAAGCTTGACGTTGAAGAAACAGAAGTAACTCCTGAAGCTAGCTTCACTAACGATTTAGGAGCAGATTCACTAGATACAGTTGAATTAATCATGGAATTTGAAAAAGAATTTAACATTCAAATCCCTGATGATCAAGCTGAAAAAATTACTACTGTAGGACACGCTATCGCTTACATCGAAGAAGTAGTAAATAAATAATATTCTTCAACAAAAAAGAAATTAAACAAAGTTTATGGAATTAAAAAGAGTAGTTGTAACAGGTTTTGGAGCAATAACGCCAATCGGAAATAATGCAAAAGAATACTGGGAAAATCTTGTGAAAGGTGAGAGCGGAGCCGCTCCGATTACTCTTTTTGATGCCACAAACTTTAAAACCAAGTTCGCTTGTGAAGTGAAAAACTTCGATCCATTACAGCATTTCGATAAGAAAGAATCTAAAAAAATGGACCGAAACACTCAATTGGGACTTGTTGCTGCTAGAGAGGCAGTAGAACATTCTGGAATTATTGAAGATAATGTAGATAAAAACAGAGTTGGTGTAATTTGGGGCTCCGGAATCGGAGGTCTGGAAACATTTGAAACGGAAGTTTTAGGATGGGCAAATACCGAAATTCCTAGATTCAACCCTTTCTTTATCCCTAAAATGATTGCAGATATGACCCCTGGTCAGATCTCGATTGAATATGGTTTCCACGGACCTAATTATACTACAGTATCTGCTTGTGCATCTTCAGCAAATGCTTTAATTGATTCCAAGATGCTTATCCAACTAGGAAAAGCAGACGTAATTGTATGCGGAGGCTCTGAAGCAGCCGTAACAGCAAGTGGTGTCGGTGGATTTAATGCAATGATGGCACTTTCTACAAGAAACGATGATCCTACAACAGCTTCAAGACCTTTCGACAAAGACAGAGATGGATTTGTATTAGGCGAAGGTGCTGGATGTATTGTTCTTGAAGAATACGAGCACGCTGTAAAACGTGGTGCTACAATTTATGCAGAATTATTAGGAGGTGGTATGAGTGCAGATGCATATCATATGACCGCTCCACATCCTGAAGGCCTTGGCGCTTATCTGGTAATGAAAAACTGTTTGGAAGATGCAGGTTTAACTGCTGATGAAGTAGATCATATCAACATGCATGGTACTTCTACTCCATTAGGAGATATCGCAGAATCCAATGCAATTTCGAAATTATTAGGCGAGCATGCTTTTGACATTCAGATCAATTCTACAAAATCAATGACAGGCCACCTTCTAGGAGCTGCCGGTGTTATTGAGGCTATCGCTGCGTTAGGAACTATTATTCATGGTATTGTTCCTCCTACCATCAACCATTTTACTGATGATGAAAAGATAGACAGCAGACTAAACTTTACGTTTAATACTGCCGTGAAGAAAGATGTAAAAGTAGCCATGAGCAATACTTTTGGATTTGGCGGGCATAATGCTTGCGTTCTATTTAAGAAAATCTAAATTCAATGAATGGAGTTACAGAAATACTTTTCTAAATTCCTTCTCAAAAAAAGAAAAAGACAATTAACGGAAAGAGATTATTTCCTCAGTACTGAGCTTAGAAGAGTTTTAGGTACAGAGGTACAAAATATTGCTCTTTACCGCGAGGCTTTTTCTTTAAAAAATTCTTCTAAAAATCAAGACAGCAATTACGAGAGGCTTGAATTTTTGGGGGATTCTGTTTTGGGTACAATTATTTCTTGTCATTTGTTCCAGACCTATCCTCAGGCCAATGAAGGGTATCTGACACAAATGAAATCTAAGATTGTTAATAGGAAAAATCTTAATAAATTAGGTGAAGACCTTAAACTTACTGATCTTCTGCAAAAGCAGAATAATTCGTCAGCTTTAGGAGAGAATATCACCGGCAATTTATTTGAAGCCCTGATTGGCGCTGTTTATTTGGATTTCCATTATGAAGCTTGTAGAAAGATCATTTTGGAAAAACTACTGACGCCTTCTGAAATTAACAAACTTGAGAATAAAATTGTCAGCTACAAAGGTCTCCTGCTCGAATGGAGCCAGAAGAAGAAGGTAAATATAAAGTACGAAACCTGCGAGGAAATACAGGCTAATAAGGCAGTCATGTTCCGTTGTCATGTATGGCTGGGAGATGAAAAGATTGCCAATGCCACAGAAACCTCCAAGAAAAAGGCTGAAGAAAAGGCAGCACAGAGGGCTTTTTATATTTTAAATAAAAAAGAAAACATACTTGGAAATTCAAAAACTTTATGATCTTGATGATATAGAATTTGAAGATATTGCCATAGGATTGGTAAGATTAGCAAAAGATATACCCGCTCATGAGTTTTTCTACAAAATAAATCAACTTAACAATCTCAGTTTTTCTAGAAAAAAAGACTTGGTCTTTCACGGAGATTATTATGATTATTTTTTCCCAAGGTTTGAGGCTTATCATAAGTTTTCCAAGACCTGTTTCACCTTTATTTCAAATACATCTTCTGAAAGTAAACAAAAAAAAGTTCAAACCGAGCTCTTTACAGAAGAAGAAAACATTAAATTTTTATTAAATAATCAGGTAGATGTGGAATATATTCTACATAGTTCGGATCAGTTTCCTGATTTTTCCGTAATTTTGCTCCCTGAAAATCTTGTGTTTCCGATTCAAGATTATACACTGAGTTCTGATGAGGAACTTTATCAAATTATCCAGTATTATGAATAAGTATTTAAAGAAGACAAAAATTATCGCAACACTAGGGCCTGCTTCGTCATCGAAGGAGGTAATGTTAGATCTGATGAAGGCGGGTGTTGATATTTTCAGAATAAATTTTTCCCATGCAGATTACGACTTAGTTCGAAAAAATATTGAAATAATTAGAGAACTCAACAGTGAGTACGGTTATTCAGTGGGAATCTTGGGGGACCTTCAGGGACCTAAACTGAGAGTAGGTGTTGTAAAAGAAGGATCTTACCTAAACCCTGGTGACATTCTTACTTTCACTAATGAAAAGATGGAGGGAGATTCTACTAAGGTATATATGACTTACCAACAGTTCCCCCAGGACGTAAAAGTAGGGGAAAGAATCCTTATCGACGATGGTAAGCTTGTATTGGAGGTTACTGAAACCAATGAAGTAGATACTGTAAAGGCTAAAACCATTCAAGGGGGGCCTCTAAGTTCTAAAAAAGGAGTTAACCTTCCTAATACTCTTGTATCTCTTCCTGCATTAACGGAAAAAGATATTCAGGATGCAAACTTCATGCTTGATATGGAAGTAGACTGGATTGCTCTTTCTTTCGTACGTCATGCTCAGGATATCATCGACTTGAAAGAATTAATTGCAAAACATCCAAACGGTAAATTCAAAACTCCGATTATCGCGAAAATTGAAAAACCTGAAGGAGTTAAAAATATTGAAGAAATCTTATTGGAATGTGACGGACTAATGGTTGCCCGTGGTGACCTAGGAGTTGAAGTTCCAATGGAGGAAGTTCCTGCGATCCAGAAAAATCTGGTAGAGAAAGCAAGATTTTACTCTAAGCCTGTAATTATCGCTACTCAGATGATGGAAACAATGATCAATAGCTTAACGCCAACCAGAGCGGAAGTAAATGATGTTGCCAACTCTGTATTGGATGGTGCTGACGCGGTAATGCTTTCAGGAGAAACTTCTGTGGGTAGATATCCGGTACAGGTGGTAGAAAACATGGCTAAAATTGTGAAAAACATTGAAACCACTCACTTCTACCAACATAAGAATGAACCAATTGAAAAGGACTATAACTGTATCGATGAGAGATTCATTACCAACAGGGTGTGTCTTGCAGCGGTAAGAATTGCAAAAACAACAAATGTTTCTGCGATTGTTACATTGACTCACTCAGGATATACAGCTTTCCAGCTTGCAGCTCACAGACCCAACTCTCACATCATTGTATACAGTGGTAACAGAAGAGTAATTACCATGCTGAACCTTCTTTGGGGTGTTCACGCTTACTATTATGATATGAAGAAGTCTACAGATGAAACGATTATCCAGGTAAATATGTTAACGCATAATTACGGGTATATCGAAACAGGTGACTTCGTTATCAACATCAATGCGACTCCATCGTATGAAGGTGGTAAAACGAATACGTTGAGATTAACAACGGTTTAAGCAATAAGCAATAAGCAATAAGCAATAAGCAATAAGCAATAAGCAATAAGCAATAAGCAATAAGCAATAAGCAATAAGCAATAAGCAAAATTACTTTTGTCAAAGCATACAAAAAACTCCCGGAAATGGATTTTCGGGAGTTTTTATTTGTTGTATGTAAATAAGGATAATCTGCCATTGACTACGTCGAATCTTCGATTTCTGAATGAAACGCAGTGAAATGAAGAATCTCTGAGATTCCTCGATTCCTCGGAATGACATTTTTAAGTTTTAGTTCCCTACGATGGTCTTTGCTGTAACAAACTCTTTTAAAGCGTGTAAAGACAGCTCTGTTCCATATCCAGAACCCTTGGAACCACCAAATGGGAAACGTGGGTCAGAACTGGTCATTCTGTTGATATTAACGGTTCCTGATTCAAGATTCTCAATAAAGAATAACTGACGCTCTTTATTTTGAGTCCAAACTGAATTTGAAAGTCCGAAAGGAATATCATTAGCAATCTGTAATGCTTCTTCAGCATTTTTCGCAACCATCACCATTCCAAGAGGACCAAAAAGCTCTTCTTTTAGGATTGGGTTACCTTCTTGCACTCTGATTAAACCGGGTTTGAATTCATTTTCAGAAACTCTTTCCAAAGGAAGAATAATTTCGGCTCCATTTTCCAACGCCCTGTTGAACTGAGCTTCTAATTCATCAGCCAGATCTGGTCTTGCCATTCCTGCTAATTTTGTTTCTTTATCGAAAGGATCTCCGATTTCGTATTTTTTATATTCTTCAATGAAGATCGGTAAAAACTGATCTTCTATCTTTTCATCAAGGATAAATCTTTTGGCTGCAGTACAGGTCTGCCCACAGTTTTGAAGTCTTGATTTTGCTCCTGCTTTTGCTGCTGCTTCAAGATCACCATCTTCAAAAATGATAAATGCATCACTTCCACCTAGTTCAAGTAAAGATTTTTTGATGTTTAAACCAGCAATTGAAGCTACCTCACCGCCTGCTTTTCCACTTCCTGTAAGGCTTACTCCTTTTACAGCATCGTGTTCAAGGATTTCTTTTACGGCTTTGTGTCCTACTTCAAGATTCTGGAACACTCCTTCCGAGAAGCCAGCTTCCAACAAAACTTCTTCTATTGCATTACCACTTCCAAAGCAGATTGAAGCATGTTTTAAAACCACTGTATTTCCTGCTAAGATTGCAGGAACAGCAAACCTCAACACTTGCCAGAAAGGAAAGTTCCAGGGCATTACCCCAAGGATTACTCCTTTCGGAGCATAATGAACTTCAGAATAGGCAAATTCAGATTCTATTTTTTCAGGTTTTAAAATGTTTTCAGCATCAGCATAGTAATTCATCATTAAAGCACATTTCTCTACCTCCGCAATAGATTCCGAAATGGGCTTATTCATTTCAGTAGTAATGATCCTTCCAAATTTCTCTGAATTATTTTTTAATATTTCTGCGGCTTTTGCGATTAACTTCTGCTTTTCTTCAAACGGCACTTTTCGCCACACTGAAAACATTTCATCTGCTTTAACAAGCTTGTTTTCAATTAATTGTTCCATAATATAAATTCTGTTTTTAAATTCAGCTAATGAATTTATGAGCGCTTTTATTTTAAAAGCACGATAAAGTCAGCAAATTCTATTCCTTAAGGGATAATAAAAGAATGATTTTCTCTATCGGAAGAATATAGCTTTATCTTACACCATTAGCCATTCATTCACCAGACAGGCTGCCAGCCTTGCCGTCCTATCCTGAATATCGAAAGACGGATTGACTTCTGCCACATCCAGTGCAACCAGTTTTTTGTTTTTTAAGATATGCCTGTAAAAATGCATAAAGGTTGCATCTGCAAAGATACCATTATATGCTGAAGCTGAAACCCCCGGAGCGATAGATGCATTAAAAACATCCATACAAATTGTGAGATAGGCAAAATCTACATTCTCCAACAGGTCATCAATACGCTGATAAATGGAAGGAAGGTTTTCAAAAAATAATTCATCGGAAAGAATATACTTCATTCCATACTGATGCGCGGTATCAAAAAGTTTTAAAGTGTTCGAATTCCTTTGAATCCCAATATGAAGAGAATTGATAGGTCCCTCTTGAGCGATTTGCCAGAATCCGGTTCCTGAACTTGGCCCTACTCCTTTTTCTGGCTGCCTGTTATCAAAGTGGGCATCAATATTGATAATTCCTATTTTTTGTTCCGGAAAGGCTGTTTTAATCCCCAAATAATGAGCATAGGTCACTTCATGACCGCCACCAAAAACAAGTGACTTTCCACCCTTTAAAAGAACTTTTGAGACATTTTTAGCAAGATTATTCTGAGTATTCTCCAGATTACCATCTTCACAGGTAACGTTTCCAAAATCCAGCATAGAGAAATTGGGTAGAATAACAGGAAAATTAGCCATATTTTTTCGGATCACATTGGGTGCCTCTTTAGCCCCCTGACGGCCTCTATTCCTACTGACTCCTTCATCCACAGCAAAACCATGCAAAACGAAATCATTCGGTAAAATGTTGTCATAATTCTGTTCTTCTTTTACTCTCTGAAAGAGTCTGTGGAAAAGAAGTTCTTCTCCATCTAATCTACCCTGCCAAATATTTTGAAACATAATTCTTTAAAATTCAATTTTAGTCACATCATTCTATTCAGTAAAGCTAATTAATATTGTTTAGATAAAAAAACTCCTTGTATACATTATCGAAATGAATCTTATTTTATAGAAAAATTTTGATTCCTATCTCTATAATTTTGACAAAAAATGTGGAAGAGCAAATCTTCCACATTTTATCTTAAACAGCATTATTGTAATACTTAAAATACTGCCAATATTTGTCTTTAAAGATTCTGAATGAGGTGCTATATTCCGGAGTGTTATCTTTTATGTTTTTAAAAACTTTAGAAATTGCCCTAAAATCTTTCCCCGCAAAATAGCTTTCTTTAATATTATCCGCAGTTTCCCTGCCTATATAGAGATATCCTTTCTCTTTTAGGTTTTCAATGGCTTTATCTTCAATATCACCTAATTTTTCAAAATCTTCTTGCTCAGGAAGCCCATCATTATTCTCGCCGTTATAATGAAATTTCAGAACAGAAATCCATGGATAGGAAGCTTTTGCATCATAATTCAGCAATGGAAGATTCATACAGGCAATAAGAGGTTTTTCATCACCCAAGGTAGCCCTGAGGATAGAAAATTGTTCATCCACATCTGCTCTCTTTACACTTTTATATTTTTCTGTAAATTCTCTTTCCCTCCATAATAGAAAATCCTTCAGCTTTTCAATGGGAACAAGCTCTTTCTGAGCATGATCTTTTCCTATCACCGTAAATGTATCAATCTGGGTGGCAAAATTCAATTCACCTAAAAAATTATCTAAAAAAATACAAACTCCTGTAGTAGCGGCGTCTTTATTTTCAGTATTTCCATTGTAAACAAAGACCAAATCAATCTCGTCAGGATACTCTTCCTGTTCATTGGAATAGAAAAAGATATTATCTTTGGTAAATGTGTAATCGCCCATGGTAACGTTTACATTCTTTATATCCATGGCAGGTTTCAAGGCGGTAAACTTCCAATGGTCGAGTTCAGGAGCAGCTTCAATAAGTTCTTCAATGAAAACAACATTTCTGATCTCACCGTCTGCCGTAAGCACCAATTCTGCTGTGGAATCATCACTCATTCCGGTCAGAAAATAATAACCATCATTGATTTCGGTGAGCCTGGGAGCAATTTGGTCAAAAAATTCTTTCTCAATTGCTTCCTGACCACTATTTTTAACAACTTCATAAAAGTCTTTTTCCTTTGTTAAAAACCAGTTCCAAAAACCTTTATAATCGAGTTCTTTTTCTAATTGCCTTTCTTCCATTTTGATTAAGCTTTTTATATTTTAACCTACCTGCTTTCCATCTATGTAAACATGTTCAGCCTTAAGACTTCCCTGATTATAAAGAACATTCTGGAAATTATTGGTTTTAAAAGTCACAAAATCTGCTTTTTTACCTGCTTCAAGCTTTCCTCTGTCTTCAAGATTAAGAGCATAAGCAGCACGATAAGTCATTCCTGCCAATACCTCAGCGGTTGTTAACTTCTGGAAGGTTGCTAAAATTGAAGCTTGAGTAATAAGATTTCCCATAGGTGCAGATCCTGGGTTCCAATCACTAGCAATGGCTACAATGGCTCCTGCATCTAATAATTTTCTTGCTGGTGTAAATTTTTCACCTAATCCTAAACTTGCTCCCGGAAGTGCTGTTGCTACGGTATCCGATTCGGCAAGGAAGTCTATATCTTCATCAATAGTTGCTTCCAAATGGTCTGCTGATTTAGCACCAACTTCAACCGCAATTCTTGAGCTGCCTGGTGTAAATTGGTCTGCATGAACGGTTATTTCAAAACCTAAATCTTTAGTTTTAAGTAAAAATTCTTTACTTTCTTCTGGTTGGAAAGCTGATTTTTCAATAAAGATATCGACACGCTTTGCCAGGTTCTCTTCTTTTACTTTAGGAAGGATCTCAGTAAGGATATAGTTTAAATATTCCGGATTACTGCCTTCAAAATCTCTTGGCTTTAGGTGAGCAGAAAGACAGGTTGGAACTAAAGTTGCCTTTGTTGATTCCTGAGCTTTCTTAATAATACGAAGCATTTTCAGCTCGTTTTCTACATCCAATCCATAACCACTTTTTACTTCAATGGTTGTTATTCCAAGATCAACAAGAAACTTGATTCTTTCCAACAATGTTTTCAGCAATTCTTCTTCTGAAGCATTTCTGGTATGTTGTACAGAACTCCAGATTCCGCCACCACTTTCTGCAATTTCCAGATAAGTTTTCCCAGCATTACGCATCGCAAAATCATTAGCACGGTTTCCTCCGAAACAGATGTGAGTATGGGAATCTACAAAAGCCGGCAGTATCACCTGTTCTCCTTCAATGGTTTCTATTTCTACTGTTGGATTTTCATTTTTTAAAGCTTCAAAATTAGCAATTGTCTGAATGGTATCATTTTCTACAAGTATTCCTCCATCAACAATAATTTCTAATTGTTCATCAGTAAGTTTTCCTCTTAATGGAAGATTGGCAAGTGTCACAACCTGCTTAAATGGGCCTATTAATTTCATTTATTTATGGTAAAGGTTAGAAAGTGATGATCTCTATGGATAATATCAGTACAACAGATTACCCCATTCAAAATAAAATCAATCACATTTTAATTTTCCTCTCAAAAATACTTAAAATATATCAATTTCGGCCTTAGTCTCAGTCTAAACATGCACCTTCATCTTAATCTTATTTTCAAATTCAGCTTTTCTTAATCTTCATTTCAATCTTAGTCTAAATTTGTTATCTTTGAAGTAAATGAAATGAATTAATGCCAGATTTTTTACATCCAGATAAAGAAAACTACTCACGAGAGGAGTTGATGCAGGAAGAACAAATTCGTCCCCAAAGCTTTAAAGATTTTGCGGGACAGAGAAAGACGCTGGAAAATCTTGAAGTTTTTGTGACTGCTGCCAAGAGACGTGGCGGCGCTCTTGACCATGTCCTTTTGCATGGGCCTCCAGGTTTAGGAAAAACAACTTTAGCCAATATCATCGCCAATGAACTTGGGGTAAACTGTAAGATTACCTCTGGTCCTGTATTGGATAAACCGGGAAGTTTAGCAGGACTGCTTACCAATCTGGAAGAAAATGATGTTCTTTTCATTGATGAGATCCACCGTCTGTCTCCGGTTGTAGAAGAATATCTGTATTCAGCAATGGAGGATTACAAGATTGATATCATGCTGGAAACAGGTCCTAATGCCAGAAGTGTACAAATCGGGCTAAATCCTTTTACTTTGGTGGGAGCAACAACAAGAAGTGGAATGCTGACCAAACCAATGCTTGCCAGATTTGGCATTCAAAGCAGACTGGAGTACTACTCTATTGAACTTTTATCAACAATTATTCAGAGGAGTGCCAGAGTTTTGGGTGTGCCCATTTATGAAGATGCTGCTATTGAAATTGCCAGAAGAAGCCGTGGAACTCCCAGAATTGCGAACGCACTATTGAGAAGGGTACGTGACTTTGCTGAAATTAAAGGAAATGGCGAAATTGAGATCAAGATTACTAAATATGCTTTAGATTCTCTTAATGTAGATGAGTTTGGACTGGATGAAATGGATAATAAAATCATGCGTGTCATGATTGAAAATTTTAAGGGAAAACCTGTGGGAATTTCTGCTTTGGCAACTTCTATCGGAGAAAATCCTGAAACATTGGAAGAAGTATATGAGCCGTTTTTGATCCAGGAAGGGTTTATCATCAGAACTCCGAGAGGTAGAGAGGTTACCGATAAGGCGTATCAACATTTAAATATTTCAAGACCAAAAAATCCGGGCGAGCTTTTTTAACGTAAGTTCAGCCTTTTTGGTGTAAAGTTTTGAGTTTAAGATTTAAAAGAACAGTTGTTAGTTTATGTTTGTTCCTAAATTGTACAGAAGCGAAGATCTGGATGTGATGAGAGAAATTATCAAAGAAAATTCTTTTGCATTGCTCATTTCTTCTGTTGATAAAATTCGTGCTACTCATTCTATGATGATGCTGAATGAAAATGATCCGAAAAATTCTTATATTGAAACTCATATTTCCAGGGCTAATCCGCAGGCCAAAACCCTGAAAAACGGCGATGAAGTGTTATGTGATTTTTTAGGAGCCCATACTTATATCTCCAGCAGCTGGTATGACCACATTAATGTTTCCACGTGGAATTATGAAGCGGTACAGATCTATGGAAAAGTTGAGCTGATGAATCAGGATGAATTGTATGCGCATCTAGATAAGTTAACCACGAAATATGAAAATTTTCAGCAATGCCCTATGATGGTAAAAGATATGGGAAGGGAGTTTGTGGAAAAGGAAATGAAAGGAGCTTTTGGGATTAAAGTAATTCCAACGGAAATATTCATCAAACAAAAACTGTCTCAGAACCGGAAGGAAAATGATTTTAACAATATCATTTCACAACTGGTACAATCGGATGCCCAGGCTCAAAAAATTGCTGAGAAAATGAAATTAATAAAGAAATAAATCAAAATATATATGAAGTTATATCCAATACAATGTGGAAAATTTAAACTGGACGGCGGTGCTATGTTTGGCGTCGTCCCAAAGAGTTTGTGGGAAAAAACCAATCCTGCAGACGAAAAAAACCTAATCGAGTTGGGAACGCGTTCCCTGCTTATAGAAGATGGAAAAAAACTAATCTTGGTAGACTGCGGTCTGGGAAACAAGCAGGATGATAAATTCTTCGGGCACTATTCGCTTTGGGGAGATGATACTTTAGATAAAAATTTAAAAAAATATGGTTTTGTAAAGGAGGATATTACCGATGTGTTCCTTACTCACCTTCACTTTGATCACTGTGGCGGCGCTATAGAATGGAATGATGACAGAACAGGATACAGACCTGCTTTTAAAAATGCACACTTCTGGACAAATGAAAACCACTGGCAATGGGCAACAGAACCTAATGCAAGAGAAAAAGCAAGCTTCCTGAAGGAAAACATCATGCCTATGCAGGAAAGTGGACAGCTTAACTTTTTACCGCTTCCAACTACCGGAAATTATGGCTTTGCTCCTGATCTTAAAATGGATGTCATCTTTGTAGACGGACATACAGAAAAGCAAATGCTTCCGGTAATCCAGTATCAGGAAAAAACAGTTGTTTTTGCTGCAGACCTGATTCCTACCGCAGGCCACATCAATCAGGTATATGTGATGGGATATGATACAAGACCTCTTTTAACACTGGAAGAAAAAGGAAAATTCCTGAAACAGTGTGTAGATAATGAATATTTATTATTCTTTGAACATGATGCTCACCATGAGCTAGCTAGTCTTAAAATGACTGAAAAAGGAGTAAGACTTGACGAAACGTTCAGTTTTAATGATGTTTTTGGTTATTAATTTTTAATTATGGAAGAATTACATTCAGAGGGCCAACAGGCAGAGCCGCCCGCACCCAAGATCATTGGTCTAACGGGAGGAATTGGCTCAGGAAAAACTACAGTTGCCAAATACATTGAAGAATTTGGTTTTCCGGTTTATTATTCTGATGACCGGGCAAAAGATATTGTCAATGACAGTGAAGAACTTAAAATTAAGATCAAAGAACTTCTGGGTGAAGAAGCTTATGATGAAAACGGTCTATATGATAGAAAGTTTGTAGCAGGTAAAGTTTTTAATAATAAAGATCTTCTTCAGCATTTAAATGAAATCATTCATCCTGCTGTACGTATTGATTTTGAACAATGGGTAAAGAAACAGACCAAATATCTGGTTTTTAAGGAAACAGCGTTATTATTTGAATTAAGGCTTAACAAACAATGTTATAAGTCTCTTTTGGTCACTGCAGAGGATAATATCCGAATCAAAAGGGTAATGGACAGGGATAACAAAACCTACCGTGAAGTAGAGGCTGTTATGGAAAAGCAAATGCCTGAAAAGGATAAGATCAAAATGGCGGACTGTATCATTTACAATAATACCAATCTGGAAGAGCTAAAAGAACAGACGGAAAAAGTCATCTTTGCTATTGAATAAAAATGTTAGAATTTTAACTAACCTTTTAAATACAAAAAGCCCTCTATTCTGAGGGTTTTTTTATTGTAAAACATTCTCCTATACTTAACCCCCATTTGGTCATTAGTAAGCACTAATAATAAATCTATCAACCCTGTTTGACTGTATTATATTCAGAAAATTTCAAAGGCATAATTGGTTTTCAAAATAGAACAAAAAAATAAGCCTTCATTTCTGAAGGCTTATTCTATTTGAAATTTAGATTATTTATTCTTTAATAAATTTCTTTTGAGCAGTATTACCATTGTCATCGATATCTATTACATAAACTCCATTAATCAATTTCGTTACATTAATTTCGTTATTTAATAAAATACCTTCTACAATCACCTGCCCTGCTGCATTGTAAATTTTATATTTAGCTCTTTTGCTGATATTTTTTACATACAGTATTGAGCTTACAGGGTTCGGATAGATCAGGATATCTGTCTGGTCTATTGGATTAGGAACTCCTTGTTTAGAAATTCTTACCGTATAGTCCTCCACTTCTCCATTCTTAACATTCACACAGCTTACAGGAACACCATCTCTTTCCATTGCTACTCTCATTACAACATATTTGTAATCTGTTGTACTTACAAAAGCATCTGCTGGTACTGTAAACTTACCTGATACAGGAGTGTCTGTGTTTGGATTTGAAGTAAATACCTTCTCATAAACATCAAACTCACCGTTTCTATCAAAGTCGATCCAAACTGCAACTCCTTCTTTATACGTTTTTCCTAACCATTTTTTCTCGATGATGATCTCATTATCTGTAGATCCTTGAACTAACTCGATAAATGTTTTAGGAACTCCTGTATAATCTGTATAGCTTGATCCTTTTGACTCATTTTCCATTTTTGGTTTTCCATTTGGAATCACAGTTACCTTGGAGATATATTCTGCTCCTGAGTTTTCTGATGTCATCTTACAGTAAATTACAGTTGGAGTTGTAAAGTAGTAAGGCGGCGTATAGTTTCCTGGTTTTCCACTACAGATATTTACTACCTGCATTTCATACTTCGTCATTTCTACAAGACCATTCAGGATAACTGTATTAACAGCTGTAGGAATTTCTGTCCAACTTGGAATACCTACTTTTCTATATCTAAGAAGATAAGTTGATCCTGGATATGGATCCCATGTAACTTCTGCGGATGTTGGCAATAATTGAGTAATTGTTAATCCTGGAGGAGCAATTTCACATATTCTTACTGTTGTAAATACTTTAGAATTTGAGTAACTGTTCCAACTAGTTTCACCAGCACATTTATTGGCAATCTGAACCTCATAAGTCACAAATGATTCCAGATTATTCAATGGGTATGTATTAGGAGTCGTAAGATCAATTTCAGGTTCCCAAGCTGGAGCACCCACTTTTCTCCATCTCATTTTATAAGTTGCACTCGCTACTACCGGATTCCAAGTAATTAATGCACTTGTTGCAGTAATATTGCTTATTGCTATTGTTGGAGGTGTAGGATCACATCTTGTTGTAAATGTTTTAATTGCTGTAGGAGTACCTGTTATACCTCCACAAACTGCAGACACTTCAACTTCGTAGGTTGTTGCCGGGCTTAATCCAATAAGGGTAAGCGGAACGTTTCCTAATACTGCAGAAGCATATACCTGCGTCCATGTAAGAGTTCCTGCCACTCTGTATTTCACCAGATAAGTTGCTGTATTAGCAGCACCAGTCAAATTAACAACAGCTGTTGTATGAGTTATTGTAGCTATAGGAAAAGTCGGAGGATTTGGTGTTACATTGCTACATGGTCTGATTCTTACAGCATAATCTTCAACTTCTCCATCAATAGCATTTGCACATGCTGTAGGAATAGTTGTACCTGTTGAACGCTTCAATACAACTCTCATTGTCGTTGTATATGGTCCTACATAAGCAGGAGGTGTAGCAGGAACACTAAACAGATTGGTAACCGGAGTAGTAGTACTTGCCGCAGAACCAAGAATTCTTTCATTCGTATCAAACTGTCCGTTTCTGTCAAAGTCAATCCAAACAGCTACTGCGTCATTACCTGTTGATCCGGTCCATCCTTTTGCCACAAGAATTTTATTATCACTAGAACCTGCATCTAATGTAATAAGAGTTGCCGGTGTAGAATAGCTTGTGTAAGAATTCTGAACAGTAGTATTACTCATAGGCGGTACTCCTGGGTTAGAAGAAGTAACCGTAACATTTGAAATATGATCATTATCTCCACTACCTGTTACAGTACAATATTGTAATGGTAATGTAGTAAACTGTACGGAAGCTGACCAAGATCCAAAACTAGTAGTACATTTTGTTGATACCTGTACTTCATATTTGGTTTGTTCTTTCAGAGGAGATGTTGTAGGAATAGTGTATACATTCCCTGGTGCAGGAATAGAAGCAGAAGGAACTGAAGTCCAAGCAGTAGTTCCAACTTCTCTGTACTGCAGCTGATAGGTAGCACCTGTAGCGGCTAACCAAGAGAATGTAGCACTTTTATCTGTAATGTTTGAAACCGTAATATTTGTTGGCGGAGCCGTTGTACATACTGGTTGATCAATCAATCTTACAGCATAGTCTTCTACTTCTCCTTCATCGTATGTTCCAAATGGACCACAAGGAGAAGAAACAGTACCATCCATCATTACTACGCGCATACGAGTAAGAAGTGTTCCATCATAAGTAGCACTGTTTGGCGGAA
This sequence comes from Chryseobacterium sp. II3a, assembly GCF_057815135.1. Lineage (NCBI taxonomy): Bacteria > Pseudomonadati > Bacteroidota > Flavobacteriia > Flavobacteriales > Weeksellaceae > Chryseobacterium > Chryseobacterium sp. II3a. The sequence continues at coordinate 189,136 of NZ_JBYPZJ010000004.1, read as the reverse complement.
GTTTTATTTCAAAACCTGCTGCTGCAGTTCCCACCGGGTTAGTAGTACTGCTTGTAGCATTAACGAATCTTTCTGTTGCTTCAAAGACACCGTTTCTGTTAAGATCAATCCATACTCCAACTCCATAACTAGATGTTGATCCAGGCCAGAATTTTGTAATACTAATTTTATTACCTGTTGTTCCTCTAATAAAGGTAACTAATCTTGTAGGATCACTGGAATAATCTTTGTATCCGTCATATCCTGAATTGCTTACCATTAATGGAGCATTTGTAGGAGTAACAACTACTTTACCAATATATCCAGATGGAGTAGCTGTAGGTGGTACATTAGCACAATAAGTAAGGGCTAGTGTTGTAAACTGAGTACTTGTAGAGAATGCTCCCTGAGTTCCACTACAGATTGTTGCAATCTGAACATCATACTGAGTTGCATCAGACAAATTATATAATGTCCAGCTGCTCGTTAATGGAGCTGTAATATCAATTACTTTCCAAGGTCCACCCGCAGATGGTCTATATTGTAATTTATAAGTAGCCCCAACTGCAGGTGTCCATGTAACAACTGCTGTACTTGCTGTAATACTATTTACTTTAATATTAGTAGGAGGCGCTGTTGTACAAGGTACAAGTTCTATCGCTTTAAGAACAATCTGTGGAATGTTTGCCTGTCTGGTACCTGATGGTGGAGAAGCAGGATCAGGATTGGTACCATCACTTCTATACTGCAAACCTCTTTCAGGAGTTCCTCCTGCAAAAGCTCTCCAAGTAGCATATGGACTTGGCGAATAATCTGGTACATTTTCGTCAACACCAATTACAATATTACTTGTTCCATCCCAAAGCAAAGGACTTGTTAACGGTATAGTAACCCAAGTTCCTGACGTCATCGTTGGTACTGTTCCTGACCAAACCTGTTTCAATGAAGAGAATGGTACCCAACTTGAAGTTGTTGTAAAATTGTTTTGTGTTGTATTCCCCATGTAAACTACCCACTCATTGTATTTAGTTTGATCAGGAGCAGGGTTCTCTACATAGAATTTAAGTTCAGTAATGAATTTAGCTGTTCCAACAGCTGCTAATACTTCTGAAGCTTTATAAATTTGTTGAGAATAATTATATCCCCAGTTTGAATTCACAGGAAGTTCGGTACTTTTAACACCAGTACCAAATCCTATTTGCCCAAGTTCAAATGGAGGTCCCGGAACCCATTTACTTTTGTCTGTAGGAGAGCAAAGTGCTCTTACCCACCAATAATAGGTAGTTCCTGCAACAAGCTGAGGTAAATTTGCAGTTGTTCCTGACACGATAATTCCTGCTGGTGCTCCAGCTGCTGGAGGGGTATTGGTAGTACTATAATAAACCTCATACCCGCCTGCTGGTGCAGAAGGTGATGCCGGCCAGCTAACAACAGCACTGTTAGATGTCATTGATACAATTGAACCAGCTGTTGTAGCTCCTGATGCAATTGGAACTGGTACACACGTAGGTGGTGTTACAAACGATTTTGGTATAATGTTCCATGTACTTTGATCTGTCGAACTACATCTTGCTCTTACCCATACATAATATGTTGTATCAGGAAGTAAAGGATCTAATGTCGTCGTTAATCCTGATGGAACATTTTTTATTGGCGGAGTATTCCCATTAGGAGCCGCCCCAGTGGTATTATAATAAATATCATATCCTTCTGCTGGTGTATAACCAAATGAAGACCAGCTTATCACTGCTGTTGTAGCAGTTATGGTTCCCGTTGTTATTGTTCCCGTAGTAGGCATTGCCGGACATGTTGCCGGAGTTGCAAAGACTAGAGATGTAGACCACTCACTTTGTTCAGTTGCACTACATTTTGCTCTTACCCACACATAGTAAGTTGTCAATGGAGTTAATGGGCCTATATTAGCCGTAGTTGTTCCTGCCGGAACTGTTAAATTAGGTGTAGATCCAGCTACTGGTGGCACGTTTGTCGTGTTATAATAAATATCATAACCTTGTGCGGGAGCTGGTATATACGCAGTCCAGTTTATATCAGCATTTGTTGCAGAAATCGTTCCTGTACTTAAAGTTCCTCCCGGAGGCATAGGTAAACATGCTGGTGGTGTACCAAAAGTAAGCTGAATATCCGGTCTGTTACTAGTCAACGTACCAGTTTGAGTGGTTGGTGGATTCGTATCAGTCTGAATATACATATGTCCATTCGTAACATTAGAATAGGTAAGCTTGGATGCACCACTGCTAGTGCCCCCTCCTCCATAATTGGTTTCAACAAGCACCATAAGGTTATCTACTCCATTATAGGTAAAAGGAAGCTGCAAAGGAAGGGTGTACCATCCTGCAGGTATAAGCCCGGTAGTTCCACTAAACAACAAAGTAGCTCCGGAGGTTGCAGTACCCCAGTTTTGCGCTGTCATGGCAGTAGTAGTTCCTACTGGTTTTATATAAATTTTTACTGGTCTTGCAAGATTTACAGCTGCGGTAGAATTCCATCCTAAGGATAGAATACTTCCTGCTGTTCCTCCTGCTGCTGCAATTTCTGCAGCGGTGTAAATTGCAGCGGAACGCTCAAAACCATAATTAACCCCTAAAGGATACTTCTGGGTTGACGTTCCGGTACCAATTGTAATGGTTTGTGCCTGTATGGACAATCCTATGACCATACAGAGCAACGCAATGAGCACCTTAAAAGGCCGGCCCATTTTACAGAGTAAAAGTCCACTCATATTTTTTTAAATTTAATAATGATAACGATAATTAAGAATTATAGTATTCCCTATTTTATGAGGCTGATAAGAAATCACAAAACCTCATTCTTTACAGAAATTCTGTAGTAAAAAAAGTAATTTTATTCCATAAGCTAATATTTTAATATTTACACAAATCTAATCATTTTTTCATTATAATATATTCATTAAAATGTTTTTTTGCAAAAATTAAACAACATTACCCTATATGATTGAAAATAAAAAATCAAATAAAACAATTCATATTCTTTAACATTAAGTACAAATATTAATATTTAACGTATTAATATCTTTATAAAATATTATTACTTTTTACCCTAATAATCCTATTTACTTTTAACGTTGTAGATTAGTTTATATTATTATTATCAATTTTATTTTTTTTATGGATCTAATCTATTATATGATATATTAAAAATATTTTTCACGAGAAATACTTATTATATTTACGATACACTTATAATATTAAAATAAATTCTACTACTAATTACCTTTCTATTGATCCATTTTTTGAGTAACCTTAAATTCCATTTAAAAATTAAGGTTGCTTATTCTTATAAAACAAATCAGCCTTGGGAAAATTCCCAAGGCTGATTGATATGATCAAAGAGTTTTTACTGCAAGTCCGCTAAAACTTATAAGCGATATTCCATGCAAATCCCATATTAAATTTTGAAGAGCTTTTCCCAAATCCCGGAACGATCATTGGAGAAATATTATCCTGTTTAGAAGTATATACCAAATAACGAGGTTGTAGATTTACGTCAATATAAAAATTGGACTCAAATAACTGCACTCTTCCTCCCAAAGTACCCTCCAGCCAGAAAGAAGATTGTGATGAGGCAGGAAACGCCACCGAAGAAGCACTTCCTCCATATCCTCTTACAGGAATAGCCATATATTCTTGATTATAAAATGACCCGGCTACCTTTCCTCCTGCATAAAATCCATTAAATTCATTTTCTTTATCCTTAGCCAGCATATAGAATGCCCCAAGTTTAATAAAGGGACCATTTACTTTAGCGTCATAGCCATTTTTCTGATATACATTTTTTTCAAAACCAGCTTCCGCAATCGCATGAACATTTCCATTTATTTTCGAGGAAATAAATCCCTGATATAACTTTCTGTCTGAAAAAAATCCAACGCCACCATTTAACATATCAAACCCAACCATAAAATTTGGTTCATATTTCCAGTGCGCTTTCTTTTCTTCTTCCTTTTTGCCTTCCTGTGCCCCTATTAAAACCCCGAAAAGGCTACAAAACAAGGTAAAGATTAGTCTTGTCTTCATTCAATATTTGATTTTGTCCGTTTTCTACCTTTTGAATAGGATCAGAAGTTATTAATTCTCCACTTACATTATCATATGTCTTTTTAGCTCCACATCCGGGAGATACATATGTAGCTTGTGTTGTATATTTAACTCTTACTTGGGATACTTTACTTTTGGTAGATGTTTTAAAATAAATATCCGTATAAGGAGAATCATCTACCCTTAAAGGAATAAGCCTTGAATCTATTTTAGTCTGCCATCCTAAATCTACTTTTCCGGAGCCATAATCTACTGCAACAGATAATGAATCTACAGTCTTCTCTTTATTAGAGTCTACTGATCTGAAGGCTATCTTCATCCTTGGAGTTCCTTCACCACTTTCACAGATATCATCATCACTCCCGCAAGAATAAAACATTCCAACCAAGCAGAGCATTATGAGAAATTTAAAATACTTCATAGTAAGATTCAAATTTAATTAAATTATTTTTTAATCAGCAATGCTATATTTTCCACATGATGAGTTTGTGGAAACATATCTACCGGTAAAATTTTCACTACGGTATAATGTTCTTTCATCAGGGCAAGATCTCTGGCCTGTGTTGCTGAGTTACAACTTACATACACTACTTTTTCCGGAGCCAATTTTAATATTTGCTCCACTACTTTTTGGTGCATTCCGTCTCTTGGCGGATCGGTAATCAAAACATCTGCTTTTGGATGGTTTTCCATAAATTCATCGTTAAAGACATTTTTCATATCTCCACAATAGAATGTAGTGTTGGTAAGGCCATTCAATTCTGCATGCTCAATGGCCGCATCAATAGCTTCCTGAACAGATTCTATTCCGATTACCTGTTTTGCATTTCTTGCTACATACTGAGCAATGGTTCCTGTTCCTGTATATAAATCGTACACCACTTCATGACCTTTCAAATCTGCAAATTCAAGTGTTTTTCTGTACAACTCTAAGGCTTGCTTATAATTGGTCTGGAAGAATGATTTCGGCCCGATTTTAAACTTCAGTCCATCCATTTCTTCCATTAAATATCCTTCCCCAAAATAGACATTGATATCCAGATCATAAATAGAGTCATTGGCTTTTGGATTGATGGCATACACCAATGTTTTGATCTGTGGAAACTTCTCTAATATGAAAGCAAAAAGTTTTTCTCTGTTTTCTTTTTCTTCTCTAAACAACTGAAACAATACCATCCATTCTCCTTTAGAGTTTTGTCTCATCATCAGTGTTCTCAGGAAGCCTTCATGGTTTCTTACATCAAAGAAATCCAGACCATTATCTACAGCATATTGTTTCACAGCTAATCTGATGGCATTGGAAGGATCTTCCTGCAGGAAGCATTCTTTAAGATCTAAAATCTTGCTCCACATCCCAGGAATATGGAACCCTAAAGCATCTTTGCTTCCAAAGTTCTCTTCAGAGCTGATTTCATATTGAGTAAGCCATCTTGCATTGGAGAAAGAGAATTCCATTTTATTTCTATAAAAATACTGCTCTTTTGATCCTAAAATCGGCATGGTTTCAAACTCTTCAATACCTCCAATTCTTTTGATATTGTTATAGACTTCTTCCTGTTTAAAATCAAGCTGCTTTTCATAGCTCATATTCTGCCATTTGCAACCACCGCAAGTTCCAAAATGAACACATTTTGGTTCTGCTCTGAAAGGAGATTTCTCCAGTACTTCCACTGCTTCTCCCTCATAATACTTAGACTTGGCTTTTTTCACTCTTACGTTAACAAGATCTCCGGGAATTGCCCCAGAAACCAATACAGTCTTTCCATCTTCCGTTTTTCCAATAGCCACTCCTTTTGCTCCGGCAGTCAACAGCTTTATATTTTCAAGAACTAAATTTTTCTTATTCTTTCTGCTCATTCTAAAATTTTCTATTTTTCCTAATCGAAACTTTAAAAGTTTCATCTTGCAAAAATACAATAAAAAAAACCTTATCCGAGGATAAGGTTCTGATCTATATTAAAGTTTATTATTTTGTAGGTGCTGGCTGAGGGTTTCCTGGCTGTGGTGCAGTAGGATCAATCTGCAATTGTTGCTGCATTTGTGCATTCGGATCTACTTTTGGAGCTGAAAGTCCTGTAAGTTTATCCAAGATGGTTACCAATTCCTGCTCACCAAGGTTTACATATGATCTGCTGGCAATCTTTCCATCTTTATCAATGATTACAAAGCAAGGTAGTTTAAATCCGTATACTCCATATTTTTTAGCAATATCAGACTCCATTCCTTTTTCTCCGTATACATTCACTCCCTGAATTCCTTTTAATAATGAATTGCTGGTTTTGATAAACTGGTCTTTTGTATCATCTACATTTACAAAAACAAAGTTCATTTTAGATTTGTAGAAATTAACAACTTCTTTTAACACCGGTACTGTAGCTTCGCTGATATAAGGATTCCATGAAGCATAGAAGAATAACATGTATGGCTTTCCTTTATTTTCAGAAAGCTTATACGCTTTTCCATCCTGCTTTACCAAAGCGGCTTCCGGAGCAGCTTCGCCAATTTTAATACCTGTAATAGCCATCTGCATTTTCAACAGGTCACTTTTAATAGTAGCGTCTTTGATGTCTGTATCAATAAGTTTTTTAATCTTATCAATATTAGCTGTTGGAGAGGTAGGGTGAATGTCTGCCTGAGCCATTACAAATGCTAAAAGATAATCCTTCGCTGTTTGAGAAAGATCTTTTTTAGTACTTAAATACTTAGCAAACATTTCTGAAGTAGTAATTCCAGTTTTATTTTTACTGTTTGCTTCTGCATATTTTTGAAAATCAGGAGTCATTTTTACAAGAAGATACTGTCTGTAAAGTGGAATAGATTTTACCATAGCCTCTTTATCATAATCCAGTTTAGCTTCATAATCTGTTAAAGCTTTAGAAGCTTTATAAGAAGGATTCCCAGCCATTGCTCCATGAGACATTTCATAATTGGCAAGAAGATTAAGAACCGTTACCTTAACATCATTTTTCTTCCAAGCTAAAAGAGCTTTACTAGGGTTACTTTTGGCCGCAAGATCATCAACATTCTTATTGATATCTGCTTCTACTTTCTGCATCCCTTTAACGAATGATGCCTCATTCCCTGCCATCATCTGTCTCAGATCAATTTTGCTTCCATACTCTCCTAAGAACTTCTGGGTAGCGGCAAGAAAGTCATTATTCTTTTTAGCATCTCCGGTAATCACATATTCATTCGGGAATGTCATTGCATTTCCAGAGATATTTACTTTTTGTCCTCCTTCAAGGTAGATCAGGTTTTGTTTGTTGGCATAATTGATAACGTACATTCCATCTTTAGGTGCTTCAAAGCTTCCTGAAAAGTTACCATCTTTATCCAGACCGATATTAATTAAAGGCAATGTTCCTACTCCGGAAGCTTCTACAAATTCGATTCTTTCTAATGGTGAGCTTCCTGTAATTTTTCCTTTTACTTCTACTTTTTTTGAACAAGACATCACGAAAATCGCGATGATAAACAATAAAAGATATTTTTTCATTTCAATTTTTAATATTACACAAAAATACGCTTTTTAGAGCATGTTAATTCACACGGATAATTTTTTTTAAAAATTTTATCATCACCGATAAAAAGGGATATTTCAATTACTTTATATATCAATTTTTTATCAGTAAAAAACAACTGAAAGGACATGGCGTTTATGTCATTCAACTGCCCTTCAAATATATACTTATTCAGCAAAGTAAACCTAAGATCTGGCAATAAGTTAACAAACTTTAACAGCTAAAATAGTATATCAAAAAAAATCGCTCCCGAAACGAGAGCGATTTTTAAGTATTTGAATCAATTCTATCCTTGATCTACAAGAGCAGACATGTATTCTCTGTTCATTCTTGCGATATTCTCAAGAGAAATACCTTTAGGACACTCAACTTCACAAGCTCCAGTGTTTGAACAGTTTCCGAATCCTTCTTCGTCCATAGCCTTCACCATGTTTAGAACTCTTCTCTTAGCTTCTACTCTACCTTGAGGAAGTAATGCGTACTGAGAAACTTTAGCGCCCACGAATAGCATTGCCGATCCGTTTTTACATGTAGCCACACAAGCTCCACATCCGATACAAGCTGCAGCATCCATTGCTTTATCTGCATCTTCTTTAGGAACAGGAATAGCGTTAGCATCCAAAGTATTTCCCGAAGTATTTACAGAGATAAAACCACCTGCTGCCATTACTCGGTCGAATGCGCTTCTATCCACCATCAAATCTTTGATCACAGGGAAAGCAGCACTTCTCCAAGGTTCAATAACAATAGTCTCTCCATCTTTGAACATTCTCATGTGAAGCTGACAAGTAGTAATACCTGTATCAGGACCATGAGCTCTACCATTGATGTAAAGGGAACACATCCCGCAGATTCCTTCACGACAGTCGTGATCGAAAGCGATAGGTTCTTTACCTTCGTTAATTAAATTTTCGTTCAGAATATCTAACATCTCCAAAAATGAAGAATCTGTAGATACATCTGATATTTTATAGGTCTCAAACTGACCTTTAGTTTTACTATTTTTTTGTCTCCAAATTTTCAGCGTAAGATGTAAGCCTTTTTTTGCACTCATAATGTTATATTTATAGGTTGGAGATTATTTATAACTTCTAGTTTTAACCTCGATGTTGTCATAGATCAGTTCCTCTTTATGCAACACTTCCGCGTTGATATCCGGTCCCTGATATTCCCAAGCTCCAACGTATTTGAAGTTTACGTCGTCTCTTTCCGCCTCTCCATCCGGAGTTGCGTGGTCCCAACGGAAGTGTCCACCACAAGACTCTTCTCTGTTAAGTGCATCGATAGCCATTAATTGTCCTAATTCAAGGAAGTCTGCCACTCTGAATGCTTTTTCAAGCTCAGTGTTCATTCCATCTCCCTCTCCAGGAACTTTTACATTTTTCCAGAAATCGTTTCTTACTTCTTCGATTTCTTTGATTGCTTCTTTTAATCCTTCAGGAGTTCTTCCCATTCCTACTTTATTCCACATAATGTGTCCAAGTTTCTTGTGGAAGTGGTCTACTGAATGAGTTCCTTTATTATTAATGAAGAAATCAACTTTATCTTTAATTCCTTTTTCAGCTTCGTCAAACGCTGCTGAATTGGTAGGAATAGTTCCTGTTCTGATGTCTGCAGAAAGGTAATCTGCGATCGTATAAGGAAGTACAAAATATCCGTCTGCAAGACCTTGCATCAATGCAGATGCTCCAAGTCTGTTTGCTCCGTGATCTGAGAAGTTAGCTTCACCGATTACAAAACATCCCGGAATTGTAGACTGAAGATTATAATCAACCCATACACCACCCATCGTATAGTGAACTGCAGGATAAATCTTCATCGGAGTTTTGTAAGGATCATCAGCAGTAATTTTTTCGTACATTACGAATAAGTTACCGTATTTCTCCTCAACCCAGCTCTTACCTAGATCATAGATTTGCTGATCTGTAGGATTGTGAATATGTTTTTCAATAGCGGCTTCTTTACCTTTTTTCATGATCTCTGTAGAGAAATCTAGGTAAACACCTTCTTGAGTGTCGTTATTTTCGATTCCGTATCCAGCATCACATCTTTCCTTTGCTGCTCTTGAAGCAACGTCTCTAGGTACAAGGTTACCGAATGCAGGATATCTTCTTTCTAAATAGTAATCTCTATCTTCTTCTTTAATGTTTTCAGGTCTTAATTTACCTTCTCTGATCGCTACTGAATCTTCAATCTTTTTAGGCACCCAGATTCTTCCTGAGTTTCTTAATGATTCAGACATCAACGTCAGTTTAGACTGCTGAGTTCCGTGAACAGGAATACAAGTCGGGTGAATCTGTACATAGCAAGGGTTTGCGAAGTACGCTCCTTTTTTGTGGATCTTCCAAGCAGCAGAAACGTTTGATCCCATTGCGTTGGTAGAAAGGAAATATACGTTTCCGTATCCTCCTGATGCAATAACTACTGCGTGAGCAGAGTGTCTTTCGATTTCACCTGTAACAAGGTTTCTAGCAATAATTCCTCTTGCTTTTCCATCAACAATTACCAGGTCTAACATCTCATGTCTGTTATACATTTTGATTCTACCTTTACCGATCTGACGGCTCATTGCAGAATATGCACCTAATAATAACTGCTGCCCTGTTTGTCCTTTTGCGTAGAATGTTCTTTTTACCTGAACTCCACCAAATGAACGGTTATCCAACTGGCCACCGTAATCTCTACCGAAAGGAACTCCCTGAGAAACACACTGGTCAATAATATTTGCTGAAACTTCTGCTAATCTGTAAACGTTAGCTTCTCTTGCTCTATAGTCACCACCTTTGATGGTATCGTAGAACAATCTGTAAGTAGAGTCACCATCTCCCTGGTAATTCTTAGCTGCGTTGATCCCTCCCTGAGCTGCAATAGAGTGTGCTCTTCTTGGAGAATCCTGGTAGCAGAATGCTTTTACGTTATATCCTTGCTCAGCAAGAGTAGCTGCAGCAGAACCTCCTGCCAAACCTGTACCTACAACAATAATATCAATCTTATCTCTGTTGTTTGGTGCAACAAGGTTCATATGATCTTTATGATTTTTCCACTTGTCTTTAAGAGGACCCGCTGGAATTCTTGAATCTAATTTACTCATACTAGTATATTGATATTATTGAGTTATAAAATGAAAAACTGCTACAATGATAAATCCTGCCGGAATTAGGATAGAATACCAAGTTCCGAAAGCCTTAATCACAGGTGTATATTTTGGATGTCTTGCTCCAATAGACTGGAATGAAGACTGGAATCCGTGAGCTAAGTGTAAGCCCAATAGTACAAAAGAGATCACATACAAAGCAACTCTCCAAAGGTCAGCAAACTTCTCATGAAGCTCTGGCCAGAAACGTTCTGAATCAGGAGCTATTCCCTCTACATACTTATAGTTGATTTCATGTAACCAGAAATCATATAAGTGAAGCGCCAGGAAAGCCAACACAACAGCTCCGGAAATAATCATATTTCTGGACATCCATGTTGAATTTACAGCAGCATTGTTTGATGCATACTTTACTGGACGCGCTTTATTATTCTTGATCTCCAATACAAATCCCATCGCAAAATGGAAAATTACTGCAAAACCAAGAATAGGCTGCATTAAGAACTGCACAAAAGGATTATAGCCCATAAACTCAGATGCTGTATTAAATGCATCTCTGTTTAGAACTGATAACAAATTGGTTGTCAAATGCAGTATAAGAAAAATCAGCAAAAACATAGCTGATAATGCCATAGCGTATTTTCTACCTATCGTAGAACTCGTTAAACCTGCCATATAAGTTTAAATTTGAATTTCCCACAAAATTAAGAAATGTTAACAATATCGAAAAGTGAGAAATCTCACAATTAGACAGTTTGTAATCTTTCTAAATAAGAGCTTTACACGTTATAAATAAAGGAAAATGAAAAAATCCAAAAACTTTATTTCATATCATAAACATGATCCCTAAAAACTATTTTTTTAGTTGAAAAAGGAATCTTTTTTATCTCAAAATGATCTATCCTTCTGTAGGAACAATACGGCTCAATGATAAATTGTAAAACCTTCTCTCTGTTTGTCCTATCAGGAATCCAAAAACAAACTTTATTTCCTTTCTTGACGGAGATGATTTTATTCTTACCAAAGGAATGAAAAAGGACTTCTTCCTTCTGATTTCCAACAATATTACATCCTATCCTCACCATCAGAAACGCTACAACAGCCATTATGAAATTCATGGAATTTTTAAAGTTTATTTTTAGAATCAATGCTCTTAACAAATATATCGCGATTGATATGGCTAATACTTCAATCAGATTCATCGGAATACTTTTAATTAATGCCATATCTGCCCCAGCAAACCAGTGAATAACCTTAAGAAGTATTTGTATAACTCCATCATACAACTTATTAATAAAACTAAAATCCACACCAAAAGCAATAAGAAACGTCATCAGAAATGAAAACACAATGATGACTTCAGAAAAAGGAACAATAATAATATTGGCAACAATTGAAACAAATGAAAACTGATGAAAATAATACAGAACCAGCGGTAGTGTTGCCAACTGTGCTGATATGGATATTGTAATGGTATTAAAAATCAATTTTTTGAAATAATGATCAGCTCTTGGGAAATACTTCAAAAGCGGCTGATTCAACCAAAAAATTCCTAATACTGCCACAAAACTAAGCTGAAAACCCACATCAAAAAGCTGCTGAGTATCCAAAATCAGAATCATAAATGCCGATAATGCCAATGAATGCAGCAAATCCGGTTTTCTCTGCAATAGAATAAACATAAAATAGACACTCAACATGATACAAGACCTCAGCACTGAATTTCCAAATCCTATAAATAAAGCAAAGAGCCAAATAAATATCAAACTTAAAACAATGGCGTATTTTCTGAATTGCAAAGGAATACAACGGATCATCAAAAAATAAAAAAGTCCAAAAATAATGACAATATGAGTTCCAGAAATTGCCAATAAATGAACCAACCCAGATCTGTTAAAATCCTGTACAGTGGTCGCATCCATTTCAGTCCGGTCCGCCAGAATAATTCCTTTTAGAAACTCTCTGGTATTAGCGGACATTTCCGTTTTGTTAATTTTCCTCAGAACATTGAACCTGTATTGCCTGATTTGCTCAGTAAAACTTAAATCATTCCGCTCTACCGAGGAGAATTCTTTCGAAATATAGGTTTGATAATCAATATTTTTTCGTTTCAGATATTGAGCATAATTAAACTGAAAATCATATTGAGGCTTCTGGGGTTTCACAATATAGGCTTCAGCTTTGTAATAATGCTTACCATCTAACTCTTCGTGATTTTTCGGAATATAAATAACCGAATTAAAAATAGTTTTCTCCCATTGAGCTATCCCTTGATACTTCTTATACTTTTCTGTTGAATTTAATTTCTGTGAAATTTTAAAAACAATAGTTTCGCTTTTATTCACAGGTATATCATTCTTTTGAGGCAAGGAATTACAGAAATGAAGAATTATACCTATTCCAAAGAACAATATTCCCAAAAGAATATCCCTGATTTTATATAAAAAATATGTGGTAAAAAATATAGAAATTAAAATCCCAACATTCATAATCACAATACCATAGATCCCTTCTCTTTCCAATAAAAATTGATCCTGAAAAAAAATTCCAAGAACAAAGCATATGGCTAAGATTAACAGTGGTTGTTTATTCAATTTCAATTAATTACATCACCAATATAGGAAATTGATCCATAGATTATTATCACTGTAATTACTAAATAAAACACCCTGCTAACTTCAAATAGATTAACAGGGCGCTTATTTTTTTGCTATGAAATTAAGTTTATACGAAAAAGTTTTATTTTATTTTCAAGAACTTATCCGTCAAACGTTTTGTTTCTTTAATGTACATCCATGGATCTTTACCATAATCTTCATAGATGAAATGGTCTGTCTTTTTAGGAATTGCAGGCTCTATCTGGGTTCCTTCATGCCATTCGTTAAATGAGGTAATGCCTATAAATTCAGGATTCACTTTAATGGCAGCATCAAACATTCGTTCGTAATATTTTCCATTTTCTCTGCTTTTAAAATTGGCTTCATTCCAAGGTCTGATTCTGGTATCGGAATAACCCGGACCTACACATGGAATAAAAATAAGATGATGATCTTTTGCATACTGTGCCATATACTCCCAGTTAGAAGTTGTGCTTCCGAAAACAAAACCTTCACTGGCAAAATAAGTATAAAAGCCATCAAAACCGGAAGCATCAAAAAAAGCAGAATCTTTTTTCTCTACCCACAGTCCAATGTAATAGGCATCTAGCTCTGTATTACGGACTGTTTTCTCACCACTTTTGGAAAGAAGTTTTGACCATTCTTCTGGAGCTATTTTATAACTGTCATAAACATAATACAAAGGTTTTCCATCTTTCTTGTAAAAGGCTGGATGATGAGCGTATGTTTTAACAAGATAAGAAAGCTGATCTCTAAGTTCTGTAATAGATTTATAGAAAGGTTCTATATGAAAGGCTATTTTCAAATTAAAACGGTCTGCAATATCAAGATACTGCACCAGACTTTTATCTGTAAATGAATTTTTTCCTAACCAACTTACAACCACAACCCCCACACCAGCTTCTTTCATCATCTTCATGTGTTTTTCTATGATTATTTTATCATTGGAGCTATAATTCCCTAATTCCGGGTAAAAATTGGCGCCAATATCATCTCCGCCTTTGTAGTGCCCAAGATTATTCCATTTAGGATTATTCCAATGCGGGATAATTTCATGATTCCAATGCTGTAGACTTCCGTCTGTTTTTTGGTTTCCGTACCAGCCATAATAGAAAATCTGGACTTTATCTCTTGATAGCATTTCTTTTTGAGCAAAACTTAATGAGAAAATTGTACAACCAAGTAATAATAGAAAATTCTTTAAATACTTCATGGTATAATAGAGGATATATATTCGTTTCAGACTTTTAAAATCACTTCAGCAGCATGATCACTAGCCCCTTTTCCACCAAGTTTTTCTCTCAAAAGACTATAATCGTTAAGAACCTTTTCTCTTTTTTCTCCTTCTAAAACCTTATTGAGTTCATTGACCAAATTCTTAGTATTCAAATCGCTCTGGATAAGCTCTTTCACGACTTCCCTATCCATGATAAGGTTCACTAATGAAATATAATTGATATTTTTCACAAGCCTTTTAGCAATCGCATAAGAAACAGCACTTCCACGATAACATACCACTTCAGGAATATTCAGCAGAGCTGTTTCTAATGTAGCTGTTCCGGAAGTTACCAGAGCTGCTTTTGAACATCTGAGCAGATCGTAGGTTTTGTTCGAAACAAAATGTACATTATCATCTACATATTTCTCATAAAACTCTTTAGGAAGACTTGGTGCCCCAGCAATCACAAACTGATAGTTTTTAAAATATGGTCTTACAGAAAGCATAATTTCAAGCATTTTTTCCACTTCCTGTTTTCTGGAACCAGGTAAAAGGGCTATAATTTCTTTTTCGTTTAATCCATTTTCTTCTTTAAAACCATCAATACTGATTTCCTTTAGGTCAGAGATCGCATCCAGTAAAGGATGACCTACAAAGTGCGAATGAACGCCATGTTTTCTATAAAAATCTTCTTCAAACGGAAGAATAACCATCATTTCATCCACATATTTTTTGATGATCTCTACTCTTCCTTCTTTCCAGGCCCAAAGCTGGGGCGAAATATAATAAATTACCTTAATACCTAATTCCTTGGCAAATTTGGCTATTCTTAGATTAAATCCCGGATAATCTACCAGAATTAAAACATCAGGTCTGTTATTCTGAATATCTTCTTTGCAGAATTTGATGTTATTCAAAATCGTTCTAAGATTCATGACCACTTCCAGAAACCCCATAAATGCCAGATCACGATAATGCTTTACCAGTGTTCCACCCTGAGCATTCATCAGATCACCGCCCCAAAACCTGAATTCTGCATTCGGGTCCTTTTGTTTAAGAGCTTTCATCAAATTACTTCCATGAAGATCACCGGAAGCCTCTCCTGCAATAATGTAATATTTCATTTCTTTCGAAATCTTTTTTTTGTTTTTTAATAACCCTCAGAAATAGTTTATCATTCTAAATCATGGGCAGTTTCTATGGTAAGTATAGAGAACAAATTAAAATGTATATTGATCTTAATTCGTAAATTTGTTCAAAGATAATGATAAAAATGTCAGAAGAATTTGAAATCAGAAATAAAGTTGCAGAGAGCGGCTTAGTAAACTTTGACCTCTCTACTTTGCTTCCAAAAGGCCCAAGAAAAGGTATTGACCTTAAAGATTTTCTTTTTCAGGAGATGATTCTGAAAGAGAAAGATTTCCGTGAAAAAGTAGAAGCCATTAATGTTGAAGAATACAAAGACTCTTATATATATATTTACAATTCTGTAGATACTATTATTCCCCTATGGGCTTATTTTGTACTGACTGCCAAGCTTACAGATGTTGCAAAAAAAATCGTATTTGGAAGTAAAGAAGACTTGGAAGTTATTCTCATGCACAATGCCATCCAAACCTATGATTTCGAAGATATGAGAGGAAAAAGAGTATTGGTAAAAGGGTGTTCAGATAAGGAAATCCCTGAAAATGCTTATATAGAACTAGTGGAGCAGCTAAAACCTCTTGTAAAATCTTTGATGTTTGGTGAAGCATGCTCTAATGTTCCGATTGTAAAGAATTAAAGATTAAGCTTTTGTAAAAGCATTTATTGATAAATTTTATATTAAAAACTATCTTCTAAAAAAGGAATAGAATACTCCAAAACACAGATCAGGAAACTTTAACAATAATTATGAATCTGAAGTATTTTATGAGGCATATTTTTTGATAACTTTGAGTCAATTAATACTTTAATAAACACAAACAATGAGCTTAATAGACCTACTTACAGGGAACACTAGCAACCAGGTTGCTGAACAGGCTGAAAACAAATTCGGAATCAATAGAAATCAGGTAATTGCTTTATTAGCAGTAGCTACTCCTCTTATCATTTCTTATCTCAGAAATAAATCTCAAGATGCTAAAGAAGCTGAAGCATTAAACAGTGCTCTAGATAAAGACCATAACGGAAGTATTTTAAACGATCCTTCACAAATTGAAGCCAGACAGGCTGAAGGCGGATCTATTCTCGACCATATCTTTGGCGGACAAAAAAGTACAGTAGAAAACCAGTTATCGCAAAACACAGGAATTTCAATTGACAAGATAGGACCTATTCTTGCCATGTTAGCGCCGGTTGTTATGGGATATATCGGACAACAAAAACAACAAAGCAATGTTGGCGCAGGAGGTTTGGGAGATCTTTTAGGGGGAATTTTAGGTAATGCCTCTAACCAAGCGCAGACTCAACAATCCAACCCATTAAATGAGATTCTTGGAAGCGTTTTAGGTGGCGGGCAGGCTCAGTCATCAGGAAATCCTCTAAATGATATTTTAGGCAGCGTACTTGGTGGTGGTGGAAACCAACAGCAGCAAGGCGGCGGATTAGGAAGTATCCTTGGAAATATTTTTGGAAAATAATTAATTTAATTTGTCATAGAAAAAGACCGGAGAAATTTTCTCCGGTCTTTTTTATTGTTTTTACTTTTTAGATTTTTCTTCGGATGCTACAAAAGATTTTGATGCCTTCCTAGGTCTTCTTTTTCCGTAGTTTCCTGAATTGATTTTACCCCTTCTCGATTTTTTGTCTCCTTTTCCCATAGTAATAAATGTTTGTTGTTATTACGAATTTAGGAAATACATGCCTAAAATCCAAATATTTAAGTAACGAAGATGGAGGCTGAAAGATGAAAGTTATGTCAATAGTTAATTTGATACTACCATGATCAATCAATTACAATAAAAGATGATAATTTGTACTTCTACCTTCATAACTCCCAGCATCCATCCTCCTTTATCTTATACTTTGACGGTTTTCCACTTTCCTTTTCTAAACAAAATAAAAGCAACAATCGTAATCAGGGTTTCTGCTGCAGGAATTGAAATAAATACTCCCTTCGGTCCCATTTCCAGATATCTGGAGAGAAAATAGGCTAAGGGAATCTGAAACATCCAGAATCCGAAAAGATTCACACAAGTTGGTGTCCAGGTATCTCCTGCTCCATTGAATGCATTAATCATCACCATTCCGATTCCATAGAAAATAAAGCCAATACTCATGATATGAAGTGCATTTTTAGCAAAATCCTTGATTTCCATTTCCTGGGTAAAGAAACTTACTAAGAAATTACCGAAAAGAATAAATATTAAGCTTACCATCACCATGAAAATCACATTATATTTTACGGTCTTCATCACCGATTGTTCTGCCCTCAACATTTCATTGGCTCCCATATTCTGTCCCACCAAAGTGGATGCTGCATTACTTAGTCCCCAAGCTGGAAGCATAAAGAACATCATCAATCTCAGGGCTGTCTGATAACCGGCTGAAGCATTTTCACCTCCTGTTGTTGCTACCAGTTCCGCTAAAAAGATCCAGCTGCACGAAGCGATTACAAACTGAAAAATACCGGGAGTGGCAATTTTTATGATGGATTTAATTAATTCTGAATTTGGTTTAAAGTAAGAAAGTTTGATTCGGATCTGTGTATCTGCCACTAAAAGATGATACAACTGATAAATTACCCCGATACTTCGTCCAATAGTAGTAGCCAAAGCAGCTCCAGTAAGACCCATTGCCGGAATTGGTCCCCAACCTTTAATCAGAACCGGACATAAAATAATATTGGCAATATTTGCAATCCATAAGCTTTTCATTGCAATCATCGCATTTCCTGCTCCTCTAAAGATCCCATTGATCAGGAATAGGAGCATTATGATGGTACTGCTTCCCATCATAATTCTTGTAAAATCTTTTCCATAAGCAGCTGCCTCCGGCCTTGATCCCATCAGGATCAGAATTTCTTCGGCATATACTACTCCTAGAATGCTTAAAACAAGCGTTATTGCGAATGAAACCAACAGCACCTGCGCAGCACTCCGGGAAGCGTGTTCCGGATTTTTCTCTCCAATTCTTCTTGCTACCATCGCTGTTGCTGCCATACTCATCCCGATGGCAATAGAGTACATTACAGAAAGTACAGACTCGGTAAGACCTACAGTCTGAATCGCAAAACCACTCTCCTTCAGATGCCCTACAAAATATAGATCAACCAGTGCAAATACCGATTCCATCGCCATTTCCAACATCATAGGAATCGCGAGAAGCAAAACGGCACTCCTGATATTTATCTTCGTAAAATCGGTTTCTTCTCCACTAAAGGCTTTTTTTAAAAAGTCAATATATTTAGTCATTTCTCTGGTTATAATTTAGATAGTCTCAAAAATACAAATCTGTACCATAGTAAGTCTTAGCAATTGGCAATAAAATTAATCAGAAGTTTTTTTATTTATAAAACCTGCAAAAATCTTATCTTTGCCAACGAAAAATTCAAGGTTCGAAAATGAACCTTAAACATTGAACTTTAAACAAATAATTATGTTTCGATCACACACCAACGGAGAGCTATCTCTGAAAAATCTGAATGAAGAAGTTACACTATCTGGATGGGTACAGACTATCCGTGATAAAGGATTTATGATTTGGGTAGATCTTCGAGATCGTTACGGAATTACCCAGCTGGTATTGGACCAGGAGCGTTCTTCTGCACAATTAATGGAAGAAGCTAAAAAATTAGGCCGTGAATTCGTTATTCAGGCTACTGGAAAAGTAATTGAGAGAGTAAGTAAAAATCCTAATATTCCTACAGGAGAAATTGAGATTTTAGTTGAAAAACTAACCATTCTGAATGATTCTCAGCTTCCACCTTTCACTATTGAAGATGAAACTGATGGTGGGGAAGAATTAAGAATGAAATACCGTTACCTGGACATCAGAAGAAATCCTGTAAAAGATAAATTGATCTTCCGTCATAAAATGGCTCAGAAAGTAAGAAATTATTTATCTGATGAAGGTTTTATTGAGGTGGAAACTCCTGTTTTGATTAAGTCTACTCCGGAAGGAGCAAGAGACTTTGTCGTTCCGAGCAGAATGAACCCGGGACAGTTTTATGCACTTCCACAGTCTCCACAGACTTTCAAACAGCTTTTGATGGTAGGTGGAATGGATAAATATTTCCAGATTGTAAAATGTTTCCGTGATGAGGATTTAAGAGCCGACAGACAGCCGGAATTTACACAGATAGATTGTGAGATGGCTTTTGTAGAGCAGGAAGATGTAATGAATGTTTTCGAAGGAATGACCAAAACGCTTATCAAAGATATTACAGGTCAGGAATTTGGAGATTTCCCAAGAATGACCTTCGCAGATGCGATGAGAAAATACGGAAATGACAAACCGGATATCCGTTTCGGGATGGAATTCGTAGAATTGAACGAGCTTGTAAAAGGAAAAGACTTTAAAATATTTGATGAAGCTGAATTGGTTGTCGGAATCAATGTTGAAGGATGTGCAGACTATACAAGAAAGCAGATTGATGAGCTTGTGGATTGGGTAAAACGTCCACAGATTGGTGCTTCAGGAATGGTTTGGGTTAAATTCCAGAATGACGGAGTGAAAACCTCATCGGTAAACAAATTCTATAACGAAGAAGATTTAGCGAAAATCATTGAAAAATTCGGAGCTAAAGAAGGTGACTTAATGTTGATTCTTTCTGGAAACGAGAACAAAGTAAGAGCTCAGCTTTCTGCATTGAGAATGGAGCTTGGTAACCGTTTAGGGTTAAGAAAAGGAAACGTATTTGCACCACTTTGGGTTGTTGACTTCCCTCTATTAGAATGGGATGAAGACACTGAAAGATATCACGCAATGCACCACCCTTTCACATCTCCAAAACCTGAAGACATTCACTTACTGGAAACAGATCCTGGAAAAGCAAGAGCCAACGCTTATGATATGGTACTTAACGGTAACGAAATCGGAGGTGGATCTATCAGAATTTTCGACAGAGATCTTCAATCTAAAATGTTTGACCTGTTAGGATTCTCAAAAGAAG
This sequence comes from Chryseobacterium sp. II3a, assembly GCF_057815135.1. NCBI lineage: Bacteria > Pseudomonadati > Bacteroidota > Flavobacteriia > Flavobacteriales > Weeksellaceae > Chryseobacterium > Chryseobacterium sp. II3a. The sequence continues at coordinate 168,535 of NZ_JBYPZJ010000004.1, read as the reverse complement.
AAGCAGAAGCTCAGTTTGGATTCTTAATGAATGCATTTAAGTACGGAGCACCGCCACATGGTGGTTTAGCATTCGGATTTGACCGTTTGGTAGCGATCCTTGATGGAAATGAAGTGATCAGAGATTATATCGCATTCCCTAAGAACAATTCTGGGCGTGATGTAATGATTGATGCGCCGGCTTCCATTGCTGATGCACAACTTGATGAACTAGAGTTAAAATTAGATTTAAAAGCATAAATTTAAAGCGGGGTATTTGCCCCGCTTTTTTTATACCATGAAAACCACATATGAATAGATCAGAGGAAAAAGTAAGTACTCCACTTCCAAAAAACAAAAAATGGACACCGCTAAAAATCGCTATTACTATAATTTGGCTAATTGGTTTATTTTTATTTTTTCATGGAATCGGTTATTCCAAATATGAAAGTAATTTAGATTTTAAAGCAGGTTATTTCGTAATCGGAATTCTTATTCTTGTTCCTGTTTACTATTATGTTTATTCGATAATTGAAAGCGAGAAAGGATTTCCTCTTGAAAACTTTAATAAAGAAATTGTTATTCAAGATATAAAACGTCACAAAATCTTTGAAAATGTAGATTTGAGTCGTGCCATGATAGAAAGCTATGTTTTTGGAGTGGGTAAAGATCAAAATGATTATGTCAATATTTTCTATAACAAATCTGATATCGAATTTGTAAAAACAAAAATGACCATTGAATATACGAAAGGTAATACTTCAACATTCCTTACTGCCTACACCAATATTGACAAAATAACTTTAAAGGAAATTATTACCCAACAATTTTTATCTACTAAAGTCTATTTTGATAAATACATTCCCAGCAACTATTATATTGATCTGGAATTCTTGCAGCATTGGGAAATACAAAATAAAAGCGGGAAATAATCCCGCTTTACCTTTATATCAACTTATTTCATTTTCAAAATCTCTTCTCTTCCCGGACCGATAGAAAGGTAGGTTACCGGAACTCCTACTTCTTGTTCCAAAAAGGAAAGAAAGTTCATCAATTCCTGTGGAAGAGCAGAAGGATCTTTAATCATTGAAAAATCAGCATTCCAGCCCTCCAGCCATTGGAATACAGGTTTAGCATTTTCAGGAAGTGTTCCGGCAGTGGTTTCAATAGTTCCATCCTCCAACTCATAATGAGTACAAACTGCTACTGATTTTAATCCGCTTAAAACATCCGCTTTAGTCAGAACCAATTGGGTAACGCCATTGATCATTACTGCATATCGTAAAGCAGGAAGATCTAACCATCCTGTTCTTCTCGGACGACCAGTGTTAGAACCAAATTCATTGCCCTTTATTCTGATTTCCTCACCCATCTCATCAAACAACTCCGTTGGGAATATTCCGTTTCCTACTCTTGTACAATAAGCTTTGGCAATACCATAAATCTCACCGATCTTTTTCGGAGAAATTCCCAATCCGCTGCAAGCTCCAGATGCAATCGTGGAAGAAGAAGTTACATAAGGATAAGTACCATGATCTATATCTAATAATGTGGCCTGAGATCCTTCTCCTAATATTGTTTTTCCTGCTAATAGGGCCTTATTCAGAAACAGTTCAGTTTCTATACAATTGTATTGCTTTAAAAACTCTACCGCGGCAAAAAATTCTTCACGAATTGATTCTAAAGATGGTAATTCCATACCTCCATCAGCCAAAAACTGATAGTCTCTCTTCAGAATATGATCTACCTTTTCCTGAAAATCCGGTAAATACATATCTCCAATTCTTACATTCTGTCTTAAAATTTTATTGGAATACGCCTGAGCAATTCCATTTTTTGTTGTTCCTATAGTTGTGTAAGCCGGATTCTCTTCCATGAAAACATCCATAAGCTTATAAGTAGGCAGAACAAAATGGGCTTTTTTAGAAATAATAAGATTTTTCTGTGGCTGAAGCGTTTCATCAAACTTCTTTAGATTCAGAATTTCATTTTTAAAGCTTACAGGGTCAAGAACAGTTCCCGTCCCGATCACATTCTGTACTCCCGACATAAAAATTCCTGAAGGAATCATTTTAAGGGTGATTCTCTTCCCGTTTCTTTCAATACTGTGGCCAGCATTCGAGCCTCCATTAAAACGGGCAGCAATATCATAATTTTCACTGATAAGATCAATAAACTTTCCTTTACCTTCATCTCCCCATTGAAGTCCTAATACAATATCCATATAATTATTTTTATGGTGCAAAGCTATGGCAGTTTGAAAGAGAGGCCATTGCCATTTGGCAAAAACGTGTGTTGCAGGAATTTATAATACAAATATTTATGAGTTTGATCCGGAATTTATTTTGAGGGTTTAATAGGTTTTGGCTAAAGCAAATGGATTATTTTGTTAATGATAGAATGGGCTAAAGCCTATGCCTATTGAATTTACCATTCGCATGTATACATTAAACAAAAAATAATAAGATCGGAGATCTTGTATTTTGATCTTTACCTGATATTTTATTATGAGAAGGCCTCATTACTTATTACTCATTGATCGTTCTCCTAATTCTGCTCAACGACGAAGGCGTCACCCCAAGATAAGAGGCCAGCATAGATTGGGGAACCCTATTGGCTAATCCCGGATAATGAGTAAGAAAATGAATGTACCTGGATTTTGCATCCTGATTAAGCATAATGCTTGCTACTTTAAGCTTATTTTCAGCAACAAAACCATGAATACGGGCAAATAAAACAGGCCATATCGCTATTTTTTCCTCTAATATTTTAAAATGATTAAGATCAATAACAAGTAAAACGGCATCGGTAATTGCTTCTATATATTCATGAGCAGGAAGTTGATCGGTAAATCCCTGGAAGTCTCCAATAAATCGACCTTCATAAATAAAATAACGGGTAAAATCATCACCTTCTTTGTTATAATACAGAGACCGGAATACTCCTTCTTTAACAAAAGCAATCTTTTGGCTTACTTTTCCTGCCTCTACAAAAATTTCACCTTTCTTTACAGAAATTTTCTGAATTCCCTCTTTGATCAGAAGTTCATCTTGTGCATTCAGCAATCCAAATTTTTTGATATAATTAAAAAGTTCTTCCATGTTATTTTGCCCCACAAATTGCGCAAAGATAAAGGTATAAAAGTAGAGTGTAAAAACAATTGTCATTTGGCAAAAAGCTTTACAAAACATACCACACGCCTGTCCATCGGCATGTTAATTGCTTGATTTTTAAAAACGTAAGACAATGAAAGCAATTTGGAATGGTGCCATTGGCTTCGGTTTAGTAAATATCCCTGTTAAAATTTACTCAGCAACGGAGACCAGCAAACTGGACCTTGATATGCTCGACAAATCCGATTTTTCCAACATTCGGTTTAAAAGAGTTAATGAAAACACAGGAAAAGAAGTAAAATGGGAAAACATTGTTAAAGGCTATCTCATGGATGATAAATATATTGTTCTGGATGAAGACGATTATGAAGCAGCAAGCCCTGAAAAAACAAAAATACTTTCTATTGATCAGTTTGTAAAGGAGGAAGAGGTAGACAGTGTTTATTTTGAAACTCCATATTACCTAGAGCCACAGAAAAATGGTGAAAGTGCTTACAGACTTCTGTTAAATGCTCTAAAAAAAACGAAAATGGTCGGAATCGGGACTTTTGTACTCCGCGAAAGTGAATCCATCGGGATGATACGTCCATATAATGATGATGTATTGATTCTGAATCGCCTGAGATTCAACCAGGAAATAAGAGATTATGCGGATTTAAAAATTCCTGCACACAAAGCTCCAAAACCTGCAGAATTGAAAATGGCTGTTAATCTTATTGAACAACTTTCTCAGGATTTTGACCCAGCTATGTATAAAGATACCTACTCTGATGAGCTTTTAAAAATCATCAAGCAGAAAGCAAAAGGTAAAAGTATTAAAACCAAAAAAGCACCACCTGCTAAAGAAGGTAAAGTGATTGACCTCATGGCTCAGTTAAAAGCCAGTCTGAATACATCTAAATCTAAATCTGCATCATAATGGCTCTTAAAGATTATCAACAGAAACGTAAGTTTAACGAAACCAGTGAACCTAAAGGAAAAACGAAAAAGAGTAAAAACAAGCTAATTTTCGTTATTCAAAGACATGCTGCAACCCGTCTTCACTATGACTTCCGTCTGGAAATGGAAGGTGTACTAAAGAGCTGGGCAGTTCCAAAGGGTCCCTCATTGGATCCACAAGACAAACGCTTGGCTATGATGGTAGAAGATCACCCTTACGATTATAAAGATTTTGAAGGCAATATCCCTGAAGGCAATTATGGGGCGGGACAAGTTGAAGTATGGGATAGCGGAACCTACGAACCGTTGGAAGAGAGCAGTAAAATCTCCGATGAAAAAGAATTACTGAAAGAGCTGCATGCTGGTTCTTTAAAATTTATTTTACACGGTAAAAAATTAAAAGGCGAATTTGCTTTGGTTAAAATGAAAAATTCTGAAGAGAATGCCTGGCTGCTCATTAAGCATAAAGACGAATTTGCAGAAAGTCCTTACGATGCTGAAAAAAATACATCACCAAAATCTTTGGTCACCCAATTCCTCGAGGAAAAAAAAAGCCTAAAAACAAACGCAAAAAAGAAGTCATAACTTCAGAAAAAAGATTCAGAAGTTTTAATTCTTTAACTAATGAGAAAAAACTTCAGTCTTTTATTAAACCTATGCTTGCTAAACCTTTTGATAAGGCATTTGATGATAAAGGATGGCTTTTCGAAATAAAATGGGACGGCTACAGAGCTATAGCCGACCTTAGCCACGATGAACCTCTCTTCTATTCCCGAAATGGAATTTCATTTATATCAAAATTTGATAAAGTGACTCAGGATTTTGATCAACAAAAATATAAAATGATCCTGGATGGTGAAATCGTTGCGTATAATGATCAGGGAAAGCCCAGTTTTCAGCTTTTACAGCAAATTGGTGATCATCCCAGCTTGGCTTTAACATATCAAGTTTTCGACCTTCTCTGGCTGAATGGACATTCTACCGAAGAACTTCCACTGATTCAACGGAAAGAGCTTTTAAAAGAGGCACTCATTGAAACGGATACAATTAAATACTGCGATCATATTCCTGAAAAAGGTACCGCATTTTTTGCGCAGATGAAAAAAATGAAGCTGGAAGGGATGATTGCTAAACGTTCCGATAGCCTATATGTAGAAAATTACAGGACAGCCGATTGGCTTAAGATTAAATTTTCAAATACGGAAGAAGCTATTATCTGTGGATTTACAGAACCCAGAGGATCACGGGAAAGTTTCGGAGCTTTGATCTTAGGAAAATATGTAAACGATGAACTGATCTATTGTGGCCATACAGGAACCGGATTCAACAGCGCTTCTTTAAAAAACCTTTATCAAAAACTTCAAAAGATCATTGTAAAAATTTCTCCATTTGAAAGCATTCCCAAGACCAATATGCCTGTAACCTGGGTAAAACCTGAAATGGTTTGTGAGATCAAATATTCTGAAATTACCAAAGACGGCATATTCCGTCATCCCGTTTTTATGGGTATCCGCGAAGATAAAGAGCCGGAAGAAGTAAAAGAATCAACAGATCCCGGCATTCAACCTAAAAAATCCAAAACAATGAAAGATACATCATCAAAAAAAGCAGGAACGCAAGAAAAGGAAAAAGAAATCACTTTAAACAAACATGTTGTAAAGCTCACCAATCAGGATAAGGTTTATTTTCCGAAGGATGGCATTACCAAAGGAGATGTTATCGATTATTATCAGTCTGTAACAGAATATATTCTGCCCTATTTAAAAAACCGTCCTTTATCTCTCAATCGTTTTCCTAATGGAATTGAAGAAAAAGGTTTTTATCAGAAAGATGCAGGAGAGCATATCCCTGAATGGGTAAAAACTACACAGGTTTACTCCGAATCTAATGATAAATATATTGATTACGTCTACTGTAATGATAAGGCTACATTAGCTTATCTGAATAATCTCGGATGTATTGATTTCAATCCCTGGAACAGTTCACTTCCTGATCTTGAACATCCTGATTATCTCGTTTTAGATCTTGATCCATCAAAGAAAAACACTTTTGATGAGGTGATTGAAACTGCTCTTCAGGTGAATGAAGTTTTACAATCCATTAAAATTAAAGGATATTGCAAAACTTCCGGAAGTACAGGAATTCATATCTATATTCCGATGGGTGGAAAATATGATTTTGACCAGGTGAAAGATTTCGCACATATTCTAATGAAGCAGGTTCATGAAAAACTTCCAAAAATTACAACATTGGAAAGGAGCCTTCAAAAGAGAGATTCTAATAAAATCTATCTTGATTATCTGCAAAACAGAACAGGCCAAACACTGGCAAGTGCTTATAGTCTCAGACCTAAACACGGCGCTTCTGTTTCTATGCCATTGGACTGGAGTGAGGTAAAACCTGGTCTGTTACCTACAGATTATACCATAGAAAATGCTTTGGAGAGAATAAAAGAAAAAGGAGATTTATTTAAACCTGTTCTGGGAAAAGGTATTGATATGATGAAAGCATTAGAGCTGCTGGAGAATATTGATTAATTTCTATATTTTTACAGGCAAAAACTACCATGAATGAATCTATTAGGTTAGAAGTCCCTTTTAATGAAGATGCAGAACGCGAGCAACAACAATTTTTCTTTCGCTACAAATGGAAAAATGGCTTTACTGAACTTAAGAAAGCAATTATATACGCGATAATATTTCTGTTTCTAGGATTTTTTTCTCAATCAAAGTTTATTAATAGTAATCCTGCTTCTACTGTATTCAGATATGCAGGGTTTATTTTTCTGGGCTATATCTTCTTGCTTCTTTATCAATATTTCACACGGAAAAAGAAGTTTCACGAACTCATGGAAGAACAAATCAATGATCTTAAACGAAAGGATGAAAAATACAGTGTTGTAATTCTTAATAAAAATAGTATTACTATAGAAAATTCATTGAGTACAATAGGAGCTGTATGGAATAAAACCAGCTATAAATTTGTAGATAAATATCTTATTTTAGGTATTCTTAATAACAGTCTTCATTTTATTTTTACTGAAAATGACTTTAAGGAAAATGATTATAAGACTTTCATTGGTTTTTTAGAACAATATTCAAAGAAAGAAAAGTAAAAAATATCATTTTATAATAAAAACTCCTGCATTACTTTAAATACAAGAGTTTTTATTATTTGTTTAAATTATTTTAAAGAACTATTTATTGTAAACATGGATATCTCTCTGTGGGAAAGGAATTCCGATTCCAGCCTGATCTAAAGCTTCTTTACAATCAATGATAAGTTCTTCGTTCAGTTTCCAGAAATTTTCTGTATTGGCACTCACTCTTACAGATAGATTAATTGCACTATCTCCTAATGCAGTTACCATTACCTGAGGCGCTGGTTCAGAAAGAGCATATTGATTCTTATGAATTACTTTCATCAAAACTTCTTTCGTCTGTTTAAGATCTGCATCATAAGCAACTCCAATATCCAGAGAGGTCCTTCTTGTTCCAAGCTGGGTAAAGTTGGTAATACTGTTATTAGAAACCACTCCATTAGGAATAATGATTAATTGATTTTGTGGAGTAATGAGTTTCGTGTGAAAAATATCAATAGCCTCTACTGTTCCTGAAACACCAGAATTAGTGGAAATAAAATCTCCTATTTTAAATGGTTTTAATAATAAAATAAGGATTCCACCAGCAAAGTTTGTCAAAGATCCCTGTAAAGCCAAACCTACCGCTAAACCTGCAGCACCAATCATCGCTACAAAAGCAGAAGTCTGCACTCCCAATTGAGTAACCACTACAATAAAGAGAAGAATATTAAGCCCCCAATTGATAATGTTAAGTAGGAAATGCTGTAAAGAAGCTTCCATATTACGTTTTTTGAAACCTTTCGCAACAAGTTTCTTAATCATTCTGATCATCCATGATCCGATCAGGTAAATCAATAAAGCAGAAACCACTGCTGTAAAGATTCTCGGAGCCCATGAAATGGCTGAAGTTATTAAGGTATCCCAATGTTTTTGAATGTTGTTCAATTGTAAATCGTCCATTTTTATACTACTTATATTTATATATTATGATAGATATTCGTTCCTTGAACGACAAGATTTCAAAATGAATCTGAAGAGAAAGCATCGTTTTTTCAAAAAAAATGTAACCTTAACTCTTTGGAAGTTAAAATCAATGGTTATATGCATCACAATAGATTGACAGCAGAACAGATAAATTCTGCTTACTCAATGATTATTTTAGAAATTGAATCTTGCGGGAAGAATAATTCGGGGGTATCATTACAAAAAAAATACCGAAGTCTTTTTTCAGGGAAAAAATCTTCCCTAAAATAATTTTTTTAACCGTAAAAATTAAAAAGCTATGGTAGTTTTGCAGCAAGGCTTTCCGGTAAAAGTCTCAGGATATGATAAATAATTTTCCATTTAAAATTAGGAACGATGGTAAAGGAATTTCCGGCATTCACAATGAATTTTGCTACATAATCCGGTTCCATGATTAAGGATTCATTCAATGTTAACCCTGCATTAATTTTTGTACGAATATATCCTATCACCAAAACATTCACTGTAATTTTTCTGGAAGCTAATTCCTGTCTTAATCCCGCCAGATATTGGGTAAATGCAGCCTTTGTACTTCCATAGACAAAATTACTTTTTCTGCCTCTCACCCCAGATAAAGAAGATAGGCCTATTATTCTTTCCAGATTTTTATTGCTTTCATCCATCGCAATTATATTCAGAATAGAAACTCCCCCCATATAATTAACTTCCATCATTTGTTTGGCTCCTTTAAAATCTTTTAAAGCATTTTGATTATCAACGAGAAATCCTGCCGAGTATACCACAATATGAGGTTTTACTGAAAGTTCACGATAAAACTGCTGATGAGAATTAAAATCTGCCGCATCAAAATACAAAACCGTTACTTTATTCTGATCCAAATTATTTGATCGCATAAAATCTTCCAATGATTGTGTGTTTCTGGAGGCTGCCATCACAGAGAATCCTTTTTCAAGATATTGGATGATACATTGCTTCGCTACGTCTGAATTAGCACCTAGAATGAGAACTGTTTTACTTGCGTTTTGATTCATACAACAAAGATAATTTTTTATTAAACACTAATTTCACTAATGTTTTCACAAATAAGCACAAAGATTATGGCTGTTATAGAATCTTGAGAAATAAAGATATGGTTTATAAGATTCTTCACTCCGCTTTGCTTCGTTCAGAATGGCAATTTAAATATTGAGACTTATCTTCTCCTACTAATGAGAACATACAATATTATAAATAAAATAACTTTATATAAAAAAATTGCGGCGGGTGAACTTCGTTCACCCGCCGCAGCTAAATATTTTCAAACTGAATTAAATTATTTTTTTTCTTCAGTTTCTATTTCTTTTTTATCTGCTGGTTTATCAGCAGTTTTTGCTTTATCTCCAAAACGACTTTGAGTCATTTCTCTGGAAACAGCAGCTTTTTCAAACTTCAGTTTTCCGGATAATGTTTCAATAACAAAACCGTCATCCTGAACTTGGGCAATTCTTCCGTGAAGACCTGAAGTAAGCACTACTCTAGTTCCTACCTTAAGTTCTTCCTGAAAGTTTTTCTCCTGTTTCTGCTTCTTCATTTGCGGTCTGATCATCAGGAAATAAAACCCTACAAACATCACACCCATCATGATCAGCATCATAGATGAAGAACCTTGTGGCTGTGCTTGTAAAAATAATGTCAACATATTATAAAAATTATGGTTGGATGTTAGCCGTGAACGTTAATTTGATTGGAGCCTTCTCTACATTAGCAAAAACATCAGCATATTTCTGAACGTTTCCATCAAAGTTTGAAGAATCAAAATGCAATGTAATTTTTCCTTTTTTACCCGGCATAATAGGATCTTTTGTAAAATCCGGAGCTGTACATCCGCATCCTGGCTTTACTTCAGAAATAATCAATGGATTTTTTCCTGTATTAGTCACTTCATATACGTGCTCTACTTTATCTCCTTTTTTGATTTTTCCAAAATCGAAGTTGCTTTCAGATAAAGCGATGGAAGTAGATGGTGCATTGGAAACCGGTGCAGCAGGCATCTCTCCTGTTACAGCTGTTGCAGCAGCAGAATCAGTTGTTGCAGGAGTTCCTACCGCTGAAGAATCAGCAGCTACAGTTTCAGCGCTTTGAGTTTCTTTGTTTTCTTTTTTACAAGAAACTAATCCAAAGCCTATAATTGACAAGGCGATAATTGATAACGTCTTTTTCATTTTATATTCTATTTTGATCTTTACAATATTTATCTAAAATACCATTAATGAAGATATTCGAACGGTCTGTAGCAAATACTTTTGCGATCTCGATATATTCATTAATAATCACTCTTGAAGGTGTGAAGGCGAAGTTGTCTAGCTCTGCGATGGCTGTTGATAAAATTACTTTATCCATTAGGGAAATTCTTTCAAGATCCCAGTTTTCTAATCTTTCTTCCAGCTTTTTTTCATTGTTTTCCCAGTTGTTTAGGGTATCTTTCAACAATTTAGCGGCGAAAGTTTTGTCATCTTCATCTTTAATCATTTTGATCAAAGTTCTGCTTTCTTCATCTTCTCTTAGGAACCCGATTGTTTTTTGTACCATGGAATTGGCAATATGGATATCATCATACCATGAAAGTTCTTTATCTCCGAGATAATCATGAAAATCATCATTTTCAGCAATATATCTTAAAAATAATTTCCCAATAAACTTCTGATCATCTTCAAAAGAAAATCCTTCTTCTTTCATGAAATCCTGATAACGTTTTCCAGCAGTAATTCTTTGGAAAGTCTTCACCAATAAATCATCATGCATATCCCACTTCAGCTGCTTGTGCTGACCTGTGAAGAATAATCTCTCTGGATTTTCTTCCAGCTTAAGCAATACCTGGTTGTTGATGAATTTTTGGTTAGGATTAATATCAGCATCGGTTTTAAGATATTTATTCTTACCGATTTCAATTTGATGTTCAGCTAATTCTTTTAGACCCACTAAAAAATTAAGCTGATAGATATAGAGATAATAGATTTTCTCTATTCCAGCAAACATGTTTTTCTCTAAAACATCAAATTTTACAGGGTTCTGATAGTATGAATACACTGCCTGTACTACTTTTTCACGAATTTGTCGTCTTCCTAACATTCAAAGAGCTTTTTAATGAGTGCAAAGATACAAAATTTAAAATTGATGCAATTCGTAGTCTGATGACATTTTTGTAATTTTGTAAAACTATATGAAAGCGCTAAAAACCTTAAACCCCTATTTTTGGAAACACAAAATCTTATTGTTTTGGGGTGTATTATTTATCATTGCCAGTAATTTTTTCAATATATATAAAGTTCAGTTTGTAGGAAAATCCGTAGATGAGCTTACGAAAAGCGGAAATCTTGGTTTCAATCAGCAGGTACTTATTTATGTCGGAATTATTGTAGGCTGTTCACTTTTAACAGGATTCTTCACTTTTATGATGCGGCAGACCATCATTGTGGCATCCAGAAGAATTGAATATGAACTTAAAAATAAGATCTACAGACATTATCAGGATTTATCTTTAACAGACTATAAACAGACTACTATTGGGGACTTAATGAACCGATTAAGTGAAGATGTAGTGGCGGTAAGAATGTACCTTGGTCCTGGAGTAATGTATGTGGCCAACCTTATTGTTCTTGTACTGATCACGGCTATTTATATGATAAAAACAGATGCATCCATGACTTTATGGACTTTGCTGCCTCTTCCTATTTTATCATTTGCTATTTATAAGGTGAGTTCAATTATCAATAAAAAGTCGAAAGTGATGCAGAAAAGCCAGTCTGCCATTTCAACTTTTGTACAGGATAGTTTTTCAGGAATTCGTGTTGTAAAATTTTTCGCAAGGGAAAAATATATTCAAAAAAACTATGGAATAAAAGTTACTGATTACCAGAATAAAGCTTTGGACCTTGCCAAAACAGAAGCTTATTTTTTCACCATTATTCTGTTTGTAATCGGCTTACTGAATGTTGCCATTATCTGGATTGGAGGAACAAAATATATTGCAGGAGAATTAAGCATCGGTAAGATTGCTGATTTCTTCATGTACATTAATACACTGATCTTCCCATTCTCTATGGTAGGCTGGGTAACATCCGTCAATCAAAGAGCGGAGGCTTCTATGCAAAGGATCAACGAATTTATGGATAAAAGGTCTGAGATCATCAGTACTAACTTTGAGACGTATCCTATTAAAGGAGATATTGAGTTCAGAAATGTATCTTATGTTTATCCCAATACGGGTATCAAAGCACTGGAGAATTTAAGTTTTAAAATCAAAGCCGGAGAATCCCTTGCTATCATGGGAAAAACCGGAAGTGGAAAGTCTACTATAGCACTTCTTCTATGCAGGCTGATCGACCCTACTGAAGGAGAAATCCTTATTGATGGTAAAAACCTGAAAGACCATAATCTCGAGAACTATAGAAACTTCATTGGATACATTCCTCAGGAAAGCTATTTATTCTCTGATTCTATTGAAAATAATATCGGGTTTGCCATTGATCATCCATCTCATGAGAAAGTCATTGAGTATGCTCAGATTGCAGATGTTCACAAAAATATTGTTGAGTTTAAGGAACAATATAAAACACTTGTTGGTGAACGCGGGGTTATGCTTTCGGGAGGCCAAAAGCAAAGAATTTGCATTGCCAGAGCCCTGATTAAGGACCCAAATATTATTATTTTTGACGATTCTTTATCGGCTTTGGACACCGAAACAGAGCAGAATATCCTTGAAAATATTGACCGAAAAATCAGTAATGCGACATCCATAATTATCACACACAGAGAGTCTAGCGCCCAAAAAGCAGACCAAATTATCAACCTCACCGAAATTACCAATTCTGTAACCGCATAGCTGTTTCGTTCCTAATTGTTAAATAAATCATAAAAAAAATTTTGTGATTAAAAGAATTCTTTTATATTTGTTCTTAACAAGATTAAAAAATATCTAACAATGAGTGAATACAAGGAACGCCATGAAAATGAAATTTTCACGAAGGTGTTAAAAGCAGGGAGAAGAACTTATTTCTTTGATGTGCGCGAGACGAAAGCAGGAGATTATTATCTTACAATCACTGAGAGTAAGAAAAATTTCGGAGAGAATGGGGAAGCTACATTCGAGAAGCATAAAATTTACCTTTACAAGGAAGATTTTAAGAGTTTTCAGGAGATGTTTAATGAGTCCACAGATTTCATCATTAATGAAAAGGGTGAGGATGTAATTTCAGAAAAACATGACAAAGATTTCAAAAGCAGATCTTATACAATAGATTCTGACGACGAAGTTTAAAAAAAGAATATCTAAAAACACAAGCATCTGGAAAAGATGCTTTTTTTATGCACTGAAACTGGCTTATGGCTTATGGCTTATGGCTTATGGCTTATGGCAAAAATAAAAGGTACACTTAAAAGCATACCTTCTTGTTTTTGTTTACACATACTCTCGCTTTATCTGTGACAATATGGTTGGATCTTGTATTTCATTGTCTTTAGCCAGCAACAGGACCTTAGATAATACTTCTGCTGATTTCGGATCATCATCTGCGAAAGGTAAGAATAATCTTCCTCGATGCTGAGAATGAACAGGAAGTATAGATAAGTACAGTCCTGGAGTCTGATGTACAACAGCACTCCCTAAATGCACACTGTATTCTGCCATCTGTCCTTTTATTAATACATGAACCCCTTCAATTCTGACATTATCAAGTTTAAATAAACGGGCTGTCTCCTTCATCAGCACGGCTCTCATTTCAATAGATGAATGACTGGCTTCAGGGTCTACCCCGCCTACATGGGCTACTGAAACCACCAGATCTACATCCCGCATTACTTCCGAAAATAATCTTGGATTAATTTCTTCAAAAGGAATATTTTTATAATCCTTTAACGAATGGAATTCTATCGTTTCCAGAGTGGGACTTTCTATATCTGCCGGAGAAAACCAGTCTGCCATGGCATACAGCTTCACCTGGAAACCTTCTTTATGATACACTTTCTGCAATCCCTCCTCATAATCTACCTTCCAGCCTCTTGTTTTTAGCAATGCCAATGTTTGCTTAGGCTGAATCTGATGTCCTGCATATCTGCGGGAAATAGATTTTTCCTTCAATTCATCAGGAGTCGGAACATACAATTCTCTGAAAATCTGCTTGAACGGCTGAATAAGCTTTTCTTTAAAGCAATAATGCTGATAATCACTCCATACAGAATGTTCATGAAGATCTATACAATGTGCAATACGTAAAGTATTTTCTTCATTTAATTCCTGGATCTCGCCATGAGCATTGACAAGACTTCCATCATGGTAGAAACCTATTTTATCATCGTTGGAAATAAATACTAACTTCTCTAAATGTTTGACAATAATTGGATGTTCAAAAAGTGTTTTAATTTCTTTTAAGAAAAACTCATCGCCTCTTATCATAGCTTCTTCTAACCCTTTTCTGGAGCGGATCCATTGCTCACGCATAATCTTGCGGTTGTTGGTTAGTTCCACAATGGATTTATCTTTCTTAATTTTCGGCGGAATAGATTTCAGCTGTTTATCATCTCTGAATACAACCAGTTCCGCTTTTCCATTATCTTCTATGATTAAACCTACAGTCACACCATCAATGGTTACTTGCGTTTCTTTCGATAGCAGCAATTGAATCTGCTTGGTTTCCATAGCCCATGTCAATCTTATAGGATCAGGATATCCTGCATTTCTAGCCAGATTTTCAAGAGCCACACGAATTGCTAAAGCTTCACTCGATTGCTTCATAGAACCAAACTCTTTACTCTCTTTTTTGAATTGCTGAATGTATTCGTATCTGCTCAATACATCCTTTTCCGGATTCGTTTTGCTCAAAGGAACAAGCCCATAGACACGAAGATAATCCTGATCACGCTTGTCTTTTACTTTAGCTGTCACTTCTTTAATTTTTAAGCTTCCGGATAAGGTATCAGAATACAACCTTGCTCTTCGGTGTCCGTTTCCGTCTGAAATGTATTTTGCAGACTCATATAACATTTCCCATCGGGCTTTACCTAATTCTTTATAGGCTTTTGTAAACCAATCTTTATCCACTGCTCCATCTTTAAATTCTTGAATATCTACTGATGAATATTTGGCAACCTCACTTTCCAGTTTAGCATTCTGTTCTTCATATGCTCCGGTTTTGGTATGGGCATGCATCCACCAAATCGCGGAATCCAAGCCCTTCCAGCCTAAATAGCTACTAACAAGTGGCTGCCATTGCGGAGCATACACTGCAGCCTGAATCAAACGAAGCTCAGAAATTTTTTCTTTCTTCATGATTTCATTAAATCCCTTCTGTGTATCACTTTCTAATGGATAACATTCCGAAATTAATTTAGAGAATAGCTTTTGCTTGGTCATACTTTGATTACCATAGCTGTAAATATAATTGGCATATAACCCTGATTTACCAAGTCCTTTCAGAATCTGTGCAAAACGCTGGGTTCCATATATTGTCTGAAAATCCTGTACAAAATGAGATACAGCAGTATTAGCATCTCCCCTTATAAGTTCTATGTCTAGGAATTTATCCTGAATTTCCACAATCATAGGTTTCAGGAAAGGAAACTGTTCAAGATATTTTTCTTTATTGTAATGATTAGTTTTCACTGTTGTAAGTTCTCTTATTGCTGAATCAGCAGTCAGAATCCCTTCATACAGTTCTTCTTTTGGGATGAGTTTTAATTCATATGCTTTACAGAAGAAATAAAAATCAGGAACAGATTTTTTAATATTTTCTTTCAAACCATTATACTGCATCCATCGGTATAAATTCCATTGCTTGGCATGTTGTTCATCGGTAAGATTCGTCTTTGGAACAGCCCATAAGAAAGGCATGAAAAAATCCAGTTTCTGCCAGCCATTTCCCTGGTCCTGGTAGTAATAATCATTACTATCTTTTCCTTTATAGCTGATAACACTTTCAGGAAGGTTAGCAAAAATTGTACTGGTAGCATCTAATGCAAAATCTATACGTTCTTCAAATACGAATTTATCCTTTAGCGACTGCAGAATCATGATGATTGGATTTTCCCATGCATATCTTCCTTTCAGAGGATTTATTAAAAGATCTTTGTAGTAGAAGACATAATTCTCCATAAAATCTCTGAAAATTTTTCTGTCACAGCTCTCAGCCAATGTCAATAAAAATAGATCTCTAGGCTGTAATCCTGAATCCAGATACCATTGTTCCCAAACCTCATGCAAAGGATAATTTTCAGCCATTTGCTTCAGAGTGAAACCTTCTGTATTCCTTTTAATTTGACGGAAAGTATTTCCCATCAGCAAAGTTGTTACAGAGCCATCCCATTCATCAGATTCATATTCATGATCTTTATGTTGAAGAAATAAGTCATTAAGCTTCTTTATTTCCGCTTTTATCTCTTCCATAGGTTTTGTAAACCCATATTTATCTTTTTTAACAGCCTGTGCATATACCGAGTCAGGTTCTACCTTTGGCAAAGCAAACTTTGAAACTATATTAGGGTCATAAAAACCAAAGCCATTATCTTCAGAAAGAATCGTCTGATCTCCGGCTGGATTAATCTGATCCAATAAACTTTGTTCTCTTTCTGTTATTTTTGATCTTTCAGCATATTGTTGAATCCAATTGCTCATCTGAGTGGTTACTCTTTTCCCCTTTTGAAGCTGAAGCATGATATCTAATGATGCAGTACGCTGCTCTAAATCACCTTTACTCATCAATTCATCAACCAATGGAGTGATAACACTATCTTCCTGCGCTATAATCAATTCTATAAGCTTTTTACGAAGTACACCACCTTTTCTTTTAAAAAGATCAAAGAAATTCATAATTTCTTCTTTGCTCAAAGGATTTTGCATAAGCACATTGATTCCCGAAGCTGTCAATGCTTCTCCTCTGTCTTTTAAAATTTTAAAAGCAAATTCCTTTTGGAAAGCTGTTACTTCTTTTTTCTTCTTTCCTAATCCATAAGAAAGAGAATAGCAGTAAAACTCGCCTAAAATATTTCGGGTTAATAGCTCTCGTAACGAAAGATCAAACTGATCGAAATAAGATAGTATAATATCAAGTTTATGGCTATCATCTCCAACCAGGTAGAACATAGAAGCATACAGATCACTTTTTTTGAATACAGCATTCAACCAGGAAAAGATCTTTCCTTCAAATTTTTTCTCTTTTACTTCAGTTTTTAAAGTCAGTTCATGCAGTTTTTCAAAAAAGTTCGGATAATCCGGGTTATTAATATAGAATTTAGAATCTGTATTTGAACTTAATAAGATGGACATTGAATACCCTGCAAAGGCCAGTACCTGAATATTACCCTCCTGAACTGCTTTATAATATAACGGCATCTGAATATATGGATCTGCTGTTTCTATCGCAAACTTAATGGCAAGACACTTCTTTTCAACATCCCCTTTATCAAACAACTGATGCAGATAAGGAACTGTTTTCTCAACATCCCAAACGCCCTGCACCCATAGAGCCATATATACTTCGTTATTATTCTTGCTTTTCATAGCCTCAGGAATTCCTTCAGGATTTTTGAAGTAATGGTCCGCTAATGACAGAATATTTTTCACTACAGATTCTTTCTCTGCCTCCCAACCAAGACCTGTCCATGTATCTATAGCCCTTACAACGGATGAAAAACGGGTAAGCTTTTGCTCAATAATCACATTGAGCATATATTCTAATGCTCCGATGCTTGTCTCATCCAAGGCCTCCAGAATCGTCTGACGCAACCCTTCCTGCCTTTGAGCAGCCAACAGAAGTTTTTCTACCAATTCCCAACATTTCTTCTGCTCACTATTAAGTAAAGCCTTAATAATATTCAGAGAAACTTTTCCTTCCGGGTGTTTATTAAAAATAATATCTTCAATTAATTGATAAATTGATGTATTTCCCGTATCTATAGCTGCTGACCAGATATAAAAACGGCTTGAATTATGTACAAATTCATTATCATAAATAATTTGTTCTTCTAAAGACAAGTCAAAATTCTGATCTCCATTATAAATACAAGGGAACATCATTAGTGCTCTGATGAAATTGACTTGATTGAGCAATATATAATCTTCACGATGAGGAGCCCGAAATGAACGTCTGGAATAACTGCTCTGATACATTTTGTAAGGCATCTTATTCCATGCATATTGTACCAGCTCAGCATTCTCTCCAAAGAAATAAATCAGTAAATCATAATAATTCGGATCTTCCCAAATATCAGTTTTGAGATATTCTTTGAGCTTTTCAGCCTCTTTTGAACCTAAGCTTACGCTCTCAAAATAATTAGGTTTACCTTTCAGCAATTTACCTAATTCTGCTACTTCTTTTGTAAGGATTGGTCTGCCAGGAAAGAGTGAAGAAGGAACTCCTTGTTCAGAATGTTCTAACAGGTCTTTCCTCTGTTTTTCATAAAAGTTTTTAACAAGTTTTTTCGATTCTAATTTTTTTGTGATTTCCATGTATGTTATTTATTGATATAATTTGATTACCAATAGCTACCCGTAAGAAAGATGAGCCTGATGAAGGTAAATGAATATTGTAAATTTAAATCTATAGTTTGGCCAAGACTTTCAAGCTGCTCATCATTATAAAATACCGCAAACATTCCATCTTCAAAAGACTGAATAGCATTTTCCTGAGCCTTATTTACATCAGCTTTTTTAAGATTATAAATACTTCCAAAACCTATTTTTCCGGTATCTGTAAGGATATTCAGATAATTGTTCATGGGAATTTTGGTATAATCTTCATCTTCGAATTCAAAAGACTGAGCATTAAACTCTTCTACCTGATGCCGAACGATAAGCTTTAATAAATTTTCTAAAGAGATATGGGAATCTTTGTAATTGATTCCTATTATTTGTTCCGAAAGAACAGGATGCTTCTTCCCCAACTGCTTTACAGTGACTCTTATTTCCATATTTGAACTTAGTGTGGATTAAAGATAATGAAATTTACCAGTGCTTTTGGATCAAATTGAGATTTTATGACGAATATCAACAAACGGGAAATGAATAGTGAATGGTGAATTTTGCTTCGCAAACCCATAATAAATATAAGCAATAATGAAATATTGAAATTTCTTACTCATTATTAATTGCTTATTAACATCAATTAACTCCAATAAAAATGACTACCACGAAACAAACAATACCATTTTTTAGGCGCGCGCTTGAAGAATATGAGTGAATAGCGAGAAAAAGCTTCTGGAAAAAATTAAAAAACAGATATTATTTCACTATCAAAACAGGTATAAAATAAAAAAGTACACTTTTAAAAAGTGTACTTTCTTTGGGTGAATGATGGGTCTCGAACCCACGACCTTCGGAACCACAATCCGACGCTCTAACCAACTGAGCTACAATCACCGTTTTCTGAGTGCAAATATAGGACAATTTTCTCAACTACCAAACAATTCCATCAAAATTTTTCAAAGAAATTAATCTTTCAGACGTAAAGCCCTCAGCATAAGCAACTCCCGATAACCGTCCCAAATCCTGTGCACGGTAAGTTAAACTCTCAAAGAAATCTTTTGTGGTAATTGGAGTCTCAGGTTCCGTAGAAGTTGGATCATAAAACTGAGTTTTATAAGCCATACATGAAGCAATCTTTTTATCCAGAAATTCCGAAATGTCAATAACGAACTCCGGTTTGATATCTTTCCATTGGATATAATGAAAAACATGCTTAGGCCTCCACACTTCCTGAGCTTCACCATCTATTACAGTCTCAATTTTCCTCAGCCCCGACAAAAAGCACGCATCCGACACTAATTTCGCTCCTTTTGCGTGATCTGGATGTCTATCATCAATTGCATTGGCTAAGACGATTTCTGGCCTGTATTTGCGAATCATTTTTACGATCCTCATTTGGTATTCTTCGGAATTCACCAAAAAGCCATCTTTCATTCCCAGATTCTCTCTTGCTGAAAGTCCGAGAATTTTGGCAGCATCTGCCGCTTCAGCTTTTCTTGTTTCATCTGTACCTCTAGTCCCGAGTTCTCCCCTGGTAAGATCTACGACAACACATTTTTTTCCTTCAAAAACCAATTTGGCAATTGTTCCTCCACATCCTAATTCTACATCATCAGGATGTGCACCAAAAGCAAGTATATCTGTTTTCATAATATCAAAGATAAGTTTAAAATAAAAACTTCCCAAACATTACGAGTGGGAAGTTCTTATTTCTATAATTTAAATTTTAAATTACTTATTGATCTCTGCATTTAATTTTACAGCATCCTGATAAGTAGGATCTAACTGTAAAGATTTAGCAACATAATCTTTTGCTTTTGCAACATCAGAATCTTTGCTCATATAAGCTACTGCAAAATAAGCGTAAGCAAGGGTCTGCTTATTAGCTTCCTGATCAGCAGGTTTTACAGTGCTGATGAATTTTTCATAAGCAATCTTCGCCGCGTCATTATTTCCTGCCTGCTGGTAAGAATATCCCTGGCTGTAATAAGCTGGAGCCCAATCAGGAAGAAGTGCTGACATTTTCTGCCATGTAAGAATTGCTCCACTCCAGTTTTTAGCATCCTGATAAGCAGTTGCTAATTTGAATAAAGCATCAGAATCCTGGCTATTAGCAGCTACTTGCTTCTTCAATGCTTCAATGGCCGGGTTTGTAGGCCCTTTGTCAACATCAGCCTGAGAAGCACCACCACCTCCAGCGATGTTTGCCAATTCTAAATCCCATTTCATTGTTTCGTCTTTTGCAGCTTTAGCAATAGCAATTTTTTGCTGAGATTCTGCAGTTAAAGCAGATTTTTTAGCAGCATCTTTCTCATCTTTTGCTAATCCGGCAGCGATAAGTCCTTGTAGACCTTCGTCAGCTGGCAATACTCTTGTTTTTTCAGCTTGAGAAACAAAAGTATCCATGTTTTGTTTAGCACCAGCATAGTTTTTATCTGCGTAATCCTGGTAAGCTCTTAATTTGAACTTAATAGGATCTTCAATTTTATCAAAGATCTTATCTAATACTGTTTTAGAGTTTGCATAATCTTCGTTAGTGAAGTATAATTTTGAAATCTCCAATTGAGTATATGGATCTTCGTCAGCATATTTTGTATAGTTGATAAGGTCTTGTGTAGCCTTTGCATTTTGCTGGTATCTGATATCGTATCCAGCTAATGCTTTGTATGCAGGAGCATAAGTAGGGTCTACAGCGATAGCCTTATCAACACTTTCTTTTGCTTTCTGCCAAATTTGTGCTGCCATCCATAAAGTAGCCATTCTTGTATAAACGGAAGCTTTATTTTTAGCTAAAGGTAATGCCTTATCATAAGCAGACATTGCTTCACCCGGAGATCTTTTTAATCTGTAGGCATCTCCTAATGTATAATAGTAATGTGCAGGAACTCCTTTCTTCTCAGCTTTTTCAATAGCCTTAGTAAGGTACTGAATGGCAAGGTCTGGAGAACTGTTCTTTTCAAATAAAGTTAATGCTTCTGCTGCTCTGAATAATACTTCAGCATCTTTTTCTTTAGAATCGGTTACTATTTTCTGAATTTCTGCAACAGCGCTTTTATCGCCTTTTCCTAATTTTACGGTAGCTAAACCGATTTTGTTAACAAAGCTTTTAGCATCAGCAGCTAAACCTTTATTAAAGTTTTCAGTAGCCTTTGCATAATCAGGCTCTCCTTGCTTTAGGAAAGTATTTCCTAAATAGAAGTAGTTCTCAGCGGTAGGCTCTTTAGCGATCATATCAGTGAAGTTTGTTTTTGCCTGAGCAAATTTATCACTGTCTATACTGTTAATACCATCCTGCAATGTCTGTGCAGTGGCAAAACCGGTAAAAAATACCACGGCTGCTCCAAAAGCAATCTTCTTTACATTCATATTCATTATATCTTTCATTTTATATTTTCTAATCAATTGAGTTATATTCTACACAATTTTCAGACCAAAACACTTTATTGATTGGAGTGAAATTGTGGAATTCTATTTTTTAACGCATTTGTACCTCTCTGTTGTAGAGGTTATAAGGCTGTAAACCTTCTTTCTGAACAATTTTTTGTCCCAAATGGGTACATGAGAATCTTATAAATCCATTGGCAATATTGAATCCACTTTCGTTATTAAGGAAATAAAGAACTCTTGTAAATGGATATTTCATGGTGCGAAGTCCTTCTGAATCGGCATTGTATGTTATTCCTTTATCTACTACCGGAAGCACTTTAACCATTTCTCTAAGTTTCTCTGAAGTTTTGTCGTAAGGGCGGCTGAAAGTATTAAGTCCTATAACGCCTATTTTATTCGGATATTTTCCTAACCCCTCTATAACCTTCTGATTTCCAGGAATAATGGAAAATTTAAGGTCTTTAGGCTGTTTTTTAATTTTCTCAGCCACAAAATTAAGATTACTGGAATTGGTTCCGTCAAAAATAAAATCTTTTTTTTCAGAAAGCAGGCCATTAGTGATCTCATCTATCGTAATGCTTTCTTTCGGAGAGTCTTTTGGCACTACAAAAACTACAGCATCTGCGGCAAATCTTGCAGGAAGGAATTTTAATTCTGTTCTTTCTTCGTAACTCTTTATTTCTTTTGCACTCAGATTTCTGGACATCACAATAATTTTTGCTTTGTCATTCAGCAAATCCACAAAACCTAAGTCTTCCTTTTTGGTTTCAACTTTAATATGTGTTTCAGGATAACTGATCATATAACCATCAGCTAATGCTTCTGTAACACTCTGAAAAGACTCATCAGTAAGAATTGTAAGATTGCCTTTATTATAAGAAGGACTTGTATCATCCTTTTTTTTGCAGCCTATCAGCATTACACTAAAAGCAAAAACAGCTGCAGCTTTAAAAAAGCTATTCTTCATCTCTGGATTTTTTGATTTGTGAAACGGCTCTATAGATTCTGAATACACCATAAAGCGCAAATACCCCACCTAAAGCATAGGCAACAATAGGGTCTAAGATAGTAAAAAAGAATCTGTAGACAATTACTACAATTCCTAAAACAATATAAAACAATCCCGCGATAAGGGATAACCACTTGAACATCATGTAACAAAAATACAAAAAAAATAAAAAGAGAAGCATAAGCCTCTCTTTTTATTTATATTCTGAATGAATAAGTTTAATTATTCAAAGTTCATCGTAAATGGTACGCTATAGTAAGATCTAACGCTCTCCCCGTTTCTTTTCGCAGGAGTCCATTTTTTAAGTTTCTTAACTACACGAATTGCTTCATTGTTGAAGTCGCTATTTGGAGATTTTTCTTCAATAGTAACTGCAGAAACAGTTCCGTCTCTTTCTACAACGAACTTAAGCTTAGCTTTAAGGGTACCTTCACCTCCTTCCATTAATGAAGTATCGAAGTTTTCTCCTAAGAATTTTCTCAATGCACCCATACCTCCAGGATATTCTGCAGATTGGTCTACATCTTTGTAGATTTCGTTAGGGTTATTCGCTTTCACTTCCACAGTTGCAGTTTTTGTACCTGTAGATGGTGGTGGCGGCGGTGGTGTATAAGCCGGAGCTTTTACCCCCTCCTGATTATTCAAACCAGTTGTAGTTTCCAACTGCTTAGAAATTGGCGGAGGTGGAGTTTCAATTTTTGGAGCTTTTACAGGCTCTGGAACCACGTTCTGGATTACCTCAATTTTTGGTTCCTCTTTTGGAGGTGGAGGTGGTGGAGGTGGTTCTTCTTCTTTAGGCTGCTCAATAATCGGGTCCTCTTCAACAATATTCAAAAGATCTGCCTTAACTTCTGTTTTAGGCGGAGCTGTAAGATTCTTAATTGTAAGATAGATGAACGGAGATAAAGCTACCAAAAGAAATATAGATGTTCCAACAATAAATGATTTTGTCAGAAGTCTAGGATACTGATGTCTAAGATCATAGGCACCATATTCCTTGTTTCTATTTTCAAATACAATCTCATCTAAAGTAAGATTTTGACCGTATACATTTTCATCTGCCATAGATAATATAACAATTTTATGGTTAAATTACTTTGTAGCAGCCGGTGCAGCAGCACCACCTACTTTTCTCTCATAAACAGCTTTTTCCCAAGGTTTGATATCAGTAACACCGTACTGCTCACTTTTGGTAATTGCCATTTCGTCAAGAATATCAACAAAGTTCTTATATACAGCATCGTCAGTTGGCTTAATGATCACAGTAAATTTACTTTGATCTGCAGCTCTAGATTTTGCCTGCTCAATTATTTTTCTAATTCCCTCTCTGTCAAAACTAGTTTCCATAAGAGTTTGGTCATTCAAGGAAGTTGCATCCTGCTGGTGCCAAAACACTTTATTGTCTTTTCCTAGTAATATAGAAATTGAATTTGAAAGTTTAATTTCTGTTGGAGGTGGTTTTTGTTTTTCATCTTTCGGTTTAGCCGGAAGACCCAAATCCATTACATTCGGTTTACTAAAAGTTGACGTAAACATAAAGAACATCAATAGTAAGAAATTAAGGTCAACCATTGGAGTCATATCGACTCTGGGGTTGTTTTTCTTGGATCGAACCTTGCCACCCTTGGCACTCTTATCCTGTACTTGTACTTCTGCCATTTCTTCTTAATTATTCATTAGGTTTACCTTCTTGTGATGTAATCAACCAAAATTTAAGAAAATCGATATCTCTTAAACCCTCAAATAGGCTTTTAACTTTAGGGTATTTAGTTGTAACGTCACCTTTAATGGCTAACTTGTAGTCAGGGTTTACGCTTAAACTTTCTTTTACCCAATCAATTAATTGCTTATTTGTACTATCCATAGGAATCCCTGTAGGACTCTTGTAACTTTTTTGCTCATCTTCAGGCATATCCAAATAACTTTTCAATTGGTTCATTGGAACTCCAATTGCCTGAACTTTCTGGAAAGCTGCTTTTTGATTATTATCAAAAGTAACGCCATACTTTTGACCCATCTTATCTAAAAGTGCAAGTCTTTCTGATGCATTTTCTACTGGCTGGAAATAAAATTTTCCGTCCGGTGTAGCATTGATAGTCATTAAACTAGCATCAGGAAGTAATTTTTCCGAAATTGAAGATGGCGGTTTGATCTGCTCCACATCAGGTTTCTTAAACTGCGTGGTCATAATAAAGAACGTAAGTAATAGGAACGTAACGTCGCACATCGCGGTCATGTCCGTAACTACTCCATGTCTTTTTGGTTTAATTCTCGCCATTATTTATATAATTATTTTTTAAACTTCTTTTATTGTGCAAAACACAGTTCCATCTTAGTGGAATTCAGCAAAAGACTGTTGGATGCTCATAGCGATCTCGTCGATCTTATAAGTTAATCCGTCAATTTTAGAAGTAAAGAAGTTATAAAGAATAATTGCTACTGCAGAAGTACCAATACCTAATGCCGTGTTGATCAAGGCTTCAGAGATACCGATTGATAGAGCTGCTGCATCCGGAGTACCTCCTCCAGCACCTAAAGCGAAGAATGCTCTAATCATCCCGATTACCGTTCCTAGTAGTGCTACTAACGTTGCAACAGTACCTAATGTAGAAAGGATCATCATGTTTTTCTCAAGCATTGGCATCTCAAGAGTTGTAGCTTCTTCGATAGCTTTGTTAAGCGCTACCATTTTCTGCTCTTTATTTAAAGTAGTATCATGAGCAAGAGCCTTGTAAGTAGTAAGACCTTCTTTTACAACGTTCCCTACAGAACCTTGTTGTCTGTCACACTCTTCTAAAGCTTCGTCAATTTTGTTTCCGTTTAGTAAGCTTCTTACTTTTACAACAAAGTTGTCTACGTTACCTGTACCTGAAGCTTTGTTTAATACAAAGTATCTTTCAAAAGAGAATACAATAACGGTAATCATGAATGTTACAAGTAATGGTACAATAACACCTCCCATGTAGATCATTCCTAAAAACCCTTCAGGATGCATCTCTTTACCTTCAACATCAGAAAACGCTACTGATGCACCTGCTAATCTTGGATCAGCTTTAAAATTACCTGGGTTACCTAAAACAAATAACCAAATACAAATTCCTATAACCAATAGAATAGGAATAATAACAGCTGGATTTAAACCTCCTGCCTTTCTAGCAACTACTTGCTCATCATTTTTTGAAACATTCATTTCCATATTTAACTAAATTATATTGTTTTAAAATTTTACAGGGTGTAAATTAAAGGCAAAATTAATTAAAATGCAAGAGTCTTAATTAAACATTTTGCTTTTTTTTGATAAAGTATTTTTAATACGATTTCGATATAATAAATATTCTTAAATATTTTATTTATTTTTTCCAAATTTAACATTTGAGTTAAAAAATCAAAAAAATAAAACACCCATTTTTTTTAATTTCCCAATGTTAATTTTTTTTTAAATTACGATATTCACAATACGGTGAGGGACTACAATGATTTTTTTAGGGGTTTTACCCTCCAAAATCTGTTGCATTTTCTCATTTGAAATCACCAAATCTTCTACCTCCTTCGCAGATAATTGAGCCGAAAGAGAAATTTTGAACTTCATTTTACCATTTACGCTTATCGGATACTCAATTTCATCTTCTACTAGATATTCCTCATTTAATACTGGGAATTGTTCAAATTCTATAGATGTATCGTGACCTAATAAACTCCACAATTCTTCACAAATATGAGGTGCATATGGAGAGATGATAACGGCTAGCGGTTCTAAAATATTGCGCTTGTTACATTTTATTTTCTGAAGCTCGTTTACAGCAATCATAAATGAAGATACTGATGTATTGAAAGAGAAGTTTTCAATGTCATAAACAACCTTCTTTATTAAGGTATGTAAAACTTTATACTCAGCTTTTGTAGGTTCTTCATCAGAAACTTCAAATACATCTCCATTGAAATAAAGGTTCCAGAATTTTTTAAGGAAACCATATACTCCACTAAGCCCTTGTGTATTCCAAGGTTTGGATTGCTCCAATGGTCCTAAGAACATTTCATATAGTCTTAATCCGTCTGCTCCGTATTCTTCACAGATGTCATCAGGATTCACCACATTGTATTTTGACTTGGACATTTTTTCTACTTCACGATCTGTGATGTATTTTCCATCTTCCAAAATAAATTCTGCTTCTGCATAGTCTGGTCTCCATGCTTTGAATGCTTCAGTATCTAATTCATCAGATGTTCCTTTTAATAAGGATACATCAACATGGATCTGCTGAGTCTGATATTCGTTTGCTAAATTTTTAGATACATATTGATTAGTACCATCAATTCTGTATACAAATGCACTCATCCCAAGAATCATTCCCTGATTGATTAATTTCTGGAACGGTTCATCATGATTGATGTATCCTCTGTCTTTTAAGAACATGTTCCAGAAACGGGAATATAATAAGTGACCAGTTGCGTGCTCGCTACCTCCTATATATAGATCTACTTGCCCCCAATAGTCTGAAAGATTCTTTGCAGAAAACTCACCATCATTTTGCGGATCCATATATCTAAGGAAATACCATGAGCTTCCAGCCCAACCCGGCATTGTAGATAACTCTAATGGAAATATAGTTTGGTCATCGATTAAGTCTGTATCAACCACTTTCTGGTTCACCTCATCCCATGCAAATGTTTTAGCATTTCCTAATGGTGGATCTCCATCTTCTGTTGGTAAATATTTTTCAACTTCAGGAAGTTCTAATGGCAAAGCAGAAACTGGTAACGTGTATGGCATTCCATCTTTATAATATATAGGAACCGGTTCTCCCCAATAACGTTGTCTTGAGAAAATTGCATCACGCTGTCTATAGTTGGTTGTTCCATGACCGATTCCTTTCGTTTCAATTTCAGAAATTATTTTTGATTTTGCATCATTATAATGTAATCCATTTAAGAAATCTGAGTTTACACAAACAGAGTCTTTAGAATCGAAAGAATTTTCCTGAACGTCTTCTTCCGTTTCTACAACTTTTTTAATTTCTAAATTAAATTTCTTTGCAAATCTGTGATCACGCTCGTCATGTGCAGGAACAGCCATTACAGCTCCTGTTCCATATCCCATCAATACATAATCTGAAATATAGATCGGCATTTTTGCTCCGCTGAACGGGTTGATTGCATAACTTCCTGTGAAAGCTCCACTCACGTTTTTCACGTCAGACATTCTATCTCTTTCAGTTTTCTTAGAAGTTTCTTCTATATATGTATCTACTTCTACTTTTTGAGCAGCTGTAGTAATAGTATCCACTAATGGATTTTCTGGTGCCAATACCATAAAGGTTGCCCCAAAAATAGTATCAGGTCTTGTGGTGAAAACCTCAACAATCTCATCATGCCCTTCTACCTGGAACTGAACCTGTGCTCCCTGAGATTTTCCAATCCAATATTCCTGGGAATCTTTCAATGGTTGTGGCCAGTCTAATGTAGCAAGACCTTGCAATAATCTTTCAGAATATGCAGAGATTCTCATGCTCCACTGCATCATCTTCTTTTGGAATACCGGGAATCCTCCTCTTTCAGATTTCCCATCTTTTATCTCATCGTTTGCCAAAACGGTTCCCAATGCTGGGCACCAGTTTACAGTCGTCTCTGCTCTGTATGCAAGACGATAGTTTAATAAGATATCTTCTTTATCAAGATCAGAAGCATTAGCCCATTCTTCAGCTGTGAAATTCAATTCATCATTTTGATTGGCATTTAATCCTTCTGTTCCTTTTTCCTCAAAATGTTTGATCAGGGTGTCAATAGATTCTGCCTTATCTGTATTTTTATTATACCAAGAGTGATACAGTTCAATAAAGATCCACTGCGTCCATTTATAATAAGATGCATCAGAAGTTCTTACTTCTCTGCTCCAGTCAAATGAAAATCCGATTTTTCTTAATTGTTCTTCGTATCTATTGATATTTTGTTCTGTAGTGATAGCAGGATGTTGCCCTGTCTGGATTGCATACTGTTCAGCAGGAAGCCCGAAGCTATCATAACCTACCGGGTGGAGAACGTTAAACCCTTGATGTCTTTTATATCTCGCATAAATATCTGACGCAATATATCCTAGCGGATGCCCTACGTGAAGTCCTGCTCCGGATGGGTACGGAAACATATCGAGTACATAAAATTTAGGTTTATCGGTATTGTTGGAAGTTTTATACGTTTGATTATCCTCCCAGTATTTCTGCCACTTTTTTTCTATCTGCTGATGATCGTAAAACACTTTATATAGATGTTTATATGTTAGACTTTAATATTGAATTGTTTTTCTTAAAAACAAGATTCACAAAAATAATGATTTTAAAGGAAATAGAAATTTAATTTATGATGAATTACAATTCCTTATTAAACAGAAAGGTCCCACCCCGAAGGTGAGACCTTTATTATATCTTGAAGTATACTATTAAGGTTGAGGCTTTACTCTTTTAAAAGTAATCGTTCTTGTTTTGTATATTGTAGGATCTTCGGTTTCTACTCTTATTGATAAGTTAAGTGTAGTTGCATCCAGCGTCATCACTTTTGTATTCTCTGGTGCTACCACTCCCTGATACTTTATCTGAAGTGTTTTACCGCTTTTGTCATAGCTGTAAGTGAAGTTTTTATCAGGTAAAATATTACAGGCTGTTCCTGTAATAGGATCTTCCACATCTATTCTTTTTCCAGCTACTTCCGTATTGAACCACCATCTGGATTGTTTCTGGCAGTCGGTATACGTAATCACATCTGAAATTGGCTGCTCCCCTACCTCAACAGTAGTAACCACCTCTTTTATCGGTTGCCAGAGTCCAATAACGGGTTCATCTATAACAATATCGTTGCTATTATTACATCCGGTGGTCACCAATAATGATAAACCAAAAAATAGTAGTGCTAATTTCTTCATAGATCAATTTTTTCAAGCGCTAAAATTATAATTTTTTTGATTTATATTACTATTTTTTGTGAAAAATTATTTCATCAGCTTTTATTTATACATATTTTAAAACAGCAAGAGGTCATATTGCCTTTATTTAACAAATATTGAACATATGAAAACTCCTCTGTTTTATTAAAAAAGTTATTTTTGTAGGAAAGAAAAAAAATGCAAGCTATAACGAAAAACAATTTTGACTTCATCCGTGTTCTCCTCGCTTTTATTGTCTTTGTAGGGCATTTGGGTGCTTTAAGCGCCTCTGAAAAGCTTTCATTTTTAACGCATAGCCCTGTTGAAGTTGCTGTTTTCTCGTTTTTCATTGTTAGTGGTTTCTTAATTGCAAGAAGCTATGAAAGATCTTCCAGTCTAAAAAGCTACGCTAAAAAAAGATTTAACAGGATTGTTCCTGCTTATTTACTTGTTGTATTTCTTTGTACCACGTTATTGAGTCTGGTCAGCACTTTACCTTTCTCTGAATACTTCAGCGATACACAGGTTTATAAATATTGGTTCTGGAATTCAATATTCCTCAACTTTAAGGCGCCCTGGCTTCCGGGCGTATTTGGAAACCAGGCTGTAAATGGGGCATTATGGACGCTTAAGATCGAAATGTGTTTTTATATAGCTGTCCCATTGATGTTTTTATTGTTTGGGAAAAATAATAAATACCGTACTACCAGCTTGATTGTACTATATTTCCTTTCTCTGATTTATCTTAATTATTTCGAAATGAACGGAAAAGCGGCACTTTCAAGACAGCTTCCAGGTTCGTTATGTTATTTTATTGGCGGCATGCTGCTTTATTTTCACTTTGATAAGTTTATTCAATATAAAAATATACTTTTCATTATTGCTATCATTACAGTTTGGATTGATCTTATTTTTGATATAAAGCTATTCTCACCCATGATGATTAGTATTATTGTGCTATACATTGCTTATTCTTTTAAGTTTCTAAATAATTTTGGGAAATACGGAGATTTCACTTATGGAATTTATATTTACCACTTCCCTATCATCCGAGTATTTGCTACGTTGGGACTTTTTGCCAACTACAATCCATACCTTATGAGTATTGTATGTATGTTTGTGGTTATTGGAGTAGGAATTGCTTCATGGCACTTTTATGAAAAAAGATTTTTATAATTTTACCGATATTTTACAACACGAATGAAAGACTTAGTCTCCATTATCACCCCTTGCTACAATTCTGCTGATTTCATTGAAGAAACGATACAGTCTGTCCTTAACCAAACCTATGAAAACTGGGAATGGCTGATTACTGATGATCTGTCTAAGGATAATACCGTTGAAATGATCAGAAAATACAACGATCCGAGGATCAAACTTCAGGTTCTGGAGAAAAACGGAGGTGCAGGAAATGCAAGAAACAACAGCCTTGAGAGAGCTCAGGGCCGATATATTGCCTTTCTGGATTCTGACGACTTCTGGTATCCTGAATATCTGGAAACGATGACAGAATATATGCAGGAACATCATGCCGAGCTTGTTTACTGTAATTATTCAAGATGTGACGAACAGCTTCAGCCTATATTAAAAGATTTTCTTGCAGATAAAATCGTTACTTTTTCTAACCTACTGAAGACATGCCGACTGGCTCCAGTTTCTACAATGTATGACACAAAAAGAGTCGGGAAGTTTCTGTTTCCTGTAAAAAGCAAGCGCGAAGACCACGTGATGTGGTTAAATTTGTTGAAAGTAATTCCGGAAGGGATGCCTATCAATAAGACAATGGCTAAATACAGAATGCGCGAAAATAGTGTGTCTAGAAAGAAAAAAAATATTATTAAGGACCAGTATCTGGTGTATAAGGATTTTATGGGATTCTCCACTTTAAAATCATTGTATTATACAGCAAACTGGGCAGTAAACGGGTTCATGAAATATTCAAAAATATTCAACTAATGGAGTATTCAAAAGAGTTTAAAGCGGCATTGAGTGCATTTTCCAGCACAGAAAAGGATAAACTTATTTTCAGACTTCTCCGAAAGGACAAATTATTATCCAAAAAACTGTATTTCGAACTTATTGACCCGGAAACTACCGATGATAAAAGAAATGCAATGGAACAAGATGTGGAAGAAAAAATTCTCCTGGCATCAAAATACATTGGTAACACTAAATATTTCCTGACTATTATCCGGAAAATTAGCGCGGAAATCACTGAGCATATCAAAATAACAACAGACAAGTTTGGTGAAGTTTCACTGAATCTGCTGATGGTTGATAAAATTTTGGATTATAATACTGATCTGAGCAGACAACGGTTTGATAATGTTTACAAGCTTTACATTTACATTATCAATAAGATATTCAAATCTCTGACCTTAATTAGGAAACTGGATGAAGATTACTGGATGGAATTTGATGAGCTTTTAAAAAGCCTGCAACAAAAGGTTTCTGAAAACCATTATCTCCAAAAGCTATGCATCAATAATGGTCTTGACCTTAACTGGTTTGAATCTGACAGCATTCCTGAAAATATCGAGCAAATCATGAAGGACATCAAAAGTCAGGGATTCTTAAGATAAAATCTTCTGAAGGATCATTTGCGTAGAATTCGGTTTTTCATCAACAAAATTCTTTGCATTTTCAGACATTCCTGCAAGCTCTTCTTCATTATCCTCATTAGCAAGGAATAAAACGAATTCTGCGGCTGTAGATTCGTCTGTGAAAGATCTCCCGCCGTTTTTACTGGTAAGATCATCTGCTTCAGGATTCTTTTTATAATGACTTCCAAAGATCACAGGAACCCCAAAAGTGGCAGCCTCCAGAATATTATGAAGCCCCGCAGCATGGAATCCTCCGCCTACAACTGCTATATCAGCATAGGAATATAATTTTGACAACAGCCCTATGCTATCTATAATCAAGATTTGAGAATTAAAGGTTAGAGGCTCAGAACTTTTAATTTTGCTATACAATAAAGCATCGGGAAAGGTATTTTTCAGGTACTCTACTCTCTTCAGATCATGAGGGGCAATGATTATTTTGATTGTGTTGTTTTTACGGAAAACCATTTCTGCAATTCTCTCTTCTGCCTGCCATGAGCTTCCAAAAACAACCGCTTTACGGTCTGCTATAAAGTCTGTAATATATTCAACATGATTATCACGGTCCCGCAGCTGTTTCACCCTGTCAAATCTTGTATCTCCTGTTACAGAAGATTTCACCAATCCTACGCTTTTAGCCAAAGCCAATGAGAATTGGGTCTGGTGGAAAAACCAATCTACCTCTTCTTTAAGCTGTTTCACAAACCATTTTCCATAAGAGGTAAAAAATGATTGACGCTCATAGAACAAGGCAGAAATCACATAGATCTTTGCTTGTTTTTCTTTCAGTGCCATAAACAGGTTATACCAATAATCATATTTCACCGTAAAAAATAGTTTAACATCAAATTGTGCTATAAACTCGTTTACAATACTCTTTTTATCAAACGGTAAATAGCAGATCACATCTGCAATATGTTTCTTTTTAATTACATTTTCATATCCTGACGGGGAAAAGAAAGTCACCAGAATCTTATAATCGGGCAGCTGAACTTTAAGTTCTTCTAAAACGGGCAAACCTTGCTCATATTCTCCTAAACTGGCAGCATGCATCCAGATTACTTTATCTGTTTTTGAAAAAGCAGATTTCACCTTACCTAAAGACTCTTTTCTTCCATCAACGCCTTTTTTAGTTTTATCATTAAATAATGAAAAAACCTTCATTCCGAAGATAAGAAGATTAATAAATATGTTATAAATCAATTTCAATGTTGATTAATCTATTCATTAGACTTTATTTTACTTTCCCTATATGATTTTATAAGTCCTATTCCAATTACCGCTAATATTCCTCCCAAAATAAAGAAGACTGCAGCACTAAGCTCTTTTTGCTTCCCTTCCGCAACACGGATACTTTCTACAATAATATCCAAAAACAAAATCATCACAGGAAGTTCCAAAGAATAAAGATAAAACTTCAGTTTTTTCTCATTCCGAAAGCTTTGGGGAATATTCAGGAGGGGTGAATTGGGATTTTTGATTCCAATAAAAAGAAGATGAATAAAAGCGGCAATACAAGGCAAAGCCCAAATTGTTTCTTTTCCGGACTCTCCATCTACATTCCCATGAAAATCAAAATGGGTAGGAATTACTTCAGGTAACTCAGCATATTTAATTCCGGTAAACATCCAGATTACAATCAGTAAAAGAGTATTTACAATTAATAATATACCGGAAGCTCTCATGTTTTACATAATGCTTTTAAGCACTCTCAATTTATGGGTATGTTTGTTCATTTCCTTATTAAAGATTCCGGTAGAATCCAGCGTATCAATTCTTACCTTTCCTGAAGCATGAATAATCTTTTGGTTCTCAAGCATAATCCCTACATGAATAATTTTTCCTTCAGCATTTTCAAAGAATGCCAGATCTCCGGGCTTTGTCTCTTCTACAAAAGTAAGATCTTCCCCTATCTCTGCTTGTTGTGAAGCATCTCTTGGAATTTTAATCCCATGAACTTTGTATACCAATTGAGTAAACCCGGAACAGTCTACCGCGAAAAAGCTTT
Organism: Chryseobacterium sp. II3a; assembly: GCF_057815135.1. Classification (NCBI taxonomy): domain Bacteria; kingdom Pseudomonadati; phylum Bacteroidota; class Flavobacteriia; order Flavobacteriales; family Weeksellaceae; genus Chryseobacterium; species Chryseobacterium sp. II3a. The sequence goes on along the minus strand of NZ_JBYPZJ010000004.1, from coordinate 134,030 downwards.
TACCACCCCATAGATAAGGTACATTAAGGAATTCTTTAGCTGTAAGAGCAACACTTTCCCTTATATCATGACTTCTTCTTGAAGCCACCACCGGAAACTCCACTTCAGATCCCATAGAAAGTAAAGTTTTACCATCATTCATCAATACAGAGGAAAAATCTTCTGTAACAACAGTCACTTTTCTATTGGCCAGTTCTTCATCTGTTACCGTTTTCAGCTGTTTGGTATCCATCCACCCTTCATAGCCATCATAATGCATTTTTATTTTAGTCCAGTTTTTATTAACTTCTAGAATATCTGCACTTTCTCCAAACAATATTTCCGTAACAATTTCAGCTCTGTCTGAACCTTCTGCACGAACCGGCGCTACTGTTACGATACAAATTCCTTTATTCATTTTATTCATTTAGAAATTAGGAAAATTAAGAGATTTAGAAATGATGCAATACTATCATTTCCAAATCTCTTACTCTTTTCATTTAATTACTTCCTGCGAAGGAAGTTGACTCCATCCCGCAAAGGTAAAATAAGATTTTCAAAATCTTCGTCTTTTGCCACTAAATCATTCAATTCCTGAATAGATTGTGTAGATTTCATCTTAGGATTTTCTTCAAGGACTTTTCCGTACCATAAAACATTATCAAACATTACTACTGATCCTGATTTTGTATGAGGTTTGATCAGTCTGAAATATTCTGCGTAATTTTCCTTATCAGCATCTACAAAAATCAAATCAAAAAAATCGTCTGTCTCTTTTAAAAATTCTTTAGCATCCTGAAGCTTAAAATCAATCTGAGCAGCATATTCGCTGGATTCAAAATATTTTTTCGGCAGATAAGCCAGATCTTCATTGACATCCAGTGTGGTAATTTTACCTTCTTTTGCTAATCCTGAAGCCAGGCATAATGTTGCATATCCGGTAAATGTACCGATTTCAAGAATGTTTTTAGGCTGCAGCATTTGAGAGATGATTGTGAGTAATCTTCCCTGCTGATAGCCCGAAATCATATGAGGTTGCGTCGTTTTCTGATAAGTTTCCCTTCTCAGCTTTTTCAGAACTTCTGATTCTGAGGAAGCATGTGCTTCCAAATATCTATCCATTTCAGGATTCTTTTCTTCAAAAAAACTCATACCATTTTAATTTAAACAAATTTACGGATTTTAAACTTCTTTTTAAACAAACCGCTTCTGTTCAGTATAAGATACAAAAAAGAGAGAAATTAATTCCTCTCTTTTTCTTAGACATATCTAATTTTTATAAAAAAATCATTATATGGCTATACAATATTGTCTTATACCTGCACAGACCCATCCTGGGCAGCACTTTGTCTGTGGGCTAGAACAAAAGATCTGTGGATTGCACCCTCTGGCAGCAGCACCTTGTACAGTTTTCATTTCTCCTCTTGAAAGTTTTTTTGAATTTTTCATAATTATTTTGTTTAGTATTAATTTCCTACTCTTTAAGATTTTCGGATTCCTCTCTTTTTTATTTCCTTTTATGGAGATTTAAATATACACATTCTTTTATTAATCAGATAATTATATTTAAAATAAAATATGATATAGTATTTTATTATTTAACGTTCGGGAAAAAACCCATACAAAATACCGGGAAAATACGGATGTTATTTCCCCGGTAATAGTTATAAGTTTGCAAAGAGAACGAAGGGGTAAAAACACTAGAAAACAAAATGATTGCAGAAGATCAACCACAAACTAATCATGAGAATCAAAAAAAAGTACCTCCAAAAGGAAGTACACAATCTTCTGCAAAAAACAAGACTGAAATATCCAATCATTTTTTACGACGAATTATTTCCTTTCTAAAAAAAGAAGAATTAATTTGATTAAAAAAACAAATCCCGAAGAAATTCGGGATTTGTTTTTAAAAGGTTTCAAATGATGAAATCTCACAAACTTTATTTATATTCTTCTATAAGTTGTTTCAATGCAACGATCTGCTTACTAACACTTTCTTTGTATTGCGGATTGCTTTTTAAATATTCATTCTTTTTATTCAATCCGGCCTCCAACATGTTATAGATTGTTTTTTTCGTATCACCATTTTTTATCATTTCAGATTTTGCTTGAATTAAAATCCTGATAATTCCTTCTGTAGCCTTACTATTATCAGTTTCCATAATCCTATTGAATCCTTCTTCCGCAACTTTACCCAATTCCGGATTATTAGGTTTTATTAATGGATAAAATGCCACAATGGAAACAATATGTTGCATTTGGGAATCTACTTTATTTTCAACAACAATGGGAAGCATTCTGATGATTATGTCTTTAGAAGCCCCTGTGAGATCCAGCCCATCAATCACTGTTTTCATTTTTAAAGGATCTGTGGTATTGATGGCAATTAATGAATTTGCTTTTACCGCATTAGACACCGCATCTATTCCTTTTTCGAATAGTGGAAGGTATTTTTTATTTTTGGTCTTTGCCAAAGCAGAAATAGCAGCAGCCTGTACCAATGTTCTTGAATCTTGAGTGGCTAACTTCTCAACATCAGCCAACAGATTTTTATTTTGATTTGAACTGGTAAGATCTAATAACTCCAATGCTTTAATTCTAATTCTGAAGAAAGGATCCTTTAATGCAGCTGATAATAATTTAATAGATGCAGGACTGTTTAAGTCGTTCTTAATTCCAGCAAGTGCTTTGTATCGGCTTAAAAACTCTTTGGAATAAGTAAATTGTAAGAGATTTTGTTCTGCCGTCTTTTTATCTGTAATTTCAGAAAGCAATATTCCATCAGCATTGATGTTGATTAAATCAGGTTTTCCTGAAACATTAAAGCTTAAAATGTTCTTTGCTTTAGCATTGATCCATACATTATACCGTGTTGGTTTTCCATTATCATACACATCTATTGCTAAAGGAAACTCAAAAGGCCTTTCCTGTAATTGATTAATAACTACTTCTACCTGCTTTTTAACAGGCTCAAAAGTATATGAATACTCTAATTTGGGATTACCACTTCCGTAATACCACTGGTTAAAAAACCAATTAAGGTCTTTTCCTGATGTTTTTTCAAATGATAATCTTAATTGCTGAGCCTCTGCATTTTTATATTCGTAAGTCTTTAAAAAATCACTTGTTCCTGCAAAAAAAGCATCATCACCCAAATAGTTTCTGAGCATATGAAGAATTCCACCTCCTTTCTCATAAGAGACCACATCAAAAACATCTTCAGGAACATTATAACTAAACCTTACAAGATCTTTCTTAAAATCCGCAGGACTGTTGAAATATTTATTAACATTAGACATTAAGTGATAATCTGCCTGATCTTTCCCGAATTTATGTTCGTTCCAGAGATATTGAGAATAGTTCGCATAGGATTCATTCAGTGTAAGATTACTCCAGCTCTCGGCAGTTACCAAATCCCCGAACCAATGATGAAACAGCTCATGAGCAATATACTCTTCCCATTTATTTTCATCTATCAGTTGTCCAGGTTTCTGCATAACTCCCATATTATGAAGAGTAGCAGTAGTATTTTCCATCGCTACACTTGGATAGTCTCTTGCAGAAATTTGTGAGTATTTTGGCCAGGGAAAATCATAATTTAATTTTTTAGAGAAAAACTCCATCATTTCAGGTGTATGTCCATAAATCTGCCTTGCATAAGGCTCATATTCTTTTTCCACGTAATAATCTATAGGAATATTTCTCCATTTATCTTTTACGATACTATATTCTCCTACTCCCATGAAGAAAAGATACACCGCATGCCTTTGATCCATTACCCAATGGTCTGTTCTCATATTTCCGGACTCTTTCTGGGATTCTTTTAAAACGTCATTAGAAAGGGTAATATATTTATCAGGAACTGTCATATAAATTTCCTGAGTTGTCTTTTGATTAGGCTTATCTATCGTAGGAAACCACACTGATGAGTATTCAGATTCACCATCTGTCCAGATCTGAGTGGGTTTATCAGGATCTTTTCCATCCGAATTGATGAAATACAGCCCCTTGGCCGGGCTTCCCTGTTGTTCAACTACATTAGGACGGGAAGTATACTTGATATAGAGAGTATAATCCTGATTCCGGTTATAGGTTTTATCAAGATTAATTTTAAGAATATTGTTACCGTAATAGTACTTTAACGGAGTCCTATTCCCTCCTCTATCCATTGCTACCTCATGAATCAACATCCCTTTTGCATCCAGCAGCAATGAGTCTGATGGATAAAAATAAGGTGAAGCTGTAAGCCATTCCTCACCATTCATTTGTTCATTCTGATAATCAAAGTTTACTTTCAGTTTAGTGTGCTTCAGTTCTGTACTTTTTGTATGGGTTGCTTTATGTATTTTTTCTCTTCCCGAAGTCTCTGTTTGTGCAAAAGCTGTTCCGGCAAAAGTGAACCCTAATAAGCCTACCAATAGAATAATTCTTTTCATATGACTATTATATTTATGGTGAATTCATAGTCAGTGGTGGCAACCTCTATCCTCAACAATAACACATCTCATTGATTTCCAAAGACTATATCAATTATTTTCTAAATAAGTAGAACTCTTGCTTTAAAAGTTACATCCAATTTACTGCATAAAAAAAAGATCCCAAAATCGGGATCTTTTCTACTGTATTTATCAGTAATTATTTTTTGGGAGCAATATCCATCAGTTTCATGAACTCATCCAGCTTAGGCATAATGATGATTTCCGTTCTTCTGTTTTCCGCTCTTCCGGAAACGCTCATATTAGTAGCTTTAGGATTGTATTCAGAACGTCCTCCTGCTGTAATTCTTGCAGGGTCTACTCCAAACTGAGTCTGAAGAACCTTAGCAACAGAAGTACCTCTTAATGCAGAAAGATCCCAGTTGTCTCTTGGCAGGTTTGCAGAATTTAATGGAGCATTATCTGTATTTCCTTCAATCAATACTGAATATTTATCGTAATCATTGATTACTTTAGCTACTTTACCCAGCACTTCCTGAGCCGCCGGTAAGATATTATAATCTCCTGTCTTGTATAACATTTTGTCTGAAAGTGAGATCATTACCACTCCTTTCAATACTTTCACCTGTACATCTTCATCTGATACATTATCTAAAGATCTCTTCAGCTTGTTAGACAAAGCAAGGTTTAAGCTATCATTTTTAGCATTGCTTGAAATCAACTGCTTGATATATGAGTTGGAAGCATTGATCTCTCCCACAAGTTTATCAATATTAGCAGAGCTTTTTCCTGTATTGGACAGACATGCATCTAATGATGACTTTAAAGCATCATGCTGACTTTTTAATAAATTATTCTCACCTGTTAATGCAGAGTTTTGAGATTTCAAATCCTGAATTTCTCTCTGTCTTTCTCCGATATTTTCAATACATTGCTTATAGTTTGTGCTTAAGGCATCATACTGCTTCTTGCTTACACAAGAGGTCATTCCCAACGCCATTGCAGAAACCGCTAAAATTTTTAAAATCTTCATAAATAATCATTTTTAGACTACTCAAAGTTAGGGAAATTCAATTGAATTATATGGATTATCTTTGTATAAAAGAAATTCTCAACACCTATGTTGAAAAAATCAAGCTTTAAAAAACAATTAGAAAATCTTATTCATCAGCCTGAAAAACACACCTATCTTTTAGCAGTGAGCGGTGGGGCTGACTCTATGGTGTTGGCCTCTTTATTCCTTGATTCTAGGGACAAAAAAGAGAATCCAGCATATTCGTTTCAAATAGCTCATATCAATTATAAACTTCGTGGAGAAGATTCTGATAGAGATCAAAAAGTGGTACAGGATTTTTGTGAGAAAAATCATATCAGGTTTCATCTTTATGAAGTTTCGGAAAAGGATAAAAAACCGGAAAATTCCATTCAGCTATGGGCAAGAGAGCTTAGATATACATTTTTTAAGGAAATTCAGGAAAAGGAAAAATTGGAATTTCTGGTTACTGCCCATCATCTGAATGATCAGTTGGAAACGTTTATCATTAACCTTTCCAAAGCTGCAGGCATTAATGGACTGAGTGGCATTCCTGCCAATGACAACTATATTCTTCGTCCACTTTTACAGTTTTCTAAGCAGGAAATTTATCAGTTTGCAGCAGAAAACAAGATTGAGTTTCGGGAAGATTTATCCAATAAAAAGAGTGATTATCTGAGAAACAAGATCAGAAATGAAATTGTTCCAAAATTACAGGAAACAAACGATCATTTTCTGGAAAACTTCAAAAAGAGCTCTTCCTATCTAAACCAAACCAAGGATTTTGTTCAAAAACAGGTTCAGGAGATAGAAAATAAGCTTACCATATTTAACCAAGACCATAAAATTTTATCAAAGAAAAAGCTGGATCAGGAAAGCGATTTTGTAAAGTTTGAAATTTTAAAAAAATATGGGTTCAATCAGGAAGAAGAGATCCCTAAAATTTTTAAGGCAGAAAATAATAGTTCTTTTTTTTCAAAAGAATATCAGTTGATAATCAATCGTGATGAACTGATTTTTATGAAAAAGAATAATGTATCAGAAATCGAAGAAGAAATAATACTGATCAATCATTTTGATTTTTCCGAAAACCAAACCATCATCAATCTCGTAAATCATATTGAAAGCATTAATGAAATCAATAAAAGATTTGAATGGGATTTTGATGCTAAAAAACTTCACTTTCCACTCTATTTGAGAAAACAGCAGGATGGAGATGAGTTTTATCCTACAGGTTTTTCGGGCAAAAAGAAAGTTTCTAAATTTTTTAGAGACGAAAAGCTATCTATTCTGATAAGGGAAAAAAGTTGGTTATTGTGTGATTCAGGAAACCATATTCTGGGAGTAATCCCTCTGAGACAGGACCGCAGATACCAGGCTGATAGAAATACTCAAAAAAAGATAACTGTAGTATGGACAGAAGAACAACTAACTCGTTAGCTGTTGATGATTTTAAGAAAGACAGCAACATAGCTTTTGGTGTTTTATACCAACAGTATTTCGGGTATACAAAAAAATTTATCCTTAAAAATAAAGGTAATCTGGAGGATGCAGAAGATATTTTTCAAGATGCAATGCTGATCCTTTATGAAAAATTACATGCTGACAATTTCAAGATTCAAACCTGCCTTGGAAATTATCTTATTGGAATTTCTAAGAATTTGTGGTTAAAGAGATTGAGAAACAAAAATTTTTATGTAGAGTCTCCTGAAAACTATTTAACAGAAAATTACCAGGAAATTAACTCTGCCATTGAAAATGAAAAATATTATTGGGAAAAGCTGGTGGGTTATGTTAAGTCTATCTCTATGCATTGTCAGAATCTGATCCATGATATTTTTATTGAAAATAAAAGTATTGAGGAAATTCAGGACAAGTACCAATATTCCAGCAGGCATAATGCTCAGAACCAAAAATATAAATGTGTTGAACAAATCAAAAAAATAAGAAATAATCATATTTTTAAACCTGAAAATCAACACATTATATAAATAATTAAATTGACGGGTGATTTTTCCTTTTTTAATGGAACATATAAAAAAACAAACATTATGTTCAAAAAAATAGTATTAAGCCTCCTCATATTAGCAGGAGTTTTATTTAATGCACAAAACACTGGTATCAATTTTCAAAAAATTGATTTAGAAGCAGCGAAAAAAATCGCAGCTAAAGAAAACAAACTTATTTTCATTGATTTGTATACTACCTGGTGTGGACCTTGTAAGCTTATGGCAAAGAATACTTTCACCGATCCCCGAATTGGAGAGATGTTCAACAAAAATTTTGTAAACATTGCTATAGACGCTGAGAAAGAAGGGGTAAAACTGGTAAAAGAGTTTAAGGTTGTCAACTATCCTTCTTTTTTATTTCTGGACCCCAAGGGTAAACTCGTTCAATATGATTTTGGATATTATAATCCAGAACAGTTTTTAGAAGTCGGAGCATCTGTTTTAAGAAAAAAACGGTCTCCCTCAGGCCAAACTCTTGATCAGGTAAAAGGAAAAATGATTGGAGATAAGATTGATAATTTCAATGCTAAGGATCATTTGGGCAATACATTTTCTTCATCAAAAGAAAACGAAAAAATGGTTGTTGTTTTTATCAGAGGACAGTGGTGCCCGTTTTGTAATAAATATATTGAAACATTACAGAATATTGCACCTGAACTAAAATCCAAAAACGCTAAACTCGTTATTATATCTCCAGAAAAACCAGAGTTCATAGAAAAAACAATTAATAAAACAAAAACGGAGTATACTGTTTTATATGATGAAGGTTATAAAATTGCAGAAGCTTTTGATGTTCTTTATACTCCTAACAGTGAAACCCTGAATTTCTACAACTCAAAACTGAAAGATGATTTCACCAAAAGCAGGTCAGATAATTCGGGAAGACTTCCTGTTTCTGCAACCTTTACACTTAATGAAGCTAAAGAAATAACTTGGAGGCACTTTGACCCAGATTATAAAAAAAGAGCTTCTGTAGAGGATATTTTAGAAAACTTACATTAATTTTTCGCAAGTATTTTTTACTAAAATAAAATTATTTATAAACAAAATCAATAATGGTTTAGAAATATCAGAAGGACCAATTCTACTATGAGACTGAATATTTTACCCATTGGGGGCAAAAAGAAAGTTTCTAAGTTTTTTAGGGACGAAAAATTATCTATTTTAGCGAGGCAAAAAATCTGAATAGTGACTGACAGCAATGATTCTCTATACTCGGGGACCATTTCTTTCAGACAGGATAGAAGATATACAGAATGAGAAGACTAAATGAAGTCTTAAAATTTTTAATGAAATGAACAATGAAATTTAGAAATTGGTTTTTATTAATTCTGCTGTTTTTAGCAACAGGAATTAATGCACAAATTAAAAATCCTGTAAAGTTTAAGTTTACGATCAATGATCTGGGCAACAACCAGTATGAGGCAGTTTTGAATGCCACCATGGAAAAAGGCTGGCATATTTACTCTAAAGATCTTCCTGAGGATACAGGGATTCCGACAGAGTATAAAGTTTTAGGAAAGAATATTGAACTTATTGGCAAATTTACCGAGGTGGGTAAAAAACATGAAGAATTCTCCGAAGCTTTTGGAGGAACTATTGTTTTTTATTCAAATACAGCTGGATTTAAGCAGAAATTCAAACTGAAAGATCCTGCCAAACCAGCTGATGTAACGTCTGAAATTACTTATCAGACCTGTGATGACAGGGTTTGTCTGGCTCCAAACACTTTAGAATTTAATCAGAAAGTTACTCCAAAAGGAGCTACAGAGGAAGCCGTTACTGAAGAAACTACAACCCCTGCAAAAGATTCTGTAAAAGTTGTTGAAACAGTTACTGAAAACCCATCCAAGACAGAAGTTAAGATTGCTAAAACCTCAACATTGGATCCTAAGCAGCTGAAAATTGAAACGCTGGATTTCAAAAAACCATTAACGGATTGTGGAACTGCATCTACAAAGGTAGATGAGAACTATTGGACTTATTTATTCTTAGGGTTTATTGGAGGTCTAATTGCCTTACTGACGCCATGTGTATTCCCGATGATTCCTTTAACAGTTTCATTCTTTACGAAAGGAAGTAAGGATAAGGCAAAAGGTAAAAGAGATGCATTGATCTACGGCTTTTTCATTCTTCTTATTTTCGTTTTATTGAGTATTCCTTTCCACATTATCGATGGGATTGCAGGAAACATCTTCAATGAGATCTCTACCAGTGTATGGCTTAATATCGCCTTCTTTATCATCTTTATATTCTTTGCTGGAAGTTTCTTCGGGTACTATGATATTACATTACCTAGCTCTATTGCCAACAAATCTTCAAAAGCTGAGGAAGCTGGTGGTATCATCGGTATCTTCTTCATGGCATTAACGCTGGTTATTGTTTCTTTCTCTTGTACAGGACCTATCCTGGGAAGCTTATTAGGAAGTGCTGTAACAGGTTCTTCAAATGTTCCTATGTTATTAACATTTGCACTGGCTGGATTTGGATTAGCATGGGCTATCATTTTCGGACTATTAGCTTTATTCCCTCAGGCATTACAAAGTCTACCGAAATCTGGCGGCTGGATGAATACGGTAAAAGTGGTATTAGGTTTTGTAGAATTGGCACTGGCTTTAAAATTCTTATCAAAAGCAGATCTTGTATCTAAGACTTTCTTCTTAAAGAGAGAACTTTTCATCGCGATCTGGATCATTGTTGCTTTGGGATTAGCGCTATATCTATTCGGATTAATCAAGTTTCCGCATGATGATAAAAAGCCTAAAATCTCCATCACCAGAAAAATATTAGGTGCATTAGGAATTGGATTCGTGATCTATCTGATTCAGGGATTAGTACCTTCTGATCGTCCGAAGCTCCAATTATTAAGTGGAATTTTGCCTCCATTGAATGTTAGCTATTTCCATGATGAAAAAGATGGTATTTTAGGAATGCACCTTGAACATGATTTCTTTAAAGCCATAGAAATTGCTAAAAAGGAGAACAAACCAATCTTGATTGACTTCACAGGGTACGGTTGTGAAAACTGTAGAAAAATGGAAGAGTTTGTATGGAGCGAACCGGATATTTTACCTATACTTCAGAATGATGTTGTTTTAGCCTCTCTATATGTGGATGACAAAGAAGAACTTCCTGAAGATCAAAAAACAAAGATCGATCTTGGAGACGGACAAATCAAAAAGGTTAAAACGATTGGGGACAGATGGAGCTTATTCCAGCAAGTTAACTTCAACAACAACTCTCAACCGCATTATGTTTTAATCACTCCAGACGGAAAAGTAATCAACACTCCTGTTTCCGGGTATATGCCGAAGGAAGACTTCAAGAAATTCCTTGAATGCGGAGTTAATTACTTCAAGAAAAGCAAATAAATAATTTATATAAAAATTTAAACTCACACTTCTACAGTGTGAGTTTTTTATTTCCACTATCATAAAGATTGCCTGTACTCAATATGTTAGCCACTCACTTTTAACACTATTTAAACACAATTCGTTAATAAAAATAAAAATTTATTATACATTTTAAATTTTAGGTATAAACTTTGTATCAATTTTTCAAAATCACGATCGGATTTTCAAAGTTTTCATCAAATACCGTTTAACAATTTAAAATATGAATCATGGCTGAAGTAATCGCAAAAGAACAACAAGGTGGCAAGCAAAAAAAGAAACTAATTAAAATTGACATGACCCCAATGGTAGATCTCAACTTTTTACTATTGATGTTTTTCATGTTTACCACCAACTTTACAAAACCCAACGTGATGGATCTGGGACTTCCCGCAAAAGACCACAATCCTAAACCTTTTATTGATGATAAGGTGATTAAGGATAATAATCAGGTAACCTTCATACTAGGAAAAGACAATCGGATATTTTATCACCAAAGTAATAAGGATGATTTAAACAAAAACAATTTAAAAGAAACCGACTTCAATGGAATAAATGTTTCAAAAATCATTTCTGAGGCCTATAAAAACGCTCCAAATCAGGAAAACTTCACAGTAATCATCAAACCTACTGACGAAGCCAACTACAAAAATTTTGTAGACATGCTTGATAATCTGGCTATCGCTAAAAAAGAACGTTATGGAGTAACAGATATCAAACCTTGGGAAACAAAGATTTACAAAGAATTAACTCAATAAAAAGAAAAGGGCATTTTTAAAATGCTCTTTTTTGTTTACATTTGAAAGGAAAACTAAACTACAGCAAACAAAATGCTGTATTATTTTTAATCTATAAAATGTCGGAATCATGCTGAATTTTGAAAGAAAAGGAAATGGAAAAGAAACATTAGTACTCCTTCACGGCTTTATGGAAAATCTATCCATCTGGAACGATATGGAACCTCATCTTTCCAAAGATTTCTCAGTGTTAAAAATTGACCTTCCCGGTCATGGACAATCTGAAATTTTAGGTGAAGTTCATACTATGGAATTGATGGCTGATGAAGTAAAGAAAGTACTAAATGAGCAGAATCTAGAGAAAGTACATTTATTGGGACACTCTATGGGTGGATATACCTCTCTGGCTTTTGCAGAAAAATACCCGGAAACATTAAAAAGCTTAACACTCTTCTTCTCCACTTATTTTGCAGATGATGAAGAGAAGAAGCAACAGCGTATCAAAAGCTACAGAATCATTAAAGATGCCTTTGCTCACTACGCAAGAGCCGGAATTCCGAATTTATTCAATCCCAATGAAAGAGATATCCTGGAAGGGAAAATTGAAACAGCGCTGGAAACAGCACTTTCTACCAATAATATAGGAGCTCTCGCTTGTGTAAAGGGTATGGTAGAAAGAACGGATAAAAAACACGTTATGCAGAATCTGGAGGCAAAAATCCTGGTACTTGCAGGTAAACATGACAATGCTGTAAAAACAGACATTACCATCAAAAATCTTCCGGACAGAACGAATATCAAATCCTATGTATTAGATTGTGGTCACAACGGCCATTGGGAAAAACCAGCTATCTGTGCGGAAATTATCAATACAGAACTTCTGCATAATCTTCCTAAAAAATTAGTATTGTAAAAACATGAGAATTGCTATCACTTCTATCTTTCTGCTTGCATTCTTAAGCTGCAAAAAGGATAATCAACCAATATCCAACACCAAGCCTAAAGACTCTGCTCAGGTAACATCCCAAAAAGAAGACACTTCAACCGCCCATCAGCCTAAACAGGAAGTATTTCAATTTGTAACAGAATTATGTGATAATAAAGGATATTTTGACAGCAATAAATACTCCAGAAAAGAAATTGAAGGGACTTATAAACTCTGGTTTGAACTAAGCGGTTCTTTGCTTGACACCCCATCTGTCTACAATCTTACAAGCCTTACAGAAGTAAGAAATAATCAAGATAAAATTCTGGCAAAGCTTAATAAAGATTTTATAGAAAGAAAAGCTCAGATTCAAAACCTGAAGGTTGTAAACAACTCTTACTGGCAGGATATCAAAAAGAAAAGGTATGAAGAACTCGTTCAATACTATGAAAAATTGAAAATTGAGGTTCAGGCCTACGCCAATCCGGCAGTTCTGCTTAAAGACAACAAGTGCAACACTTTTTCAAAAGCATTAAATTCTACTGATGACCAAATGTTTGCGGAGTGGAGAAAACTCAGAGAAGGAATGAGTAAAAACAATGGCAATCCACAACGTGTAATGGATGAGTATAATGAACAGCTCAATTCAGCAGACAGCAGAGATTATGCAATTATGGACCTGATTACTTTTGGCTGGGGCAATTGTGCAAATGATAAAATACAGAGGGTTTCTCATGACGAAAAAATGAACAATGAGTTCAATGCTTTATTTATCAAGATTGATTCTGAGTGTGACGAGCCATAAACATTGAGAAAAATCCTGTATATTAGTGTGGTATAATTTTCTCAATGGGAATATTCTCGTTTAAAAAAAAGACACCTCCGAAACCACCGGTTATCGGACTTACACTTTCAGGCGGAGGAATGCGTGGAATTGCCCATATTGCTGTTTTAAAAGCCCTGGAAGAATATAACCTTAAGCCCCATATCATTTCAGGAACCAGCGCAGGTTCTATCATTGCGGCTTTTTATTCATTTGGAAAAACGCCGGATGAAATGATGGAAATTGTAAGGCAAACTTCATTTTTTTCAAGGTCAGCCCTGAAACTATCGAAAAATGGAATTTTCAGTTCTAATTTCATCTTAAAACTTTTCAAAGACTACTTTCCTGAAGACAATTTTAATATTCTGAAAATTCCTGTTTATGTTGCCACTACAGAAATGACTCATGGAATTGTTGATTTCTTTTCTGAAGGTGAACTTTTCACTCCTCTCCTGGCCTCATCAAGCGTACCTTTTATTTTGCCTCCGGTAAGAATAGGTGAAAAAATCTATGTAGATGGCGGTGTCCTTGATAACCTTCCCATTGAGCCCATTATGGATAAATGCGATTTTCTGATTGCCTCTCATGTTAACTCTATAAGTTATGATGAATTAAATAAAATGAGCCTGATGAAAGAGTTTGATAGGATTCTCCATTTAGCCATTGCAAAATCAGTTTATTCCAAAGTCAAACACTGCAATATATTTTTAGACCCGCCTAAAATGACAAAATACAGTCTTTTCAACAAAAAATATATGGGTGAAATGTTTCAGCAGGTATATGAATATACCTGTACGGAACTTGAGGAAAAAGGATATACTAAGATTTGAGAGTCTGAAGGTTTTATAACTTCAAAAAATTGAATTACCATTTATCTCTTAACCCTTTCTACAAATTTTCTTCGATCAGCCTTGTTTTGAATATTTCTATGGTTCCTGGCAAAGAATCATTGGATTTACCTCCTGCAGCATTGATATGTCCCCCACCGTTAAAATATTTTCTGGAGAACTGGTTCACATCTACATCATCTTTACTTCTGAATGAGATCTTAATAAAATCTTCATAAAGATCTTCCATAAAGAAAGCAGACATTTTTACTCCGGCAATACTTAATCCATAGTTTACGAAACCTTCCGTATCTCCTTTTTGGAACCCAAATTCTTTAAGTTCGTTTCTTGTAAGGCTTAGAATCGCTACTCTACCGTCATTCACTACTTCTATTCTTCCTAAAACTAGAGCCAGTAAATGAAGGCGAGAAACCGTATTGGTATCCCAGGTATTGGAAGTAATCATCGCGGGATCTGCACCCTTTTCTATTAAATTAGCAATAATTCTATGGGTAGTTGCACTTGTTGAACGAAAACGGAAACCTCCTGTATCCGTCATAATTCCGGTATACATACATTCTGCCATATCCTGATTCACCAATTTTTCATCATTCATTGCTTCTATGAAATGATAAACCATCTGCGAAGTGGCAGGAATTACAGTATCAGAATACACAAAATCAAACGGCTCCGGTTGTTGGTGATGGTCAATAAGAATTTTCTTCCCTTGAGCTTTTACCAGCCAATCTCCCAATAACCCGATTCTTGAAGGGGAATTAAAATCAAGGCAGAAAATAACATCTGCAGCTGCAATCATATCTGCTGCCAATTTTCTTTTGTATTCTGCTATAATCACCTTTTTAGATTCAGGCATCCACTTTAGAAATTTAGGAAAATCGTTCGGCACAATAACCTCAGCGTGAATTCCTTTTGCCTTTAAATAATGTTTCAATCCCAGACTGGAACCAATAGCATCACCATCCGGATTATAGTGGGTAAGAATAACTATTTTGTTTTCAGGTGTTAGTAATGTATTGATCTCTAAAAGTTCTGCTGGTGTAAACATCTTGTGTTTATTTTCGTTAAAATTTAAGTTTTCAAAGATAGAGCTTTTATATAAATCATTTAAATATTATTTTTGCACGGAGAAATTCAGGTTTACATAAGGGTTTATAAATATTTGAAAAAAAAACATCACAGATAATTTTAAAAAAAAATAATTTAAGTTTGTATCTTATAAAAATTTATATATCTTTGCAACCTGAAAATTAATAGATTAATTACGATTTAAACATATAGTAATGAGTAAAAGAACATTCCAGCCATCAGAAAGAAAAAGAAGAAACAAACACGGTTTCAGAGAAAGAATGTCTACGCCAAATGGAAGAAGAGTTTTGGCTGCTAGAAGAGCTAAAGGCAGAAAGAGTTTAACTGTAAGTGCTGCACGCGCTAAGAGATAATCTTTTTATTATCATATACAAAACATGCTTGAGAAGTTTCTTTTCAGGCATTTTTTGTTGTTAAAATTTATTAAAATTAGAGTCAAATAGACATCTTTTTTCTATTTTTAAAGATTGAAAATTTTTTGTTAGAAATAGCCTTTAAAATTAAATTATGCCACATACAAATATCTCCGGAGACAATATTATAAGTTTACAGCACGCCAAAATTGCGCAAAAAAACTTTACTGTTCTTTCTGATGTAAATCTTAACATTAAAAAAGGTAGATTCTGCTACCTTATTGGAAAAACAGGTTCCGGAAAAAGCTCCCTTCTGAAAACGCTTTATGGACACATTCCATTAGCATCAGGACATGGATCTGTGGTAGGATTTGATCTGGCGAAACTAAAACCGTCCGATATTCCTAATCTAAGAAGAAAACTAGGAATTGTATTCCAGGATTTCCAGCTGCTTTCCGACAGGACTGTTGAAAAGAACCTGAAATTTGTTTTGGAAGCTACTGGATGGAATGATAAAGTCAAAATAGAAGACAGAATTAATGAAGTATTGGGAAGCGTGAACATGAAGAGCAAAAAGCACAAAATGCCACACGAACTTTCCGGAGGTGAACAACAACGTATCGCCATCGCAAGAGCACTGCTTAACCATCCGGATCTCATCTTAGCGGATGAGCCAACAGGAAACCTTGACCCTGAAACTTCCAACGAAATCATGACCTTACTGAAACAGGTTGCCCTTGAAAACGGAGCTGCTGTAGTAATGGCAACACACGATTACCATATGATCCAAAACTTCCCTGGTGAAGCAATCAGATGTGAAGATGGAAAAGTATCAGTATTGGATACTGCAGAACTATTTGAATAAGAATAATAGATTGAGAATAACAGAATATTTCTTTTCTATCTAATCCTCAACCTCTTTAAAGATATGAAACTCTTTGGTGAGTTCAAGATATTGGTCCGAGTATTTTCTCGGACTTTTTTCTATAATAAATTCAGATTCCAGAAGTCTCTTTTGGGTTGATGAAAACTCTAAAACCAATCTTTTTGCTCTTGAATTTTCAATACCTTTGATATTCACCTTTCTGTTCAGGAACAGATTATTTTCTTCGGCAATTGAAATAAAGACTTCTCCTGCTTCAATCGGGATAATTACCGAAAGAAGTCCATTCTCGGATAATAGCTGGGCAGATTGAGTGATAAGCTGTCTAAAATTCAGTTCTATGGTCTGGCGTGCAATTTTATCTTTATCAGATCCCGATTCTTCAAAGTAAGGTGGATTTGAAACAATCAGATCAAACTTTGCTGCCGTTTCAAAAGTCTTAAAATCCTGGTGGATATTCTTCAGTCTTGCATGAAAAGGAGCGTTTTGAAAATTAAGCTTTGTAAGGGCTACAGCATCTTCATTGATATCCAATCCTAGAAAATCTGCTTCGGAATTTCTTTGAGCCAGCATTAATGAAATCAACCCTGTTCCTGTTCCTACTTCCAGCACATGAAAGGCAGATTCTATATCTGCTAAGACTCCAAGCAACACCCCATCTGTCCCTACACGGAAGACGTCTCTGGATTGCTGAATTTCAAATTGTTTAAATTTAAAAGACTTCACTATAAATTAGTAGGCAATGTAATGATGAATGTAGATCCTTTTCCTACTTCCGATTTTACCGAGATCTCTCCTTTATAGTCTTCAATCATTTTTCTTACCATAGACAATCCAAGTCCCATTCCACTGGTTTTAGAAGTGAAATTAGGTTCAAAAATTCTTTCATACATACTTTCAGGAATTCCAACACCGTTATCCTGAACAGAGACAATCACTCTTCGCTGGTGCTGCTCTACATCTACATTGATGATCAGTTTTCTTTCATCACTTTCTGCCTGTTTGGCATTAGTCACAAGATTGGTAATGATTCTGGACAAATAAATCCTATCCATATTGATCATAATATTACTCTTGTTGGCATGCATGAAGATGCTATCATCATTAAATACTCGGAGGATATCTTCCACTTCGGTATTCAAATTAATCACTTCATTATTTTTTTCAGGAAGCTTAGCAAATTCAGAGAATGCAGAAGCTACTGTAGCGATAAGATCAATCTGATCCACCATCGTTTTACTCATCAACTTAACTCTTTCCCTGATATTTGGATCTTCCGGATCAAACTTTCTTTCAAAATTCTGAATGGTAAGTTTCATAGGAGTAAGTGGATTTTTCACCTCATGAGCAACCTGCTTCGCCATTTCTCTCCATGCTTCTTCAGATGCTTTAAATCTCAGTCTTTCTTTCTGATCCTGAATCTGTAGAATCATTCTATTGTAAGCTCTAGCCAAAGCATTCAATTCATCATTTTTATAATATCTGATAGGGCGCATTTCGTTTTCGAACAATGTAATACGGGTAATCATATCAGAGAATTTTGTAATGGTCTTAGCCAGACTATTAGAAGTTACCCAGCTTATCCAAATACTGAACAGAATTAGAAAGATATCGACTAAAAGAATATATTTTACATACTGATGCAATACATCCAGATAGGCTGACTCATTATGATATAAAGGAATATAAACAATACCAATTGGCTCCAGCTCATTGTTTTTCAACAAAAGATATGAAGAAGTAAGCTTGGCATCTTTGGCAGCATCATATCTGGTCATATCAACCCTAGCATCCGTAGAGAGGATTTTGTTGATAATTTCCATGGAAAGTGTTTTCTGATCGATCAGACTTTCATCTTTATTGGAAAGTACATAATTTCCCTTCAGATCATAAATAACAATATCATGCTGGTTAATATCTGCAATTTCAAAAATCTTATTGCCTAAAACCTTTGGCAGATCCTTTGTTTCTACCAATGTACGGCTTACAGCATAATCCAGATATCTCATCACTGCATTGGTTTTCTCCTGCATATCGATATTACTCTGCTGCAGGGAATTATTTCTCAATACAAAATAAGGAACCAGCGATGTTGCCACAACACTTAAAAAGCATACCAATAAGAAACCGAAAAACACACGGTTCCTTAAACTATATCCTTTATATTTATTTAACGACATCCTACTTTTTAATTAACCTAGCAATATACTTACCAATGATGTCAAATTCCAGGTTCACTTTATCTCCAATTTTCAAGTGTTTCATATTGGTAAATTCCCAGGTGTAAGGAATAATAGCTACCGAGAATTGTGTATCCTCGCTTTTTGCTACCGTTAAACTGATTCCGTTTACAGTGATAGATCCCTGAGGTACAGTCACAAAGTTTCCGTCTGCTTCATATTTCATGGTGATGAAATAGCTTCCATCTTTATTTTCAATTCCTACAACTTCTCCGGTTTTATCAACATGGCCCTGAACAATATGCCCATCTAGCCTTCCATCCATCTTCATACAACGCTCAAGATTCACAACAGTTCCCAGCTCCCATTTCCCGAGGTTGGTTTTCTCAAGAGTTTCGTTGATTGCTGTTACTACATAGTGACTGTCTTTAATCTCCACTACAGTAAGACAGCATCCGTTGTGTGCCAGGCTCTGATCAATTTTAAGTTCGTTTGTAAAAGGGCATTTCAGGGTGAAATCTATGTTACTTCCTTTTTCTTCAATCTTTTCAATAACACCAACTGCTTCAATAATTCCTGTGAACATATTATTTTTTGCTAAATTTGTAAATTATAATCTTCAAAGATAATCAAAATGAGCCCAAAAAACCATAAAGTACGAGTAGGAATTTCAATCGGTGATTTCAACGGCATCGGTCCGGAGATCATTATGAAGTCTCTGAAAGACAAAACCATTACAGATTTTTTCACGCCTGTAATTTTTGGCTCGGGGAAATTGTTCACTTATCAGAAAAACATTTTCAAGCTGAATCTGAATTTCAACTATGTAAATGAAGCTTCTCAGGCACAGACCGGCAAGCTGAATATGGTAAATCTGACCAAGGAAAACGTCAATGTTGAGCTGGGTGTTCCCACTGAGGAATCTACCCAAATGGCTATTGATTCTTTGGAAGCAGCCACTGAAGCTTTAATAAAAGGCGATATTGATGTTTTGGTAACTGCTCCTATCAACAAAGATGAAATGGTGAAAATGGGCTTCAAACATGCCGGACATACCGGATATTTTGAAGAAAAATTCAGCAAGAAAGGATTAATGTTCCTTGTCACTGAAGATCTTAAAGTGGCAGTATCTACTCATCACATTCCTATTGCGCAGATTGCAGAAAATATTTCCAAAGAAAAAATAAAGAAGCAGATCAGGGTATTGAACCAAACACTTATCGAAGATTTCTGCATTCAAAAACCGAGAATTGCTGTATTAGGATTAAATCCACATGCTGGAGATGGAGGAGTAATCGGTACTGAAGAAATAGAAATCATCAGCCCTGCCATCCAGGAACTTTCAGATCATGGAATACTGGCATTTGGTCCCTTCCCAGCAGACAGCTTCTTCCAGCCTAATAAATACAAAAACTTTGATGCCGTTTTAGCCATGTATCATGATCAGGGGTTAGCTCCGTTCAAAACATTGGCTTATGAAGAAGGGGTAAATTATACAGCAGGACTTCCATTCATCAGAACCTCTCCGGATCATGGGGTTGCCTATGATATTGCAGGGAAAAACATTGCAGATGAGCAAAGTTTCACAGAAGCTATTTTCACTGCTATTAAGGTTTTCAAGAACAGAAGTGAATACAACGAACTGATGAGCAACCGTCTTCAGCCTAGAAAAATAGCTGTAGATAACGGAATCGACGAAGATCTGCCTGAGGAAACTGAAGCATAAACCGTTAAAACAAATTTTAAATTAATTTGTTTTAGATTTTATTTGTTATTATAAAAAAAATGCATATTTTTGCACACTCATTTTATGGACAAGTTAAGAAACTATGACGTAAGCTTTTCCGGACTTAAAAACGGAAAACACGAGTTCAAGTTTGAGATAGATAAAACGTTCTTTCAATTATTTGACACTGAGCAGGAATTTACAAACCCAAGAATAGAAGTGAATGTCTTTTTAGACAAACACACTACTTTTCTGGAGTTTGAGATTAAAATAAAAGGTTTAGTTGAGCTAGTTTGTGATATTACAAATGAAGATTTCGACTATCCTATTGAGAATGAAATCAAGATTCTGGTGAATTTCGGGGAAGAATATGATGACAGCAATGAAGATGTCATTACCATTCCCACTGCAGAGCATGCTTTTAATGTAGCGCATTTGATCTACGAAAATGTAATGCTTTCTATCCCGATGAAAAAGATTTCACCGAATGTAAGTGATGAAGATATCAAAATCCTAGATCAGTTCAGTCCAAAAGATATTGAGGAAATTGAAGAGGAAGAACATGAAAGTGACCCAAGATGGGATGCTTTAAGAAAATTAAGAGACAATAATTAAATAGAATAATTTAAATATGATGAGATGATGAATCTCATCGCTCATCAATTAAAAAAGTTATTAGAAAATGGCACATCCAAAGAGAAGACAGTCGTCGACAAGAAGAGATAAGAGAAGAACTCACTACAAAGCTGTAGTTCCTCAATTAGCTAAAGATGCAACAACAGGAGAGCTTCACCTATACCACAGAGCTCACTGGCATGAAGGAAAACTTTACTACAGAGGTAAAGTAGTATTGGAAAAAGAAGTAGCTGCTACTGAAGAAAACTAAGAGTCGCTTTTCACTGAAAAAGCCTCATTTTAATACAAAAACCGCCCAATTTTGATAAAATTTGGCGGTTTTTTGTTGTTTTTTGCGTTTTTTTGGTATCTTTGAACCAAAATCAAATATCAAATTTATGGACATTAAAGACATACAGAATCTTATTAAGTTTGTATCTAAGGCTGAAGTTTCAGAAGTGAAGTACAAAACTAAAGATTTCGAAATCACTATTAAAACTCCATTAGCTGGAAGCGAAGCTGTTTATGCACAACCTGCAGTATACCACACAGCTCCACAAGCGGTAGCTTCTCCAGCACCTGTAGCAACTCCTGCGGCAGCTCCTGCTGCTGAAAAAACTGAGGCTGCATCTGATGACAGTAAATATATTACGATCAAGTCTCCAATGATCGGTACTTTCTACAGAAAACCATCTCCGGATAAAGACGTATTTGCAAATGTAGGTGACGATGTTTCTGTTGGTAAAGTAGTTTGTGTTATTGAAGCAATGAAATTATTCAACCAGATTGAATCTGAGGTTAGCGGAAAAATCGTTAAAATCTTAGTTGACGATGCTACACCTGTAGAATACGACCAACCATTATTCTTAGTAGATCCATCTTAATTTAGGGGTTAGATGTTAGACATTAGATGTTAGATTAAATTCTACATTAAAATAACATTATCTAATTTTCAAATTATCTAATTTTCAAATTGAAGAAGATGTTCAAAAAAATATTAATAGCCAATCGTGGCGAAATTGCAATGCGTATTTTACGTACTTGTAAAGAAATGGGGATCAAAACTGTAGCTGTATATTCTACTGCTGATAAAGACAGTCTTCACGTAAGATTTGCTGATGAAGCGGTTTGTATTGGTCCAGCAATGAGTAAAGACTCATATCTTAAAATCCCTAACATTATTGCTGCTGCAGAAATTACCAATGCAGATGCTATTCACCCTGGTTACGGATTCTTATCTGAGAATGCTAACTTTTCAAGAATCTGCGAAAAGAACGGAATCAAGTTCATTGGAGCTTCTCCGGAGCAGATTGAAAAAATGGGAGATAAAGCCAATGCTAAGGCTACCATGAAAGCAGCAGGTGTACCATGTGTACCAGGTTCTGATGGTTTAATTGAATCTTACGAGCATGCAGTAAAAGTTGCTGAAGAAACAGGATATCCTGTAATGATCAAAGCTACTGCCGGTGGTGGTGGTAAAGGAATGAGAGCGGTTTGGAAAGCTGAAGATCTTAAAGATCACTGGGAATCTGCCATTCAGGAAGCTGTAGCTGCCTTTGGAAACGGAGGTATGTATATGGAAAAACTGATCGAAGAGCCTAGACACATCGAAATTCAGGTTGCAGGTGACCAATTCGGTAAAGCTTGCCACCTTTCTGAAAGAGACTGTTCTGTACAGAGAAGAAATCAGAAATTAACGGAAGAAACACCTTCTCCTTTTATGACGGACGAACTTCGTGAGAAAATGGGTGATGCTGCTGTAAAAGCTGCAGAATTCATCGGATATGAAGGAGTAGGAACTATTGAATTCCTTGTAGACAAACACAGAAATTTCTATTTCATGGAAATGAATACAAGAATCCAGGTAGAGCATCCTATTACTGAGCAGGTAATTGATTATGACCTAATCAGAGAACAAATTCTTCTTGCTGCAGGAACTCCTATTTCAGGAATCAACTATTATCCTAAATTGCATTCTATAGAATGTAGAATCAACGCTGAAGATCCTTACGCAGACTTCAGACCGTCTCCAGGAAAAATTACAGGATTAAATATTCCTGGCGGACACGGAATCAGAGTAGACACTCATGTTTATTCCGGATATACAATTCCTTCTAATTATGACTCTATGATTGCCAAGCTTATTACTACGGCTCAAACCCGTGAAGAAGCAATTGCAAAGATGAGACGTGCTCTTGAAGAATTCTATATTGAAGGAGTAAAAACTACTATTCCTTTCCACAGACAACTAATGGATAATGAAGATTATCTTGCAGGAAACTACACTACAAAATTC
The DNA here is from genome assembly GCF_057815135.1 of Chryseobacterium sp. II3a. Lineage (NCBI taxonomy): Bacteria > Pseudomonadati > Bacteroidota > Flavobacteriia > Flavobacteriales > Weeksellaceae > Chryseobacterium > Chryseobacterium sp. II3a. The sequence continues at coordinate 110,709 of NZ_JBYPZJ010000004.1, read as the reverse complement.
ATGGAGGATTTTGTAATGGACAGAAAATATGATAATCATTAAAAAATATCATTCATATAAAAAAGGCGTCTTGAGACGCCTTTTTTAGTTATAAACATTACAAAAATCTATCAACTTTTATGTCATTTTTAATAGGCTAACATAGAGAATATCCCCCTCATAAAAAGCAAAAACTCAAAGTAATTTTAATTTTGAACATAATCAAACGGGAAAAGTTATTTTTGTAATTACAAAAATCTTGTTGTAGTATAAATTCAAATTAACATAAAAGCGATGGCATCAGCAATACAAGAAAAATTAGCAGAAACTCTTCAAATTTCCATGAAGCGTGTAGAGGAGTTTTTGGAAATTTGCTACATCGTAAATTATGATAAAAACAAAATAATAGAACCTAAAAATGGAATTTTTGACCGTTTAGGATTCATTTTGAATGGTGCTGTCCGAATTTATTACATCAATGAAAAAGGAGAAGACATCAGCTATCTTTTGCAAGTAAACAATGATGTTATTGGTGATTATGCAAGTTATGTTACTGGGAGAAAATCAATAGCGGTTATCCAAACTCTTCTCAAAACAGAAGTTTTATATTTTGACAAAAAAGATATTGAGGCTTTGATTCAGAAGGATACTTTCTGGCTTGGATTAGCAAAACATATCTCCGATTTAGCATTTTTAGATGCAAAACAAAGGCTAGATGAATTATTTTTTTACACCCCGGAAGAGCGTTATCTTAATCTCCTGAAAAAGTCACCTGAAATCCTGAACAAAATTCCGCAGAAATATATTTCGTCTTATTTAGGAATTACACCACAGTCCCTAAGCAGAATACGAAAAAGAATTTACTAATTCAGAAATTACCTTAAGTGAACGTTATTGATCTTTCTGACCTCTAATTTTGTCTCACAATATAAATGTAATCAACAATGAAAATAGCAATTATCGGCGGCGGAATTGGTGGTTTAGCAACAGCTCTAGCCTTACAAAAAAATAATCTGGACATTACCATTTACGAAAGTGCCTCCGAAATAAAACCTGTAGGTGCCGGAATTATCATGGCCAATAATGCAATGCAAATTTTTGAAAAGCTTGGTATTCGTCACAAAATCGAAGAAGCCGGACACAAAATTTCAACTATTAAAATTACTGATCCACAGCTCAGGACCTTATCGGATGTACCATTGAAAAAATTTGAACATAAATATGGGGTACACAATATTGCTATACATAGGGGCGATCTACAAAGAATTCTAGCTGAAGAAATTGGTTTTGATAACATTAGACTCTCCAAACGTTTATCTAAAATTGAACAAGGAAACAGCTATTTATTAACTTTTGAAGACGGAACTACTGCTATTGCAGACGCCGTTATTGGAGCTGATGGCATTAAATCAGTAGTGCGACACCAAATTTTAAACATAGGAAAACAAAGATCTGCCAATCAAAAATGCTGGCGTGGCGTTTGTGAACTCGATTGGACAAAAAAATACAGCCATCAAGCCTATGAGGCATGGGGAAAAGGTAAACGCTTCGGCTTTGTCAGAATTAATGACCAACAACTCTACTGGTATGCTGTGGTTAACGAAAATTTGGTTAAATATCCTACCCAACTTGCAGAACTTTTTAATGAATTTACCTTAGACGTTCCCAGAATAATTTCCGAAACCCCAAAAGAAAAAATATTTGTCAATGACATTATCGATTTGGAACCAATTTCTCAATGGCAAAAAGATCGCGTTTGTTTGATTGGTGATGCAGCACATGCAACAACACCTAATATGGGACAAGGAGCTTGCCAGGCAATTGAAGATGCCTATGTTCTCGGAAAGCTTTTTGGTGAAGGGAAAAGTGTGGAAGAAGCTTTCAAACAATATGAAGAAATGCGTGTGAAAAAAGCGCATTACATTGTCAACACGAGTTCAACAATTGGTAAAGTTTCTCATTATGAAAACAGCCTGGCAGTTTGGCTTCGTAACACTTTATTAAAAGCAACTCCTAGCTCCACCAATGAAAAGCAAATGGAAAAAGTATTTGACATTTCATACTAAAAAGTAATAAATTTTGGACTAGATAAATGCAAAAGAGGCTCCTTGAAATAAAATAAATAATATGCTGAAGATTATCCTCAAATACATACTCATTGCAGGGCTCTTCTGGCTTACAATTCATTCATTGTACATCACTTATGATGGGCTTACAAATTGTAAACAAAAAGCAGAACTTGCCGTGGTTTTCGGGAATAAAGTAAACGAAGACGGCACTCTCTCTCCACGTTTAAAAGCAAGATTGGATAAAAGCATTGAACTCTATCAGAAAAAACAAATTAAAGAAATCCTGGTAAGTGGCGGCTTAGGGAAAGAAGGCTATTGGGAGGGTACAGAGATGAAGAAATATCTGATAAAAAATAAAATTCCTGCTCACTATATTCTTGTGGATAACTTTGGGAATACCACTGAGAAAACCGTTATCAATGCCGTAAAAATTGCTGATAGCCTCAAGTATACCCGTATTATTTCTGTTTCGCAGTTTTATCATCAAACCCGAATCAAAAAGTTATTCAAGGAGCATCATTTTAAAAATATTGAAAGCTCCAGCCCTGAATATTTTGAATTAAGAGATTTTTATTCTGTTTTCAGAGAGTTTTTTGCTTATTATTTATAAAGGAGCTTCACGAATAAACCTTATGAAACTTCATAAAAACATCAACAAAATATTAAAATGGATACTCATAGGAATAGCAGGTACAATTCTCCTCTATTTTCTTGCAAGTTTTATTGCTGTTTTCATGCTTACCTATTTCAGTTCATCCAAAAGAATTGAAAATAAGGGTGAGGAAAAAGTATTTGAAAAAATCAAAAGAGAGTATCATATTGAAGAGCTAGAACGATATCCAAAATATGAAAGAGAAATGAAAGATAAAGACACCATTACTTATACTTTATATCTCTACAGTAAAGATTTTTGCAATATCCAAACTGATTCTGTGAAAAAAAACTCCTTGAAAATTGCCAAGGAAATCAACACCGTAAATCTGGATCCGAAATTCCATCAATATCGTTTGGTATTCTGCTGCAAGCTTTATAATCCTGTTGGAACCGCGATTCACTATGCAAGAAAAGATCTTACACCATACAATATAGAATAAACTTTCCCACATAATTTCATACCTGCTAAAGATAGAATACCTGCAACAATTTATCTGCTAAGAAAATATTTTCGTTACGGGATCTTTTACCCTCAAAATACACTTTAACAGCCTCATTCTGCCCTATTCTACTTTTGTTTATTCATATCATTAATATTGCGTAAATTTGTCGAAAACCAACAATATGTCAACAGCAGAAACAACAAAAAACTCACAGTACTTTATTGACCTTGAAGACAAACACGGAGCGCATAACTATCACCCTCTTCCAGTAGTTCTGGACCGTGGAGAAGGTGTTTTCGTTTGGGATGTAGAGGGCAAGAGGTATTATGATTTTCTTTCAGCATATTCTGCTGTCAACCAGGGACACTCACACCCTGCAATTGTAGCGGCTTTGGTAGAACAGGCAAAGAAGCTGGCTTTAACTTCAAGAGCTTTCTACAACTCTAAATTAGGAGAATACGAGCAGAAGATCACCACTCTTTTCGGGTTTGATAAAGTGTTACCCATGAACTCTGGGGCTGAAGCTGTAGAAACTGCAGTGAAATTAGCCAGAAAATGGAGCTATGAAGTAAAAGGAATTTCTGAAAATGCAGCAAAGATCATCGTTTGTGAAAATAATTTCCATGGAAGAACAACAACAATTGTTTCTTTTTCTAATGATCCGGATGCCAACCAAAACTACGGTCCTTTTACCCCAGGATTTATCAAAATTCCTTACAATGACCTTACCGCATTGGAAGAAGTATTAAGCAGAGAAGCAGGAAACATTGCAGCATTCCTTGTAGAACCTATCCAGGGAGAAGCAGGAGTATATGTTCCGGATGAAAACTTCCTTAAAAATGCTTCTGAACTATGTAAAAAGCATAATGTTCTTTTTATTGCTGATGAAGTACAAACAGGTATCGCAAGAACCGGTAAACTGATTGCTTGTCATCATGAAAATGTACAACCGGATATTTTAATTCTTGGAAAAGCACTTTCAGGAGGAATGTATCCAGTATCTGCAGTATTAGCTAATGATGAGATCATGAATGTGATTAAGCCAGGACAACACGGATCTACATTCGGAGGCAACCCTATTGCCTGCGCGGTAGCTGTAGCAGCATTAGATGTAGTTGCTGATGAAAAATTATCTGAAAGAGCAGAAGAACTTGGCCAGCTTTTCAGAGCTGAGATCAATAAACTGATAGAAAAAACAGATCTGATTACTAAAGTAAGAGGAAAAGGACTTTTAAATGCTATTCTGATCAATGATACTCCTGAAAGCTCTACAGCATGGAACCTTTGCCTGCAGTTAAAAGAAAACGGATTATTGGCAAAACCTACTCATGGTAATATCATCAGACTTGCTCCACCATTGGTTATTACAGAAGAGCAATTGCTTGATTGTGTAAAAATCATCGAAAAAACGGTATTAGAATATTCAAAATAACATTGGTAGATATTATTATTCCAATCTATAGGGAAATACCTGAGGGAGATGATTTGATTGCTCTCAATCAGGTATTTCATATTTTAGGACAGTATAAAATCACTTTTATACACCCTAAAAGCCTCTCTCTTGAAGCTTATCAAAGCTTTAAGGCTTCTTTTCTCAGCTTCGATGATCACTATTTTAAAGGAATCTATGGGTATAATCAGTTGATGATGAGTTCAGAGTTTTATAAAAAATTTTCTGAAAAATATATACTAATTTATCAAACAGACTGTTTTATATTTAAGGATGAACTAAAATACTGGTGCCAGCAAGACTACGATTATATTGGAGCACCCTGGATACGAAGTGCAGAAAAGATTCCTTTTTTTAAATTAATTTTTGATAAAACCATTTCCGGAATTAAATCTCTGATCAATTTCAAAGGAAACGGAAAGTGGCAGAAAGATAAATCTCTACTCTACAATAATGTAGGAAATGGAGGCTTATCTCTAAGAAAGAGAGAAAAATTCATTAAGGTTCTTGAAGAAATACCGGAAGTAGTGAGTATTTATCTGGATCCTAAAAATTCAGGCCAATTTTATGCTGAAGATGTATTTTTCAGTATAGAACCGGAAAGAAATGGTATAATTTTTTCTAAACCTAATTATAAAGAAGCCTGTCTCTTCTCAATTGAGAATAAACAGGAGAAAGCAATGAACATCAATAAAGGAAAACTTCCTTTTGGCTGCCACAGATGGAATAAGGAGAAGGACTTCTGGAGACCTTATTTTTCTGATGCAGGATATTCAATATAGAAATGAGCGACTTTAAAGATAAAAGTATCATATTAGCAGTTCCAAACCATTTTGGATTGCCAAAGGTTTTTAAAAAAAATCTTGAGTACCTTGGTTTTAAAGTATTTACTGTAGAACATGATTGTTTACAAGTAAAACTGAGTGCTGAAGAGTCTTTAATTCATATTTACAAAAAGGCATTCAGCAATAACAAAACATTTAAAGCCAAAGTACTGGCCGAAAAAAAGGAACATCCCCAGCTGTTTTTTCTTGACAAAATCAGCCATGCCGATTATGCCCTGGTTATCCGCCCTGATTTATTCAGTAAAAATGTCTTGGCCAAAATTCAAAAGAAAAGTACCCTTACCGTAGCCTATCAATGGGATGGAATGCAGAGGTTTCCTCTGGCTGGAGAAACCATAAAATATTTTGACCGCTTTTTTGTATTTGACGAAAGAGATACTATAAGATATCCTCAGACCCAGCATATTCATAATTTTTATTTTGATTATCTGCCCACAAACTCCGAGATCAAACAGGATCTGTTTTTTGTAGGCACCTTTATGAAAGATCGTATAGAGGAACTTTGCAAACTTTCGATATTATTTCAGGAAAAAAATCTGAAAACCAATATCAATGTAATCTATACTAAAGAAAAGCATATCAAGAAGTACCGGGAATATCCTATAAATTTCACAAAAACCGGAATGAGCTTTGAGGAAAACATGAAAAATGCCAAAGCATCAAAAATTATTCTTGACTTTCAAAACACAGTTCACAAAGGACTTTCTTTCAGGGTTTTTGAGGCTATAGGATACAGAAAAAAATTAATCACTAATAATGAATTAGTGAAGGGATATAGATTTTATAATCCTAATAATATATTTCTGCTGAATGATGATAATATGTCTGAAATTACCAATTTCCTGGCAGAGGATTATATTGAATCTTCTGAAGAAACTTATCAGAGATATTCATTTAGTAATTGGATCCAAATTTTGTTCAGTCAATTTAATAAATAAGGCTCCATGAAAACCTCAGTTGCTCTTTGTACCTACAACGGAGAAAAATATATAAAATACCAGCTCGATTCTATTTTGCACCAAACGGTTCCAATAGATGAAATTATTATATGTGATGACGGCTCTACCGATTCTACTATTTCTATTTTAAATTCTTACCGGGAGCAATACCCCAGCATTTTCAAAATCCACACTAATGAAAATAATCTTCGGAGTGTAAAAAATTTTGAAAAAGCTATTTCATTATGCAGCCATGATATTATTTTTCTCAGCGATCAGGACGACCAATGGGTAGAGAATAAAGTGGAAACACATCTGCATTATTTCGAAGCACATCCAGACATTAATGTCATTGCCACAAATGGGTATTACATTAACGAAAAAGGCGAAAGCAGAGAAATGTATTCTTTCTGGGATCTTCCTGCTATTGCAAAATCAACTGATAAAAACTTCAGTATAAAGGAAACTCTTTCTAAAGTAACCAATATTGCAACAGGAGCATCAATGTCTTTAAGAAAGTCTTTTTTAAAGGAAATAATGCCCATTCCGGACTCTGAAGGTCTTCATCATGATGAATGGATCGCCTTCATCGCAGCCCAGAAAGATTCTTTTGTCATGTTGGACGAAAAACTCTTTTACTACAGGATTCATGAAAATCAGCAGATTGGCGGCGTGTTTTTTGAAAGGAATGATGAGTCTCTCCTGTTTCTTAAAAGAACATTTGGTCTTGTTCAGGATTTTAAAGGTCTTTCCAAATATATAAAACGCTTAAGCAGCAGTTATAAAAAAAATCAGCTGTACCTAAAGACCCAGCCTCATCATCATCAAATGATACAAAATAACATGAAGGAAATTGAAAGTATCTATACGGAGAAAGTACAATTAATGAAGAATCAGTTTCCCGTAAGATCAGCCATTTTGTTTCTTACCGATTTAAAAAATAAAAGGAGACTCTAACGTCTCCTTTTTACTTTTATAGCTTTGTTGTAATAAAAACAATATTATTATCTCCTAAAATTCCGTTTATGAGATTTCGTTCTCTGTTGAGAGCTACTTTAAACCCTATAAGCTCTAGCTTCTTCTGCATTTCTTCTGCAAAAATAGTGTATACCAGAATCCCTTCATCACTTCTTATTGGATCTCCGTGATATTCAGGCTCCATGGTATAAACAATGTTATTGTTATCATCTAAAAATGCCCTCACCTCATCTTTTTCTGTATTCTCATAATAAGGTACTGTAAAAACATGTGAGCCTCCTTTTTTTAAAACTCTGTGTACTTCATGAAAAGCTTTATAAGGATCAGGAATATGTTCAAAAACTTCAGTTGATACAACAAGATCCAATGTATTATCTTCAAATGGAATATTCATTAAATCTACATTTAAAATTCCATTCTTTTCTTTACCATGTGTTTCATAAGGTCCAAAATATTCACTACAAATATAATGATCAATATGTTTAAGGTAATGATGTAGGGCTCCATTGGATTCAACATTATAAATTCTCAATCCTGAATCTTTACTTATTTTCCTAAGACTGCTATACGAAGTATTATTTTTTCTATTTATTAGCTCTAAAATAATCTTAGACAAATGTCTTTTTCTGGAAATGGAATTACACTTTTTGCATGTGGCATCTTCTCTTAGATTATTCGTTCGTATTTTGATTTTTCTAATGCTTCCACAAACATTACAAAATATAAAACTGAAACCTATTCTAGTTAATTGTTTTTCTATATAATTTATCATGATTATTCAAACTTAGGCAAGTAACTTTATTTCTTATACAGCAATGAGATTAAATTAAGCACATTTTTTCCCTGTACTTCTCTTGAAAAGGGATATAAAGCCTTCTTTGAATTCTCTTTTAATGTATTCCACATTTCTTCATTGGAATACAATTCGAGAATATGATCGGCGAAAGCCTGTGCATCACTGATATCACTTACCAGCGCATGAATACCGTGTTGAAGGTTCATCCCCTCTACTCCTATGGGTGTAGTGACAATTGGGAGTTCATATTCCAGAGCCTGTCCTATTTTTCCTTTTACTCCGGCTCCGTATCGTAATGGTGCTACAAAAACCCTGGAGGACTCAAACCACTCATCAACTGTTTCCTGGTATCCAAGAATTCTTACTTTATCTGAACTGTATTTACGGGTAAGTTCTTCCGACAGTTCAGGGCCAATAACATTCACAAAAATAGAATCATTTTTTTCCCAGACCAGCGGCATGATATCATCTACAAGGAATTTTAATGCATCAAGATTGGGAAGATGCCTGAAACCTCCGATAAATAACAACCCCTCTCGGTCTGAAAATCCATTTTTATTAACTTGATCCAGTGTATGGAAATTACTTACCACATGCACTTTTTTAATATCGATTCCATTCTGGGAAACAATTCCTTTTTCTACATCACTGATGGCGGCCACTGCATCAGAAGTCTGCATCGCTGAATATTCAAGCTCCCTGGTCTTCTGATTTTTTCTCTCCATTTTCGGTGTGGTCGGCATATATTCTTTTTCCCTTTCAACCCTTAAATAATGAAGATCTACCATATCATAGATCAGTTTTTGTCTGGTGATATGACTTTTAAGAACTTTATACCAGTTTTTAAACCCGTTCGGTCTGAAAATCCAGATTAAATCAACCAATGGAAGTTTTTCAATAATCTGATCATTGATCTTGACAATTTTATTTTTAGGTGTCACAAAGTCCTGAAATACTTGAATCCCAAGAGACTCACAATATTCTATATATTTCTTGTCTGTTTCATTAAATGCAGGAATCCCCAACAATATTTTATGGTTGTTGGCAATAAGGATTTTGAAAATTTCATCCAGCCTTCTTGAACCACTATCCTGATCATACTTAGGCATAGATTCCTCAAGGAAAAGAATCGTAGGCTGCTGGAAATTCTTATAGACATTAAGTTGTTGTTTTTGATCGATCTTCAACCATTTCTCGCTTTCAAATCTGGAATTCCAGCGGTCTTTAAATTTTTTGGCATTTTTTTCTAGTAATTGTTCTTTATTGGAGTTTTTCCCTGTATAGCTGATATTTTCAAAATGAAGAATCTCAGATTTCGGCTGATAATAGATATCCAAATTCTGCACGTATTTCAGTCGCTGACAGAAATCGGTTTCTTCATAATAAGCAGGCAAGAATTCTTCATCCAGGAAGTTTAAATTCCCATGGATGTCAAGTCTTTTAAATAACAGGCTGCATCCTGAGCAATAATCCACTTTTCTTAAAAAATTGAATGATGGGTCATCAATAGAACTGAATCGTCCAAGATTTACAATTTCACAGTCTTTGAATATAAGACAGCCGGCTTCTTGAAGCGTATTATCCCCGAAAATCATTTTTGATCCTACAGCTCCTACCTTCTCTTTGGTTTCAAAAACCTCAAGAAGTGAGCTTAAATAATTCTCCTGAACTTCCGTATCATTATTCAGCAGGTATATATATTCACCTTTCGCTGTCTGAATCCCTTTATTGACATTTCTTAAAAAACCAAGGTTTTCAGCATTATTAATAATTGTAATTCCCTTGATTTTGTTCAGGTATTCCAAAGTCTCATCTGAGCTATTGTCATTGATAATGATAATTTCTCTGGAAACATTCAGATCATGTTGCTCAATGGTATAAAGACAGTTAAGGGTATATCTGATCTGATTATAAACAGGAATAATAATAGAAACCTGAGGTGTATGGGAATCGGTATTTAATTTGAATTCATAGCTTTTAAAGAAATCAAGATCAAAATGATTAATTTCGATTTTCCTTTTATTTTTTATGAATTTGTAGTCTTTTATTTTATTTTTGAAAAATCTTTTAATTCCCATTTTAAATTTATTATTTTGTCGGATCTAACCAATTAAGGAAACGAAATTAAGCATTTATTACAAATTATGATAGTAATAAGTCTGTTATCTTTACCCTGTGATTATCCATATTTTCACTTCTGTTAAGTATATTATGATGATGTTAATAGAAGTGTTATAAGATATCAATCTTGTAAAAATATAGTTTGAAGTTGTGTTAGCTCAAGAGTTCTATAATGCATTACAAAACTGTTTTTTTATGTCTAAGAAATACAAATGATAAACGAAAAAAGTGAGAATACAAATTATTAAACAGAGATCGTTTCTTTACCCAGGCAGGTCTTTATAAAAAGAATTACCAACAGATTAGTTCAAAAAAAGTATTCATATTATTATGAAAGAAAGAAAAATATATTTTGTATGCCCGTCAGTTTCAGTGCCGTTTGGGGGTATAAAGCAAATCTACAAATATGTAAATATTCTAAACAATCACGGTTATAATGCTGCTGTCTTGCTCAAGAAAAATAAGAAAAAAGTTAATATTTGGTATCCATTTACAAAGATTTCTTATAATTATGAGCTTATTAAGAATATTGAAAACAGCAGTAGCTCTAAAAATCATAAAAACAGTTTATACGAAAAATTAAAAATTTTCTTTCACCGTTTTTTTTCACCCCAAATAGAGAAAGATGCACTATTTGTTTTTCCGGAAATATATGGAAAATCATTTCATAAAACCATTCCCAATCATCAGTATGTAATCCTTAATCAAAATTGTTATTATACTTTTCAGGGTTACGGATATGATTATAGTGAGGAGAATCCTTATTTAAATAAAAACTGTATGGGAACTATTGTAGCATCAGAAAATGCGAAAGAGTACTTTGATCTTGTTTTTCCTTCTCATAATTTATATAAAGCACGTTTAGGAATTGATACTCAAGTCTTTAATTTTGGCAATAAAAAAAAGCGAAAAATTGCTTTTATGCCAAGGAAACTTTCTGAGGATTCTTTGCAGATTATTAACATTATAAAAGCACGCAAAAAATTGAATGATTGGGAGTTTTTTCCAATTGATAATATGGATGAAAAAGAAGTTGCACAACATTTAAAAGAATCTGTTTTTTTCTTAAGTTTCAACCATAGAGAAGGTTTTGGACTTCCTCCTGTAGAAGCAATGTCTTGCGGGTGTTTTGTAATTGGATATTCCGGGCAAGGGGGAAAAGAATATTTCAAAGAAGAATTTTCTTGCCTCATTGAGGAAGGTAATATTATTGATTTCGTTGAGAAATTAGAACATTACGCTTTAGAATATAATACGAATTCAGAACTCTTTTTTGAAAAGGGTAAAATAGCATCACAATTTGTTTTAGAAAACTATTCCCTAGAAAATGAAACAAAAGATTGGATCAATATATGGGAAAAGATAATTTCATAAGGTTACAAAATTAGTTTTTGTAAAAAGTAAAACCTGTGAAATAAAATATTCATCAAACTCCAATAAAGTTCAAACAAAAAAATAGACTAACCTTTCGGTCAGTCTATTTTCTATATTTATTTTTTATTTGCCCAGACTATACTTCCATCATTATTGTATATCACAATATTACCATCATTCTGAACTGAAAGTCTATCAATATTTGAAGAACTTACCCCAGTACTGTATACAGGTCTATTTGAAGAGTCATAAACTACCAGATTTCCATCGTCCTGAAAAATAGCACTTTTTCCTCTTCCGGCTGTTGCACTAGACCAGATATCATTTTTAAATCCATTACTATACATTACTAAATTGCCATCTGTTTGGAAGATTAAGTAATAGTTATTATTTTCAGAAAATATTTTTTTGCCTTTTACAAATCTAAATCCTTTGTAAATATTACCTCTACTATAACTTCCGGTATTGTCTGAATTCCAATTAGAATTTCCATTAGAATTATCATTAGAAGACCATAATGCATTTCTTCTTCTGTTATAAATTACCAGGTTACCGTCGTCCTGCATTTCAAGGCTGGTTGCATTTTTATTAACTGTATTTGTACTAAATACAGCATTTCCCGAGAAATTATAAACTACAAGATTGCCATCATCCTGAAAAACTGCTCTCGCACCCTCTCCTTGTGTTTTAGAATCCCATTTCGGTTGGTTCCTACGATTGTAAACCACCAAATTTCCATCATTTTGAAAAGTCAGAAAATACTGTCCATTCTGAGATTCATACCTTCTATCTTTTATCAAATTAGTACCTCGTGTAAAACTTTGGGCCATCATGCAAATACTTGCAAATAGACCAAACATTACAAATAAATTTTTTCTCATAATTTAATTGATATATTTTAATATATAAAGATAAATAATAAAAATCATTTTTCTATTATCTACCTTCCAAAAGTCTCTCGCTCGGCTAACAAAAATTCAATGGCAAGAGCTTTTCGTTTTCTCAATACAAAATATTAACGAATTTATTTTCTCTACTTTAATGAAATTTCCACAAAAAAGCATTAACTCCTGGTTTATTTCGACAATATAATTGAAGTTTAACTCAGAAATTTATTTTTAACATACCTATTATTCATTAGAAAAAAATTGACAAAAAATTGCAGTCATATCAAATCCGGTAAATCAATTTGAAGCCCAAAACTTCTGATTTAGAAAATAAAAATCAATTTATACTAAATGCACAACAGGTTTAAATATAAAAATCGGAAAATACACATTCAGAAATCATCTCCTAAACACATAATTTTAAGTAAATTTGCAAAAATTAAAATTGAAATGGAGAAAGTAAGAGTACGTTTTGCTCCAAGTCCTACAGGACCTTTACACTTGGGAGGCGTAAGAACCGCATTATATGATTACCTTTTTGCTAAAAATCAAGGGGGAGAATTTGTGTTGAGAATTGAAGATACAGATACCGCAAGATATGTAGAAGGTGCTGAAGAATACATTGAAGAAGCTTTAGAATGGTGTGGAATCATCCCTGATGAAAGTCCTAAGAAAGGAGGAAAATTTGCCCCTTACAGACAATCTGAAAGAAGAGATATCTATGACAGATACACAGAGCAGATCTTAAAAACAGATTATGCTTACATCGCTTTCGATACTGCGGAAGAGCTGGACGCTGTTCGTGCAGAATATGAAGCAAGAGGTGATGTTTTCTCTTATGATAATAAAACCAGAAACCGTTTAAGAAACAGTCTTGCCCTTTCTGAGGAGGAAGTTCAGCAATTACTGGATGAAAAAACACCTTATGTGGTAAGATTCAAAATGCCTGTAGACAGAGTCTTGAATCTTGAAGATATCATCAGAGGGAAGTCATCTGTAAATACGAATACGTTAGATGATAAAGTTCTGGTAAAAAATGATGGAATGCCAACATACCACTTCGCGAACATCATTGATGACCACGAAATGGAGATTTCTCACGTAATCCGTGGTGAAGAATGGCTGCCATCTTTAGGATTACATACTTTATTATATGAAGCAATGGGCTGGGAAGCACCACAGTTTGCTCACCTTTCTTTAATCTTGAAGCCTGAAGGAAAAGGAAAACTGAGTAAAAGAGATGGTGATAAATTCGGATTCCCGGTATTCCCGCTTGATTTCAAAGATCCTGCAACCGGTGTTGTTTCTAAAGGATACAGAGAAAACGGATATCTTCCTGATGCTTTCATCAATATGGTGGCTTTACTAGGATGGTCTCCTGCAGATGATAAAGAAATTCTTCCTCTGGATGAAATGATCAAGGAATTTGATCTTCATAAAGTACATAAGGCAGGAGCAAGATTCAGCAAAGAAAAATCAGAATGGTTTAACCATCAGTATCTTCAGATGAAATCAGATGCCGAGCTTCTTGAGATGATTAAAAATTCCGGACTAGATCTTTCTCATGCTTCAGATGAAAAGCTGCTAAAAGTAATTCCTCTGATGAAAGAAAGAGCTACTTTCCCGAAAGACATTTATGAAAACGGAAAGTTTTTCTTTGAAGCACCAACATCTTACGATGAAAAAGCTTCGAAAAAAGCATGGAATGATGAAACTTCGGCTATTTTAGGAGAATTAGCTACTCTATTTGCCTCTACAGACTTTACTGCAGAAATATTAAAGCAAACTATGCATGATTTCGCAGAAAACAAAGGTTTAGGGATGGGTAAAGTAATGATGCCACTGCGTTTGTCTTTAGTAGGAGAATTGAAAGGACCAGATGTTCCTGACATTCTGGAAATCATTGGAAAAGAGGAAAGTATCGACAGAATAAGCAATGCTATAAATAATTTTAAATAGAATTACCATAATTTTTCATACATTTGAAAGATTTAATTTACTTCAAGAAATGGAATATTTAAGTTTCGAACTTCCTATCAAAGAATTGATGGACCAATACCAGACGTGTTCTTTAGTAGGAGAAGAAAGTGGTGTTGATGTAAAATTAGCATGCAGCCAGATTGAGGATAAGATTTTAGAAAAGAAAAAAGAAATCTATAGCAATCTTACACCTTGGCAAAGAGTACAACTGTCCCGTCACCCAGATCGTCCTTATACTTTGGACTATATTCACGGAATGGCAGACAAAGGCAGTTTCTTAGAACTTCACGGAGACAGAAATTTCGCTGATGACCCGGCAATGATTGGAGGATTGATGACCCTGGATGGTCAGAGAGTAATGATCATAGGGACTCAAAAAGGAAGAACGACTAAGGAAAGACAGCACAGAAGATTCGGGATGCCAAATCCTGAAGGATACAGAAAAGCTTTAAGACTAATGAAGCTTGCTGAGAAATTCAACATTCCTGTAGTGACTTTAGTAGATACACCGGGAGCTTATCCAGGATTAGAAGCTGAAGAAAGAGGACAAGGGGAAGCTATTGCAAGAAATATTTTTGAAATGGTTCAGCTGAAAACTCCGATCTTCACTTATATTATTGGAGAAGGAGCTAGTGGTGGAGCATTAGGAATAGGTGTAGGTAACAAAGTATATATGTTAGAAAACACATGGTATACTGTAATTGCACCAGAAAGCTGCTCTTCTATCTTATGGAGAAACTGGGATCACAAGGAAGATGCAGCTAATGCATTAAACCTTACTCCACAGGATGCTCTAAGAGAAAAGTTCATTGACGGAATTATTGAGGAACCACTTGGTGGTGCTCATTATGATCAGGAGACAACTTATCTGAACTTGAAAAATTCTATATTACAAAATATCAAAGCTTTCTCCAAATTTACAGGACAGGAGCTTGAAACCCAGAGACAGGATAAATTCATTGCGATGGGTCAGTTTAAAGGATAAATAGAAAAGGTTAAGAAAATATTTCTTAACCTTTTTTACTTTAGTTTTCTTCCTGATTAATCAGCGACATTGAGTGCAATCTCTATATCCTGAGTAATTTTCTTTAGTGAAGAATATTTGGCGTCACACACCATTGTCGTTAGTACATATTCTCCTTTATCAATCAAAATAAAGTTTTCTCCTCTGGCAGGAACACTTAAATTATAATATTTTTTACCATTTATTTTTACGATCAGGTTGCAGCTTGACCTGTTTTTAATATTCACATATGCCTCATTTTTATTAATATCATTATTAAAAAGATGCGTCAGCATGGCTGCTGTTTTTTTATTGGCTTCACTGGGCTCAGATTTTACCGAAGAGCCCGCACTTTTTGCAGTGCCTGCAGAAGCATAACTTGCCAATCTTTCTTCTTTCAATGCATTGATTGCATTATTTACTTTATCAGTATTTTTGGTGTTCTTTTCTACGGATGCTTTATTGGCAGCCATCACCTTTCCACTATTCAGCTCATTATTTTTAACAATATTTTCTATTTTTTCTTTGCTGATTGGCTTTATAGTAGGTTTTGCTTCAGGAGAATTATCTGCCATAATAATATCCATGAGTCTTTTTTTGAAGAAATCGTTTTTTGCATGCCCAGGATTCTGCTTAATAAAACCAGCGATCACCCTTGCCTCTTTTGAGGACTCTGCCTCTTGTTCCGTATAAATAATTACGGTTTCTTTTTCCACTACAGCCTTAGATTTTGTTTTTTTCTTTTTTTGAGAAAAACCAAGCGCAAAAATGCATACAAAAAGGAGGAGGAAGATTTTTTTCATTAATCAAATCTTTAAAATAGTATTAAATATATTAATAACGTGAAAAGTCATTTTTTAGTTTATCATTAAAATCATTATCTTTGCACTGCTCTAAAAATAAGCTAAAAATTAATACTAATCTTAAATAAAAAAATAATAGATATTATGTCTTATACACCAGTTGCTGCAGACGTAGCTAAATTAAGAAACCAAACAGGTGCAGGTATGATGGACTGCAAAAAAGCTCTAGTTGAAGCTGAAGGAGACTTCGAAAAAGCGGTAGATATCCTTAGAAAAAAAGGACAAAAAGTTGCTGCTAACAGAGCTGACAGAGAATCTACTGAAGGAGCTGTAATCGCAAGAGTAAATGAAGATAACACTTTAGGTGCTATTATCTCTTTAAACTGTGAGACTGACTTCGTGGGTAAAAACGAAGCTTTCATCGAGCTAGCTTACGAATTAGCTGAAATGGCAATCTTCGCTGCTACTAAAGAAGAATTATTAGCTACAGATTTCCACGGAATGACTGTTGCTGAGAAATTAATCGAGCAGACAGGTGTTATTGGTGAAAAAATCGAAATCGGTACATTCGAAAGAATTGAAGGTCCATTCCTAGGAGCTTACATCCACGCTGGAAACAAAATTGCTGCAATCACTTCTCTTTCTGCAAAAGTAGACGGAGCTGACGAAGTTGCTAAATCTGTTTCTATGCAAGCTGCTGCGATGAACCCAATCGCTCTTGACGAAACTAAAGTTTCTCAGGAAACTATCGACAAAGAATTAGAGATCGAAAGACACAAACTTACTGAAGAAGGTAAGCCTGCAAACATCATCGACAATATCTTGAAAGGTAAAATGCAGAGATTCTACAAAGACAACACTTTGGTACACCAAGATTTCATCAAGGATTCTAGTATCTCAGTTGCTGACTATGTAAAATCTGTAAACGCAGATCTAAAAGTAACAGGATTTATCAGAGTAAGCCTATAATCCAGCTTTTAAAAATATATAATCCCGGTGAAAATCTCACCGGGATTTTTTTATGGATTACCTTAATGAATATGAACGCAAAATGAAGCAAATTTTAACTATTCAACAATTCTAAAGCAAATCAAGATTCCAAGTTTTTTTTATATAAAATTGTGAGTATTAATACTTAAATTTGCGGCCCTTATAGTAACGCATGAAAAAATTTCTACTCGCTTTTTGCACTTTTTTTTGTTTATTAGTAAATGCCCAATTGGACACAGAACACTGGTTTGCCCCTATGTCTGCAAGCAGTCTTCAAGGCAATCCCAAAGGCTATCTGTACCTGTCTACTAATGAAACAGTACCTTTTACAGTACAGATCTTTAATAACAACAGTGTAATTGCCACAGTACAACTCAGCAAAGGAAATCCTGTGGCACAGGCTATTTCCAATAATATGATGATTGCTTCTACCGCATCCAATCTGTTTAAATCTGTATCTATGGGGCTGCATGTGAAGGGGAGTAAGAAATTTTTTGCCAGTTACAGGTTTGCTGTTCAGGATCAGGCAGAGTTTATTACTTCAAAAGGCTTAGCCGGTCTTGGAAAAACCTTTTTTACAGGAGTTGCACCCAATACAACAGCCAAGCCATATGTAAACGCTACTATTGGGATTATCGCGACAGAAGATAATACTACGGTAACCTTATCCGGATATAACCAGAATGTAGTTTTCTCCGATTTAATATCAGCTCCCTCAAGAACTTTTATCCTTAATAAAGGGAAATCATATATTATTGAAGCACAGAGCAATCTGAATCCTAACAACTTAAAAGGGCTGGTAGGTGCTAAAATTGTTGCTGACAAACCTATCTCTGTAACCAATGGAAACTTTAACAGTATCTATACCACTAAGAATAGTACCAATGTTGATGTATTGATGGATCAGGCTGTTCCTGTTGAAAGATTAGGAAAAGATTTTATCATGGTAAAAGGAAACGGACCTTCGAATTCAGGGATGGAAGCGGCTTTAGTTATTGCCACAGTAGACAATACCAAACTTACAGTAAACGGAAATCTTCTTAACAGTATTACCCTTAATGCAGGAGATCATTATTTGGTACAAGGAACTTATTACACCAGCCAGGTTAACGGAAACTTTAACATGAGTATTTCTGCAAACAATAACGTTTATGTATATCAGCTCCTTGCCGGAACTTCCTCTGGAAATATTTATGCTACAGGAGGAATGAACTTTATCCCGCCTTTAAGCTGCTTTTTACCTACAGAGATCAATGAGATAGGACGTATTAATGAAATAGGGACAGATTACTTTAATGCAAGACTCAATATCATCACCCAAACAGGAGCAATAGTAACAGTTAACGGAAATCCGGTTACGGCCAACGGACCTGCACCTGTAGATGGAAATCCGAATTGGGTGACCTACTCTATCCCAAGTGTATCAGGAAATATTACAGTGAAATCAACAAAACCTGTTACTGCTGGGATTGCAGCCGGAAACGGAGCTGTAGGATATGGTGGATATTTTGCTGGCTTTTCTTCTATCCCAGTAATTACTAAAACGGGAGACTGCTATAATGGAATTCATCTACAGGTGGAACCTGGTTATGACGATTATAAATGGTACTTTAACGGGACTGAAATCATAGGAGCTACCACCTTTACTCTCGATCCGGACTCCTATGGTTCGGGAATCTATACCTGCAAAATCACTAAAGATAACTGCGAAACAAGACTTACTGCGGAATATGACTATACAGCATGTCCTCCTATTACAACCACAACTTATCATATTGGTTCATGTAATACCCAGGTAATTACTCCGGCGTTTACCCATTCAACTCAAACTGTGGTTCCTGCCAATACCAGTATTGTGGCACAGCCCACTAATGGAACAGTTGCAATTAATCCTACAACCGGGCAAATCACTTATACTCCTAATCCAGGTATGACTGCAGATTTCACAGATACCTTCACTTATTATATTCAGGGAGATGGAACCCCTGCTGCCTTTGAGTATTTTAAAATTGTAGTGAATGCACATGTTTTAAAAGTAGCTAATGATGTTCTATTTTCTTGTGCAGCATCCAATGGAGATGGCACGTACAACCTGAAAGCAGCCAGCATTACTTCAATTCCAGGAATTACAGTAGATTACTTTACTAATGCTAACTTAACCGGACCTATTGCCAATCCTGCAAATTATATCGGGCCTGCAGGAACAGTATATGCCAATGTAACGTCTTATGGATGTTCTAAAGTAGCAACCATTACTTTAAATACATTTCCAATCCCTGTTATCAACACCACCAACTTCAATGCGAACAGCTGTGGAAGTGATCTCGATGGAAGTGTTCATATCAACTTTAACAATGTTACTCCACAGATTGTGGCTAATTCAGCTAATTTTACAGTAAATTATTACCTTAATCAGGCTGATGCTATTGCCGGAAACAGCAATACCCTTCCTGTAAACTGGTCCTATACAACAAATACTACGGTATATGTAAGAGCAACAGGAAATACAGGCAACTGTCCGGCAGTCTTAGGTCAAATTAATTTTACCTTAGGGAATAAAGTTTCTTTGATTACGGATAACGCTAAAGCTGATATCTGTGATAATGATATTAATGGTTCAGAACCCGTTAACCTGAATGATTATAAAGGGTTATTCACCATTGATCCGAATGTTATTTTATCATTCTATACTTCCGCAACTGATGCCCAGACAGGAACTAATCCAATCTCAGCATCACAGGTTATTACCTCTACAGGAGGTATTTTCTACATAAGATTCCAAAATACTACAGAATGTGCTAATACAGGCGTTTTAAAACTTACTTTAAAAACACCTAAAAAATCAGCAACCCTACAGGATCAGGTGATCTGTTCCAATGAAAAAATCCTTTTAGATGCAGGATCTGGATTTACATCTTATTTATGGAGCAATGGTGCCACTACCCAAAGCATCAGCGCTTCTGCCGGTAATTATTATGTAGATCTTGGATTTAACGGGTGTATATACCGTCAGCACGTTAAAGTTACTACCGCCCAATCTCCTGTCATTTCAAAAATAGAGGTGTCCAGTACTACAGCTACTGTTTATGTAACAGGTGGAACACCTCCTTACAGGTATTCATTGAATGGTATTGATTATCAATCTTCTAATGTTTTCAATGGATTATCAAGAGGTACTCATACGGTTTATGTGCTGGGCTCAGACGGATGCCGTCATGTCACTAAAAACTTTCTGATTGTTAATATTATCAATACGATTACCCCCAATGGAGATGGCATTAATGATACGCTGAATTATTCAGAGCTGGGAATAAAGCAAAATGTATCAATAGAAGTTTCGGATCGATATGGAAATCCCATGTATAAGTCTTCTGACAAAAATTATATCTGGGATGGAAAATCAAATGGAAGAAATCTTCCTACAGGAACTTATTGGTATGTTATAAAATGGATTGAACCAGACACGCAATTACCAGTTTCATATTCAGGATGGCTTTTAATTAAAAATCGGGAATAATTTTCAACTTTTATTTACATTTTATTAAAAGTATTTGAATTTTTATTTTAATTTTGTAGAAATCCTAATTCCATACACATGAAAAGATTTCTACTCAGTTTGGTATTAATTTTTTTTACAATTAATACTCTCTTCGCGCAAAGGGATACCGAACACTGGATAGCACCTTATTATACGAACCCTGTTGGAGGTTTCCAAAATAAGGTGTATTTATCTACCGATTCTACTACTCCTTTTGCCGTACAAATACTTAGCAACAATATCGTGCTCGGTACTGTTACCATTGCTAAAGGGGACCCCAAAACATTCGATGTGGATGAAACCCTTATCTCTGCCAATGGTGTTACTGATGCTTTTGTTGTAGGTTCAAAAGGACTTTATTTAAAAGCAGAAAGACCTTTCTATTGCAGTTTACGACTTGCAAATGGTTCCCATGGGGAAATTATTACCAGTAAAGGAAAAGCAGGTATTGGTAATAAGTTCTATGTGGCAACCAGCCCTAATACAAGAACAGAAGCCAACTCAAGTTCCAGTACGGATAATTTTACAGCAGGAATTCTTGCTACTGAAGACAATACCTCTGTTACCGTAAGCTGGAAAACTCCCGGATTAAAATTCGTTAATGGAAACCTTTCTGTTCAAAGCTATTCTTTTGTTTTAAATAAAGGACAATCTTTTATTTTTGCAGGAAAAGTAGAGGATGCATCTGCTAATAGCAAAGGCTTCATTGGTGCTAAAATTGAAGCAAGTAAACCAGTAACCCTTACCAATGGTAGCTGTAACGGTAACTTTTCAACCCCAACACCTCTTAACGATCCTAACGCAAGTCTAGATGGTTCTGATCCTATTCTTGACCAGGCTGTACCTGTAGATAAATTAGGGAATACGTTTGCCATGGTAAAGACCAGATCTACCAAACCAGATTCCAATATGGAAGGAGGTCTTATCATTGCCACTGAAGACAACACGCAAATATTTATCAATGGATCTGGTTCACCCGTTGCTACCCTAAACGAAGGTGGTTGGTATAGAATCAATGAAACAAGCTATGCAGCCCAGAGTGGTGGAGCGCATTCTAATATGTTCATTTCTGCCTCCAAAAATATATACCTTTATCAATTTGTTGGGATTACGGATAGTGATGCCACCAATGGTTTTAATTATATACCACCATTGAACTGCTTCTTACCAAGAAAAATTGACGAGATTGGTAAGATCAATGAAATGCCAGGCATTACTACATCCTCTATTAAACTAAAACTTAATATATTAACTGAAGCTGGAGCCACTGTAACGGTAAATGGAGTTCCTCCTACACCAGCTGAAGGACCATACCTGTTGACGGGAAATACTCAATGGGTAACTTATTCAGTAGAGAACTTCCCTCCAAACCTTACTATTGTTTCTAATAAAGCAGTAACTGCCGGGATTAACGGAGGATATAGTTCAGCTGGATATGGTGGATATTTTGCAGGATTCTCATCAACGCCATATATTACTAAAAAATCAGGAGAATGTGTTCCTGGATTGATTCTGCAAGTAGAGGAAGGTTATGATACTTACCAATGGTCTCTTAATGATGCTCCCATTTCCGGTGCAACTGCCTATAGCTACTCGCCAACGCAACCTGGTTATTATACTGTAAAAGTAACAATGGGAGCATGTCAATCAATTGTAACAGCTCCTTACAAAGTAGTTAACTGTCTAATCAAGAGTACTAAAGAAGAAGCGGCTTGTTCTACTAAGATTATTACGCCAGCATTCTCTTCTTCAACTCAGACTCCGGTAAAAAGTACAATTAAGATCCTTACCCCTCCTACTAATGGAACAGCGGTCATAAATCCAGATGGTACAATTACCTATACACCGAAACCTAATTTTGAAGGAACTGATAAAATCGTTTATACATTCTGTGGAGACTCTGCTGACTTTATGGATTGTGAAGAAGTTACCCTTAACCTTAAGGTTGTTCCTTTCACTGTAAAGGATGATGTAATTAAAGCTTGTTGGTATGATGTAGCACCTTATGCTTATTTTGACCTAACAAAAGCCAACATTACAAACTATGGAAATGCAACAAAAAAATATTATCCTACATTAAAAGATCTTACTGCAGGAACTAACGAAATAACAACAGCAGCAACTACTAACTATCCTTCAACAGGAGGATTTGTATATGTGAAGCTTACCACTGTGGAAGGATGTTCTGCAATTGCAAAAATTGAACTTATTACACTTCCTGTTAAAAAGTCTCCGATTCTTGTAGATAAATATATTTGTATTGATGCTAAAACAGATCTTGATGCAGGACCTGGTTATGATTCTTACCAATGGAGCACAGGAGGAACTTCTTCAGGAATCAGAGGTGTAGGAGTAGGTGAATATACTGTGATTCTTGAGAAAAACGGATGTTTCATTACCCAGGTAGTAAGAGTAAGAAAAGCAGTTGATCCTGTTATTCAGCAAATTGAAATTAACAATTCTACAGCTACAGTAATTGTGGCAGGAGGTAAAGCTCCTTACAAATATGCCGTTGACGGAACTACGAATTGGCAGGATTCAAACTCCTTCACAGGATTAAGCAGAGGCCAGCATACATTCTATGTAAAAGATGCTTACAACTGTACTCCTATTTCAGCGGAAGTTACAGTTCCAAATTTATTGAATGCGATTACTCCTAATGGAGATAACATTAATGACTATATCGATTATAGTGATCTTGCATACAAAGACAATCTTAGCTTTGTAGTGTACGACAGATATGGAAATATGATATTTACTGGAAATAAATTCAATAATTACAAGTGGGACGGAAGACACTTCGACAAAAAACTGATAACAGGTACATACTGGTATCATGTTTCCTGGAATGAGTCTAATAAAGAAAAAACAGAAATAAAATACACTGGCTGGATTATGGTAAAAAACAGAGAATAATCATCCAGATTTAAAACTTTCAAAACCACGATTTTAAAATCGTGGTTTTTTTATTACATTTTCAATACTTCAATGTTTTTTATTATTAAATTTGTGATAAATACGATTCCTGAATGAAGAAAATTCTATCTTTTTTATTTATATTTTACATATTCACCTCTGCTTATGCACAATTAGACAGAGAACATTGGTTTGCTCCAATGATAGACAGATCAGGGGCTCCCTCTCCTTATCAGAAGCTTTATCTTTCTACCAGCCGAACAACACCATTTCCGGTGAGTATCTATAATAATAATGTTCTGATCGGGACGGTCAATATCAGTAAAAATAATCCGCAGAAATTTGATGTCTTAAGAAATTATATTATTACCACTCAGCAGACAGATTTGTTTACGCCCACTACAAAAGGATTATACCTGAAAGCTGAATTTCCGTTTTATGCGAACTTAAGATTTTCAGTATTTAATCATGCAGAAATCATTACTTCTAAAGGAATTCCTTCAACAGGAAAGAGTTTTTTTGCAGCATCAGCACCTATCAGTGTAAGTAATGAGATTCTTAATTTCATGACCAGTATTCTGGCTACAGAAGATAATACTACTGTTACCATTACAGGCTACAGCCCTCTTGTACAGTTCTCAAATGGAACCACAGGAGCTACCAATCCTACCATAAATATAGCTTTAAACAAAGGGCAATCCTATATTCTTGATGGTATTGGAAATATTGCTGGCAACTTTGACGGATTTATTGGAGCAAAAATCACCTCAAACAAACCAATTAATGTTACCAATGGAAACTTCAATGGTCAATACGCCGGGAATTTTCCAACCAGTTCTGATATTTTAATGGATCAGGCTGTCCCTGTTGACAGGCTTGGAAGTGAATTTGCTCTAGTTAAAGGAAACGGAAGTATTGGAGCCAATATGGAAGGGGCTGTGATTATTGCTACACAAGACAATACTCAGATCTATGTAAATAATGAATTAACCCCTATCGCGACACTAAATACAGGAAAATATTTTGTAATTCCTGATACTAAATACAGTCTTCAGGGCGGCGGTCATTATAACTTATACATTAGAACTTCCAAGAACGCCTATGTTTATCAGATCTTAGCAGGAGACTCAAATACAGGAAATGAAGTAGCTACCGGAGGATTCAATTTTATTCCATCTTTAAACTGCTATCTTCCTAAACAAATTAATGAACTGGGACTTATCAATGAAAACTTTGTCCACTCTAATGTAAACCCGTCCGGAGTCCTCAATATCCCTACAAAACTGAACCTTATCACAGAAAAAGGGGCAATAGTTACGGTAAATGGAGGGACTCCACCCGCCTCTACAGGTCCTTACAATATGACAGGGACCAATAATTGGGTTACTTATGGAATTCCTAATGTGACAGGAACCCTAACGATTGTTTCAAGTAAGGCCATTACAGCGGGAATCACTGCAGGAAGTGATGCGGTAGGATATGGAGGTTTCTTTGCAGGTTTTCCTACGCAACCCGTAATTTTAAGATCAGGAGGATCCTGCGTACCGGGAATTGAACTTACTGTAGATCCTATTATCTATGACACCTACCAATGGTATAGAAACGGAACACCTATTTCAGGAGCCAACAATGCTTCTATCACCCCTACCCAATCCGGATATTATACCTGTTCTGTAACAATGGGAAGTTGCGCTCCTTTAGTCACTGAGCAATATAAAGTGGTGAACTGTATGAAACAGACCAATATCTCATATGATCTATGTACTTCACAGATAATTACTCCTACCTTCAGTACTTCTTCACAAATTCCTGTGCCGTCTACTGTAGCCATCACCACTCCACCAACCCTGGGAACTGCAGTAATAAACCCTGCTACCGGAATTATTACCTATACTGTAAATACTCCCGGCACAGCTGGAACTGATACCTTTACCTATACTTTCTGTGGAAATGATCCTGACTTTCCTGACTGTGAGACGGTAAGTGTCAATATCAATATTAAAGCTATTGTTGTTACAAATTCAGTATTATTTGCTTGTGATGTGAATGGAAAAGGAACATTTGACCTTACAACAGCCAGTGTAACAATGAACACTCCGGTTAACAAAACCTATTATCCGACCCTGGCAGATGCGCAAACAGAAAATCCAGCAGCTCAAATTACCAATCCTAATGTTTATTCAGCAGCAGATGGTACTATTATCTATGTTGTAGTTAAAAACACTTTAGGATGTAAGAGCATTGCCCAGATAACATTATCTCTTTTTAATAAAGCCATCGTTCCAGATAATTACAATGGTGTGTTCTGTGATGATAATTTCGATGGAACAGTAAATATTAATCTTTCTAATATCACAGCTATTGTACTTAATACACCAAATAATTTTACAGTCAGATATTACTCAAATTTAGCCGATGCAAATGCTGGAAATGCTAATACACTTCCCAATAACTGGAGCTACACTACAACCACTACAATCTTTATCAGAGTAGATTCTCCTAATGGATGCGTCCCTGTTATCAAGCCTTTAAAATTCAGTATTGGAGACAAAATAAAGCTGGCAAGCCAGTCTGTAGAAGAAAACGTATGTGATGATGACCTTGATGGAGTAAAAACGGTAATCCTTTCCCAATTTATTCCGATGTTTATAGTAGATCCAAATGTTACTTTTACCTTTCATGGGAGCCTAGCGGATGCACAAAACAATGTCAGCCCATTAGCTCCCACTGTAAATATTACAACCTCACAGACTTTCTACATCCGCTTTGAAAAAAATGGGGTATGTCCTGAAGTGGCTTCCCTTAAAATTACTATTAAAATTCCTAAAACATCACCCCTTCTGGCCGATCAGATCATCTGTCCTAAAACTACAACAACATTAGATGCCGGCCCGGGATTCGATAAATACTTATGGAGTACCGGAGCGACCAGTCCTTCCATTACCAATGTACCCGCCGGTAATTATTGGGTAGAACTTACTTCTAACGGATGTACCTACAAGCAGTCTGTGAATGTTACCGAATACACAATCCCAATCATCACTTCCATTGAAATTGAAGGAACAACCGTAAAAATTGGAGCAAGCGGCGGTAATCCACCTTATGAGTACTCATTGGATGGAGTCATATGGCAAACTTCAAATATTTTCTATAATGTACCAAGAGGGCCACATTATGTGATGGTAAGAGACTCTAAAATGTGTGGTGAAGTGAAAAAAGAATTCGCCATTATTAATCTTATTAATACCATCACTCCCAATGGAGACGGACTGAATGAATCTATAGACTATTCTGCATTAATGTCTAATGAAAATCTTGTTTTCAGGATCTTTGACCGATATGGAGCAGAACTTTTCAGAGGGACCCGTGAAAACCGTTTTACCTGGGATGGAAGAGTTGGCGGAAGATATACTCCCACAGCCACATATTGGTACTTTATCAGCTGGACAGAATTTGGATCTA
This sequence comes from Chryseobacterium sp. II3a, assembly GCF_057815135.1. NCBI lineage: Bacteria > Pseudomonadati > Bacteroidota > Flavobacteriia > Flavobacteriales > Weeksellaceae > Chryseobacterium > Chryseobacterium sp. II3a. Next base: position 83,483 of record NZ_JBYPZJ010000004.1, on the reverse strand, counting down.
CAGTTTCCATAAAATACTCAAGCTGGCTGCTGGTAAGACACCGATAAAAAGCATTTAAAAGGTTGAAAGAAAGTAATATTCTTTCAACCTTTTATTCTAGCATATCACTTAAGATTCAATGTGAAAATATATTTATAACATTCATTAACAATTCAATACTAAAGTTTAATATAACTTTAACCACTATTCCTTATCTAAATAAGCACAAATTGCTGTATTTCTATGTAATTTTGCCAATTATATGAAGAAACTGTTTACTCTGTTGCTGCTGATTTTTCTGGCAAAAATCAATGCTCAAATATATTCCGGAGAAGTATTTCTAAGGGATAATTCCATCCTTTATCTTAATCAGGTATATGTTACCAACCTTAATACTCAAAAGACTGTTCTTGCTGATTATAACGGTAACTTTAATGTTCCTGCCAATCCGGGAGATGTTATCCGTTTTACCTCCATTGTTACAGAAAGAAAAGATATTAAGATGACTCCTCAGCTATTTGGGCAGAAGAATTTTGTAGAACTGAAAATAGCCTATTATGAAATTCAGGAAATTGTGTTGAGCAGGTTTAAACCCACCGGAAATCTACGATATGATGTAAACTCTCTCCGAAAAGAGGATAAAGCATTGGCCATTAAAAAAGTAATTGGACTTCCTGAGCCTAAAGGAGACGGAACACCTCCGGAACTTCCTGTTGCCGGATTAAGAGATGGCGGACTCACCTTCAGTCTTGAAAGTATTTATGATATGCTTTCCGGCGAAAGAAAGAAAAAGCAGCGCTATCAGGCTTACGAGAATATGAATACTTCGATCACTCAGATTAAGAACTATTTAGGGAAAGATTATTTTACAAAATTCAAGATTCCTGAAAACCTGATTGATAACTTTTTACAATTTGTGTATACTTCAGAAAATATACAGCCTTATGTTTTAGCAGGAAACTTTGAAGCTATCAAAATTCCTATAGAAAAATATATGCCTATTTATCAGAAGAGATTAAAAAATTCACATCTTCAGGAGGTCGTAACTCCTCAACAGACCGAAAAATAATAATTCAGATTGATATAAAAAACCATGTAGCTTTACATGGTTTTTTCTTTTATAGTAAATTAAGTTTTCATTATCAATCATTCATTTTTTATAAAATACATTTCATTTATATTTATAAATATGCGTATTTTTATATCACGATCACGTGTTTAAAATAAAAACAATACTATTTCGTTATCCTAGAAAAGACTAATTGACCCAAACACAAATTAAGGAAAGTACCCAATTTTTAACTTAATATTATATTAATGAAAAAAATACTTTTACTTCTTGCCTCGGTCTTGTTTTTCAGTATGTCTGCCCAAAAGAAGGGAAAAGATTACAGCGAAATTCTGAAAAGCAATAACATCTATGAGATCAATGCATTCCTAAGAGATGCCCATCCTGATGATCCCAGAAGATCAGTATTGAAGCCCCGGGTTATGGAAATGATGAAGGAATATATCAAAAATGCCCATCCAGAAGATCAAAAAGTAAAAGACATGCAGGAAATGCTGGCTTTATTAAGAAGACGGCCTTCTACCAAGATCACTTTTGATGAAATGAATGCCATTATCAAACAAAAACAAATCGCCAAATACAAGGCAGAACTTGCAGCCAAAAAATCAACGGAAACCTATACCCCAAGTACTCCACAAAATACTTTTGTAGTAAACACAGCCGCCAATGCAGCTATTCCTAATGCAGAAGCAAAAGAATTTAATATGCTGATGAATGTTTCCCCCATTGAGCATCAAAACAAAACCGTTAAGATCCTCAATTCATTATTTGATAATGATCCCAATGCCAAAGAATGTATTGTTCTTATTCAAAACCAATCTGACTGTAATATTATCGTAAGAATGGAAGGAGTGGGAACTACAAAGTACAGGCTTGCTGTTCCTGCTCACAAAGACAACTCCATTGTAGTGGAAAAAGGACAGTATCTTTTTACCAGTCTGGTATGTGGTGCGCAATATGCATCACAAAAAACCATTCAGAAACCCATCATGGTTGCATTAGGCAGCGCAACAGCAAAATAATCAAAACAATATAATAGTTTCACCATAGGTCTTTTAGCTTTAAAAGACCTCAATTCTCTTTAAATTTTCTTATTTTTGCACTCATTTTATAAATGACTCAATGGGCAAGAATAAATTAGCAAGATTTGCAGAAAACAAGATATTACCAAATGTAATTCAACCTACAAGAGATGAGGCTTTGGAAGGCTTTGAGCTTAAGGGAAAATGGAGAGAAAATTTCTTTAAAAATGAGAACCCAATTGTCCTGGAACTAGGCTGTGGGAAAGGAGAATACTCTGTGGGATTAGCCAAAACATTTCCTGAAAAGAACTTTATCGGGATTGATATTAAAGGGGCAAGATTCTGGTTCGGGGCAAAAGAGGCTGTGGAAAACGGGATGACTAATGTTGCTTTTCTAAGATCACAAATTGAACTTGTAGATCATTTCTTTGCTGAAAATGAAGTAGATGAAATCTGGATTACCTTCCCAGACCCACAAATTAAATACAAAAGAACAAAACATAGATTAACACACCCGGACTTTTTAGCCCGTTATAAAAAATTTCTGAAGCCAGGAGGGATTGTCCATCTGAAAACAGACTCGGAATTCCTGCACGGATATACACTTGGATATTTACAGGGAGCTGGATATGAAATCATAACGGCTCATCATGATATCTATGGTGCACCGGAATATGATCCTAATACACCGCATTTGAGAGATATCCAAACGTATTATGAACAACTATTCTCAGCAAAAGGAAAAACAATAACTTATATAAAATTCCGGATTCACTGATGAAATAAACAAACACTATTGATGAAAAAAAAATTTTTGATGATTTTATTTTTCACTTTCCTTACCCCCGGCTTTACATACGCGCAGAAAAGTAGTAAAGACATTTTAAAAAGCACAAATATCAAGGAAATTGAAGAATATCTTAAGACCGCACACCCTGACGATCCTAAAAAGAGTGTGCTGAAACCTAAACTCATTGCATTAAAAAACTCTGAGTGGACGAAAGGAGCAAGTATAGCTAAGCCTATGGAGGCAAGACCCGTTATTGCAGATATTCCGAAAAACGTGATGAAAGACCCCAATTCTAGCGAAGCAGAGGAATTTAAACGCCTAATTGCAGAAACATCAGCAGAGCATAAGGAAAAAACCGCACAGCTTCTGAATACAATGCTTAATGAAGATATTACAAAAAAAGAATCAATTCTTTTATTCAAGAATAATTCAGACTGTAATATTGTACTCCGGATAGAAGGAAAAGAGTATTATAATCTTGCAGTTCCTGCTCACGGAGAAAACTTCATTATCGTTAATAAAGGCTCTTATACACTGAACAGCAATGTCTGCGATATGAAATACTTCTCTCAAAAAGATATAAAAAGAAGTATATTTGTAACCATAGATAACCCTGCCCAGCCTGCAGCCCAGCAGAGCTCAGCAATAAAGGCTTCACCTGAGAAACCATTAAAAAAAAGAAAAGCAAAAAAATAAACAGGTATGAAAAAGCTATTAGTTCTTACCGGGATTTCAATGATCCTTACCAGTTGTAGTGTAAACTATGGTGGTTATCCAATTAGAAATCCTTACCCTAGCAACCCTGGAGGTAGTAGTGCGGCTAATACAGAGAGAGAATATAATGAGCTGCTGAAGACTCATAAACCTGAAACAGCTGAAGTTCTTAATGACCTTCTTAATAATGATGATCCAGCTAATCCTAAAACCTCTATCTCAGTGAATAATAGTTCTCCTTGTAATATGGTATTAACAATAAGTGGAAATAACTTCTTTAAAAAGATTCCTATAGCTGCTGGTAAAACGGGCTATACAATGGTCACTAAAAATCAGAATTACAGTTTATCTGGCATGGTTTGTAATTCAAGATATCAATCTAATAAGTTTATAACAACCTCTTATTCTATAACACTTAGAAACTAAAATAGGCCCTACAGATCACTGTGGGGTTTTTATTATAAATTATTTTCAGGACATTCTAAAGGCAGTCAATTTTTGATGTTTCATTACATTTTTTAGACAAAATATCAAGACATCATTTAAAGCCCTTATTTAAGCTTGGATGACATTATAAAACAACTTCCTAAATCTAAGTTATCTGCAAAATGCAACCAAGTATACCAACAAAAAAACGCTGGATCGAAATCCAGCGTTTTTCCTATATTAAAGAAAATCTTTAATTATTCAGCATCGAAATCAGCATCTGTATCAGCAGATACTTTTTCTCCTTCTTCTTTAGATTTTTCTTTATCAGCTTTTCTTTGAGACTGACCTTCTTTGATAGATTCAGAAACTACGCTAAGGATCATATCAATAGACTTAGAAGCATCATCGTTTCCTGGGATAACGAAGTCAACTTTTCTAGGGTCAGAGTTTGTATCAACGATACCGAAAACTGGAATACCAAGTTTCTTAGCTTCAGTTACCGCGATGTGTTCTCTTAAGATGTCAACTACAAATACAGCAGAAGGAAGTCTCACCATGTCAGCGATAGAACCTAAGTTCTTCTCAAGGTTAGCTCTTTGTCTGTCAACTTGTAATCTTTCTTTTTTAGATAAAGTTTCGAACGTACCGTCTTTTTTCATTTTGTCGATAGAGTTCATCTTCTTTACCGCCTTTCTGATAGTAACGAAGTTCGTTAACATACCTCCAGGCCATCTTTCTGTAATATAAGGCATATTAAGTTCAGAAGCGTGTTTTGCAACTACTTCTTTCGCTTGCTTCTTAGTAGCTACGAAAAGAACTTTTTTACCTGCAGAAGTTAATTTTTCTAAAGCGCTGCACGCTTCATCTAATTTAACTGCTGTTTTATGTAAGTCTACAATGTGAATACCGTTCTTCTCCATAAAAATGTATGGAGCCATATTTGGGTTCCACTTTCTAGTCATGTGACCGAAGTGTACGCCAGCCTCTAAAAGGTCTTTTACATTTGCTTTTGCCATGTTTTCTGTTTTTGTTAGTTTACTTTCCGTCTTTTAAACAATCAACAACTTCTTTAGATGGGAGAAGCGTTTGGATGCTAAACGTAACGGGCAATGGGCGTTTGGCTTTTCGCTTTTGGCAATAGGCTTTTCGCCGAGATTAAGTTTAAATAAAATGTAGTACATTTCTGCAGCCAATAGCCAATAGCCATTCGCCAACAAGAAATCTTAACGTTTTGAGAATTGGAATCTCTTTCTTGCTTTTTTCTGACCTGGCTTCTTTCTTTCCACCATTCTTGCGTCTCTTGTAAGTAAACCAGCTGGCTTTAATGCTAATCTGAACTCAGCGTTGATTTCGCATAAAGCTCTAGAAATACCTAATCTGATAGCTTCTGCCTGACCTGTATTACCACCACCGAATACGTTTACGGTAACGTCATACTGACCAACAGTCTCAGAAAGGATGAACGGTTGGTTTAATTTGTAAACCATCACGTCTGTAGAGAAATATTCTTTAGCATCTTTACCGTTTACTGTAATGTTTCCAGAACCTGGTTTTACATAAACTCTAGCTACAGAAGTTTTTCTTCTTCCGATTTTGTGAACTATAGACATAATTAATTATTTAAATTCGTTAACATTAATTGTTTTAGGCTGTTGAGCTTCATGTTTGTGCTCAGTTCCTTCATATAAATAAAGGTTCTTAAGGATAGCAGCACCTAATCTGTTTTTAGGTAACATACCTTTTACAGATTTCTCTAATACCTTTAAAGAATCTTTCTTTTGAAGTTCAGCCGCAGTCATAGACTTCTGTCCACCAGGATATCCTGTATGCCAGATATAAGTCTTATCAGCCCACTTGTTTCCGGAAAGTGTAATTTTCCCAGCATTCAAAACGATCACGTTATCACCACAATCTACGTGAGGTGTAAAGTTCGTTTTGTGCTTACCTCTCAAAATCTTTGCAACCGTAGAAGCTAGTCTTCCTAACGGCTGTCCTTCAGCGTCTACCACAACCCATTCTTTATTAGCAGTAGCTTTGTTCGCTGAAACAGTTTTGTAACTTAATGTATTCACACGTTTTAGTTAAAGATTAAACATAATTTACCCCTAAAAGGGTGTGCAAAGGTACAAATTATTTTTGTAACCCAAAAACATATTTCATTTAATCTATATAACATCTGCTATTCAGCCCACTAACAATAGATTTTAACACTATTTATATTTTTGGCATAAAACTTGTAAAATGTTGTGGCGATGAAAAAAACGTTTAGAAGGTTCTAAAAACACAAATTATGATAAAGTAAGAGTTTTTTCCCTCAACTCTTTCTTTATTGCCTTTTTCTTCATTCACAGATTATCTTTTTATTTTTTAAGTTACAATAGGTTCTTATTCAATCTAATTATTCACTTGTACCCTCCAAAATAATTCATTCATGATTCCACCTTCCTTATCTAAGAAGCATTATGGATTCTATTTTAATTTTTCTTAAAGATTTTATTAAAAGTTTATTGATATTATTGGTTATTTTCTGAAATAATTATCTTTGTCACACAAACAAGTACCATGAGCCACGGAAAGATCCGAGAAGATAAAACCTGCCTGAACTGCGGGCATCAAGTAGAAGAAAGATTCTGCCCTCATTGCGGACAGGAAAATACTGAGCGCAGACAACCCTTCTATTTTCTTTTTACCCATTTTATTGAAGATTTCACTCATTATGACGGCCAGTTCTGGGGAACTGTAAAAAATCTATTATTTAAACCAGGTAAGCTAACAAACACCTATCTTGAAGGTAAGAGACAGAAATTTGTACCCCCTGTAAAACTCTATATTTTTGTCAGTTTTATTACATTCTTCCTATTTGCTCTGTTTCCTCCTTTCAAAATCAATTATGGGCATACTGAAAAAAAGAAACACGATGTTGCGCAGAATAACACATCCAAAAACCCAGTTGTACAGAACATTGTTAACGACATTGAAGCAGAAAAACTACAGATAAAAGACTCTGCAAAAATAGCTGAACTCAATAAAGCACAGTCTTTTATTCAAGATTCCCTGAAGAAAGGAAGTTTTCAAGAAGGTCTTATAAGTACAATGGATACTGATAATAAAATATCTGATGATTCAGGTTTTTTGGGATACAAAACTCAGGAAGAATATGATAAAGGAACTGCTGATAAAAAAAACCTTTTCAGTTTTATCAATGATCCGTTTGCCCGTAAGTTTTTTAGTCTGAAAGAAGAAGGAGTTAAAAAAGGAGATATTCTGAGAAATTTGGTAGAAACTTCTTTCCACAATCTTCCCAAAGCCTTATTCATTTATCTTCCCATTTTTGCATTCTTTTTGTGGATATTCCACAGCAAGAAAAAATGGTGGTATTTTGATCATGGGATTTTTACATTGCACTATTTTTCATTTTTACTTGTGAGTATTTTGCTATTAGCTCTGTTCATTAAAGCAGCAGACTTATTAGCAGGATATACATTTTTCCCTTTTCTAATCTCACTTTTTATATTTGCAATTTCAACATACGGATTGATTTATTTTTTCATTGCCCATCGCCGTGTCTACAAATCACATGGTATTGTAAGCGTTCTGATTGGCGGTATTATATTCTTCCTCAATCTGATTGCATTCATATTCTTAGCAACCGGATTAGCGTTAGTAAGTTTCCTGATGCTCCACTAAATAAAAAAGAGGCTGTCCGATTAGACAGCCTCTTTTTTTATTTATTTTCTTAATGACTTCGTTGCCCTGAAACTTGCTATTACATAATAGGCCACAAACACCATTGAAAATTTCAGAATGGATGGAATCGCCAGTTCAAGCTTAAAAATCAAAGTTCCTATCAGAACAAGAATAGCCATTACCACAAAGGACAAGCCTAATTTTTTAGGTAATGTAATATCTGGAGTATCCAGATAGTAAGCAACACCCCAGGCAGCACCAAAAGCAACTGCATAATACAATTCCAGGCCGATATTCTCTGAACTTAAAAGGAAATAATTAATAAGGAAACTCACTACTGTTCCTAATACGAAATATATCAAAGCTTTTTGCATGTCTGTAAAATATGGTGCAAAAGTAGAGATTTTAATTTGAGAAACTAAGGATATATCAATTTCCAAATAAAATTGACGAGTCATTTTTAATTCTGTAACTACCGAACCTTAAGACTTTTAAATTCTCAAACCTAAAACAGGAGCTATTTTATTAAATAAGACAACTCAAACAAATGATAATCAACACAATAAAATCAAACACAAGGTTCTTTTTTTATTATTATATTTGAAAACTTAGAAACTTTCTAGAATTTTTATGGAAACCCAAAAATATACTCCAACCAACAAGGTAAGAATCGTAACAGCTGCGTCATTATTTGACGGACATGATGCTGCGATCAATATTATGCGTCGTGTTATTCAGGGAACTGGATGCGAAGTGATTCACTTAGGACATGACAAATCAGCAGAGGAAGTTGTAAACACAGCGATCCAGGAAGATGCCAATGCGATTGCATTAACTTCATATCAGGGTGGTCACAATGAATATTTCAAATATATTTATGACCTCTTAAGAGAAAAAAACTCACCACAGATCAAAATTTTCGGTGGCGGCGGTGGTGTTATCCTCCCGGAAGAGATTAAAGATCTGATGTCTTACGGGATTGATAGAATTTATTCTCCGGATGATGGCCGTGAACTCGGCCTTCAGGGAATGATTGATGATTTGGTACACCGTTCGGATTTTGCAACAGGAAAAGATGTAACCGCGGATGATCTGGATGCCATCAGTTTTGAAAATTCTACAAGCATTGCCAGAATTATCTCTGCAGTGGAAAACTTTTCAGAAGAAAAACCTGAATTGGTAAAGGCTATTGATGAAAAATCAAAAGATTTAAATATTCCGATTATAGGAATTACAGGAACCGGAGGAGCCGGAAAATCATCTTTAACGGATGAATTGGTAAGACGTTTCCTGCGTTCCAACACTGATAAAAAAATAGCAATCATTTCTATTGATCCTTCTAAAAAGAAAACAGGAGGTGCGCTTCTTGGAGACAGAATCCGTATGAACGCCATCAATGATCCAAGAGTTTATATGCGTTCAATGGCAACGAGAGAAAACAATGTTTCAGTTTCCCCTTTCATTCATTCTGCATTAAATGTATTGAAATTGGCTCATCCGGATGTGATCATTCTTGAAACTTCAGGGATTGGCCAGTCTGGATCAGAGGTTTCTGACTTTGCAGATGTCTCAATGTATGTAATGACTCCTGAATATGGAGCTTCTACTCAGCTGGAAAAAATCGACATGTTAGATTATGCTGACCTGGTTGCTTTAAACAAATCTGACAAACGTGGAGCTCTTGATGCGCTTCAGGCAGTAAGAAAACAGTTCCAGAGAAACCACCTTTTATGGGAAAGTCCATTGGAAGAAATGCCTGTTTATGCTACAAAGGCATCCCAGTTCAATGACCACGGGACAACAGAACTTTACAACAGATTAGTTTCAAAAGTAAATGAGAAGTTTACAGATCTAGGCCTTAACACTTTTGTGGAGCAGGAAATTACAGATGAAGTAACCATTATTCCACCAAAAAGAGTTCGCTACCTTTCTGAAATTGTTGAAAACAATAAACAATATGATGCTAATGTTGAAAAACAGGCTGAACTTGCCAGAAAAATGTATCATATTGAAGGGGTAAAAAATATTATTTCCAATGAAGCTTTAGAAACTGAATATCAAAAAGCAGAAAAGGAACTTCAACAGGAAAATATTGACTTTCTGAAAACATGGGATGATACTAAAAAAGCTTTCCATGCAGAGTTTTACTCCTATTTTGTAAGAGGAAAAGAGATTAAGGTAGAAACTTCTACGGAATCTCTATCTCATTTAAGAATACCGAAAATTGCTTTACCAAAATATAACGACTGGGGTGATCTGATCCAATGGAAAGGACAGGAAAACCTACCAGGAAGCTTCCCATATACTGCCGGAATTTATCCTTTCAAGAGAACAGGTGAAGATCCAACAAGGATGTTTGCAGGAGAAGGCGGCCCGGAAAGAACCAACAGAAGATTCCATTATGTATCTGCTGAAATGCCTGCAAAACGTCTGTCTACAGCATTTGACTCAGTAACATTATATGGGCAGGATCCTGCCTTACCACCGGATATCTACGGAAAAATTGGTAATGCCGGAGTTTCTATCGCTACTTTGGATGACGCTAAGAAACTATATTCAGGATTTGATTTAGTGAATGCATTGACTTCTGTTTCCATGACGATCAATGGACCTGCACCGATGTTATTAGCTTTCTTCATGAACGCTGCCATTGACCAGAATGTAGAAAAATACATTAAAGAAAATGGACTAGAATCTAAAGTTGAAGCTAAACTTAAAGAAAAATTCGATGATAAAGGGTTAGAAAGACCAAAATATAAAGGTGAACTTCCTCCATCCAATAACGGATTGGGATTACAGCTGTTAGGATTAACAGGTGATGAAATTATCCCTGCCGATGTATATGCTGAAATTAAAGCCAAAACCATTGCTACGGTTCGCGGTACTGTTCAGGCTGATATTTTAAAAGAGGATCAGGCTCAGAATACCTGTATCTTCTCTACTGAATTTGCCCTAAGATTAATGGGTGATGTTCAGGAATACTTCATCAAGGAAAAAGTAAGAAACTTCTACTCTGTTTCTATTTCAGGCTATCACATTGCTGAAGCAGGAGCCAACCCTGTTTCTCAGCTGGCATTCACATTGGCAAATGGTTTCACTTATGTGGAATACTATTTGTCTAGAGGAATGGATATCAATGATTTTGCTCCAAACTTGTCATTCTTCTTCTCTAATGGTATCGACCCTGAATATTCAGTGATCGGGCGTGTAGCAAGAAGAATCTGGGCAAAAGCAATGAAACTTAAATATGGTGCTGACGAAAGAAGCCAGATGTTGAAATACCACATTCAGACTTCAGGACGTTCTCTTCACGCACAGGAAATTGATTTCAACGATATCAGAACCACGTTACAGGCTCTTTATGCCATCTATGATAACTGTAATTCACTTCACACGAATGCTTACGATGAAGCGATTACGACTCCTACAGAACAATCTGTAAGAAGAGCAATGGCGATTCAGCTGATTATCAATAAAGAATTAGGTCTTGCTAAAAACGAAAATCCACTTCAGGGATCTTTCATTATTGAAGAACTGACTGATCTTGTAGAAGAAGCTGTTTATGCAGAATTCGACAGAATTACTGAAAGAGGCGGTGTATTGGGAGCTATGGAAACCATGTACCAGCGTTCTAAAATTCAGGAAGAATCTATGCATTACGAATGGTTGAAACACACCGGAGAATATCCAATTATCGGGGTGAATACTTTCCTTGGAAAAGATGGTTCTCCAACAGTACTTCCAGGCGAGGTTATCCGTTCTACTGAAGAGGAAAAGCAGGCACAGATTGAATCCCTTCACAACTTCCAGAAAGCTAATGAAGAAAAATCTGAAGAAGCATTGAGAAAACTACAGCACGCAGCAATTAACCAGCAGAACTTATTTGAAGTAATGATTGATGCGGTTAAGTTCTGTTCTTTAGGACAAATCACCAATGCGTTATTTGAAGTGGGTGGTAAGTACAGAAGAAATATGTAAATAAATCATTGATTACAAAAACTATAAATAAAAACCTCAAGGAATTTTCTTTGAGGTTTTTTTGTACTTTTAATCTAACAAAACTAACACTCATGAAAAAGGATTTTCAAATTAAAGAACCCTGCTCTGTTGCCCGGGAAGATATGCAGGAAATTTCCGGTGGAAGCTTTTGTGATCTTTGTGCAAAGAAAGTATATGATCTCTCAGATAAAACAGATGATGAGATTAAATCTTTATTACAATCCAATACGTCTGTTTGTGGAAGGATCCAACCCCATCGATTATATATTCCCGAAGAAAAATCAGTAACCCAATACAATTTTTTTCAGCTGCCTTTTAGAAAAATAGCCGGAGGAATCTTTCTATCTATTTTATTTACTTCAAACCTTAACGCACAAAAAAAATATATAGATACCTTGGGGGTTGCAGAAATCCAAGGGATGATTATGGTTACCCACAGGCCCAATGATGAGGGATTTGAGTATCCTGAACCAGTTATCACCAAAAATTTGAACGTAAAGCCTTCAGGAAATACAGGAAACCTCATCGACTATCAGTTTATTACCATTCTTACTCCTTTTAAAAGGTTCAGGTCCAACTCTTTTTCAAAAAATCAGATCAATATTCCTGAAGATAATGTCAGAATGAGCAATATATTCGTTTTTGAAGGAATAGATTCTCAAAATGGAGTTCTGAACGACAACAAATATTTTCTTTTGGTCAATAGGAAACACTTTAAGGAAGATGGTACACTGAATCTCAATCTGGAACAGGCTAAAAAATGGCCTTATAATCCTAAAAATAAAGACTACATTTATTTCTTGGATGGTGAGGAAATCACTAAAAAAGAGTTTGAACAATACCAGCAAGAACATAAGATTGACTCCTATTTTCTACCTGAAATCTACGCAGAAGAACTGTTTGGTTCCGATTATTATTTTGAAAATGGTGCTATTGCAGCCTATCGAAAATAAACTTGGGCATTATTTTTTTTCCAACCAAACCATCACAAAAGACAATAATTATGAAAAACTATTTCAAAAGACTTCTACTTTTAGCTGTTTTCTGTTTTACAACATCAATAATGGCACAAAAGAAACCTGAAGAATTTACCATCAGCCTTCCCACCAAGAAGCTAGATAAAAGTTATTATAAAACCATTATACTTCTTGACCGAAGAATGGATACTACTTCATTAGGAACTGTCCGAACCGGACTTTTAAATAATCCTGCCAATTTGTTTGCCGCCCAGCCTCTTTCTGATCAGTTTCAAAATGTTTTAAACAGTCTCAATGGAGAGAATGCAGAAAACGGAACTTTAGTTGTATATCTTAGGCAGCTTTATTTTTCTGAAGTCACCATTCATGGCTATTGTTATTTTCAGGCATTTTTATTTTCAAAAAATGAGGATGGCACTTATTCTTTAATGGATCAGATTAACCATGTGATTGACCATAAGGCAAAGTCCGATGTTACCAAAGAAATGCTTCAGAAAGGCAGCGAATTCTTGGTTGATCTCATTGCTGTAAATGCCTCTAAAAAACCATTAACCAGCCATCATTACACCTATCAGCAAATTAAAGACTTTGAGGATGTTGCTAAAGAATCTATCAGTATTTTCAACTCTTCTGCATTGAAAGATGGAGTATATAATGATTATCAGGCTTTAAGAAATCAGCTGCCGAGTAAAGAAATTACCCATGTAAAATTCTATGGTAATGCTCCGAAAATAGTAAGAATCTATGAAACAGTGGATGGCAAAGAAAAAGAGATTAAAAAAGACAATATCTATGCAATCATATACAAAGGTGAGCTTTATCCCTATCTTTCTGTAGAAAACCTGTTTACAAAAGCTGAGAAGAAAGACAACGATTATTATTTTGCCGGAAAGATAAAGTTAAATCCAAATTCACCTAATTTAAACATTCTGCCTTCATTCTCTTATGGAAGTGTAGGAGTTTCCTTCACCAGCACTCCTATTGCCCCTTTTGAAATGAAAATTGATTATTTCAATGGTGACTTTATCCCCATCAAAGAAATTGAAAATAAAAGATATTAAGTAAAATGCTGGAAGCTTAAAGAAGGATAATGGAAGTTATTTTTGTCATATCATTACTGGCCGTCATTATCAAAGATATTAAAAAAACAAAACCGCAGAGGATTCTGCGGTTTTTCTTTATAAGTGCCTGAAATTATTTCTTATTAAAATCCCCTGCAAAAACAGAAGTCAGCTTATCTTCACTGATATATTTTTTAAGAACATCGTTTACCTGACCTACCTTTAAGGCTGAAACTTTCGCTTCCAATGTATCATAATCCTCCAAAGGAATCCCATATTGAAGCTGAGAGTTGACAAGCCCCATCAGGGTACTATCATTTCCTAAGCTTGTTTTTCTTGAAGTCAGCCATGAAGTTAAGTTAGACTTAAATTCTTCCTCAGTAAATCCTTCTTTCACCGCTTTATTCACCTCTTCTTTTAAGGCTTTGTTTACAGCATCTTTTTTAGTTGGATTAAAGAATGCATACCAACCCCATGATGCTACATCATTATCTGTCGGAATACCCATATATGAACCTGCTCCATAACTGATTCCTTCTTTTTCACGCAGTCTCATAGGGATTCTTGCTGTCATGAATCCTCCACTACCCAACATTTCATTAGCAATCAACAGTGCCGGATAATCAGCACTCTGTCTATTCATAGAAAAACTAATCTTTCCAACAGCAGCTCCGTTTTCTTTATCCGGAGTTAAATAGATTTTATCTTCTTTTTTCGTAGCAAAAAGCTCAGGTTTGATTTGTTCATAGTTAGATTTGGAGTTCCATTTCCCGAATGTATTTTCCATTAATGAGGATCCTGTTTTAGAATCAATATCTCCAATCATGGTTCCTACTCCATTATTACTTCCTATAATCTTATTGTAAAAGTCTACAAGCTCCTGTCTTTTGATTGTTTTATTGGCTTCAATCTGTTCTTTGAAAGATGGAGTATAATAGATACTTTCTTTAGGATAGTTTTCTGTAACTTTTCCAATCTCTGTAAATGCCAATGCCTGTGGATCATTTAAAGATCCTTCCAGATAGGTATTGTATTCATTGACGGTTTTAGCTAATTCTGCTTCAGGGAAGTTAGATTCTGTAAGAATTTCTTTCATAAGATCCATTACTTTCGGTAAATGCTCTTTGTATGTACTTACATTAGCAGATAATGTCTGCCCTTTGAATGAGAAGCTGATGGAAGATTTCCATTGATCCAGCATATCCTGAATCTGCTCTTTGGTGTGAGTCTTAGTTCCCGTTTTCATCACTTGGGCCATCAAAGCTCCTATTTGGGATTTTCCGCTTAAGTCTTTGGCATTACTTACAGGAAAGCGGAAGCTTCCCAATACTTTTCCACCTTTAATTTCTTTCTTAATAACTCCATACTTCATTCCGTTGCTTAATTTTCCTTCAGAAAGATTGGCTTTTAGGTTTTTAATGCTCGCTTCAAAAGGAGCGACTTCTTTTTCTAAAGCTTTTCCTTTGTAATCTTTCGTTAGAGCAGCAATCTGGTCATCAGAATATTCTATATTTTTAACTCGTATCTCATCTTTAGCAGGTACAAATACTCCTACTGTTCGGTTATTGGTTTTAAAATATTTATCAGCAACTCTTTGGATATCGGCTAAAGTCAGTTTTTCAACGTTATCACGATATAACATTCCTAATTTATAACTTCCGGCACCTACAATCTCAGTAAGCCCAATCGCAAAATTGATTGTGTTATTTTTTGTGTTCTCAATTTGCTTTAAAATTTTAGCTTTTGCTCTTGCAACATCCTGCTCCGTATATTTAATGGTTGAAACTTTATCCAGCTCTGCTCTGAACTCGCCCTCTACAGCTTTCACATCTTTATCTGCAGGAACTTCCAAACCGAAATACATAAATGCCGCATCTCTTACCGTTGGCTGGTAAGAATAAACAGAAGCTGCTTTATGCGAATCAATCATGGCTTTATATAAGTATCCTGAAGGATCTGCGGTTAAAATCTCCGATAACGCATCTAGTGCAGCATAATCTTTATCTGCATAAGGCGCTGTATGATACAATGCCCCAACGATTTTACTGTCGCCTGAACGCTTCAACTCTACAAAACGTTCTCCATCCTGAGCCGGCTCAACAGTATAGGTCTGATCTAAAACTCTTGAAGGTCTTGGAATCACCGAGAAGTATTGAGAAATATAATTTAAAGCCTGTTTTTCATCAAATTTACCTGCTACAACAAGAGTAGCATTGTCTGGCTGATAATGTTTTTCATAGAATTTTCTAAGCGTTGGTGCTTTTACTCTTTCAATATCTTCTTTGCTTCCAATGGTACTGTTTCCATAGTTGTGCCACAAATAAGCAGTGGATACAATACGCTCCATTAAAACGGAACCAGGATTATTTTCACCGATCTCAAATTCGTTTCTTACTACAGAGAACTCTTTATCCAAATCAGATTGAAGAATCGTTGCATTCACCATTCTGTCAGCTTCCATTTCTAAGGCCCATTTCAGGTTCTCATCACTGGAAGGAAAAATTTCGTAATAATTTGTTCTGTCATACCAGGTTGTCCCATTGGCATCGCCTCCTTTATCTGATAATTGTTTTTTAATATCCCCTAATTTCTTAGTGCTCTTAAATAACATATGCTCCAGTAAATGAGCCATTCCCTTTTCTCCATAGCCTTCGTGCTTAGAACCTACATTGTAAATAATGTTTACCACCATATTACTTTGGGAAGGATCCGGAATCAAAAGAACTTTCATCCCGTTACCCAGGGTATATTCTTTTACTCCCTCTGTATTGTTTACAAATTTTGGAGCTTCCGCTTTCTGTGAAAATAGTGGGGTCGCGATTCCCGTGAAAAATAGGACAGCCGTCCCAACCAATAGATTTTTCATGTGTTTTGTTTTAAATCTGTTTAATTTTGAGTATTTTCAAGTCTATTATAACAATTAGACTCAATAAATCACCAAAATGTTACAAATTTTGTCATAAAATTGCAGGAGAAATAGAAATTTGGAGTAATGAAGCCTAAAGCCTTATTTAACTGGAGCAGCGGAAAAGATTCTGCATTGGCTCTTCACAAAATTTTACAGGAAGATCAGTATGAAGTCTGTACCCTATTAACAAGCATTAATAAAGAGTTTCAAAGGATTTCCATGCATGGTGTTCATGTTCTTCTGTTGGAGCAGCAAGCTTCTCTTCTGGGTATTCCCCTTATTAAAATGGAACTCCCAAAAGAACCTTCCATGGAAGAATATCAGGAAATAATGAATACCACAATGGCTGAAATACAAGCTCAAGGTGTTACCTATTCCATTTTCGGAGATATTTTTCTCGAAGATCTTCGCCAATACAGAGAAAAACAATTAAATACCATCGGAATACAGGCTGTCTTTCCTCTTTGGAAACAAAATACCTCAGACCTCATCCGGGAATTTTTAAAATTGGGATTTAAAACAATCGTAACCTGTGTAAATGGTACTTATCTTGATAAAAGCTTTGCGGGAAGAATTATTGACCAGCAGTTCCTTGATGATCTTCCTGAAAATGTAGATCCTTGTGGAGAAAATGGGGAATTCCATACGTTTACTTTTGATGGACCTATTTTTAAAAGTCCGGTTCAGTTTGAAATTGGAGAAACAGTGAAAAAGACGTATCCTAAACCGAAAACTAATCCGGAGGATGAGGATGAAAACTATGTTTTCTGGTTCTGTGATCTGATTCCAAAATAACCTACAAATGATATTTTTGAGCAATGAATATTTGAATAAAACAATTGATATGAACTCATAAGTCTATGTTGCTATGTTGTTGACAAAAATTACCTTGTTTTTTACCACATAGCAACATAGAATATGATGCAAAATGAAGCTAATTATACATCCTTCGAAATATACTTCTATTTTAATTGTGTAATAACAGTGTTCATGGTATCAAAGATCAGCTGAACATCTGTTTCTGTGGTTTTCCAATTCACAAAAGCTGCACGGATGCCTTTATGCTGATTATAAAAAGTGGGAGTCATAAAAACTTTTCCTGTATGATTAAGCATTTCAAGAAATCTTCCTACCTCATCCTGTTTTTCATCATCTTTAAGGGTAAAACAAACCGTATTGAGGCGTACTGGAGCTAAAAGTTTAAAATCATTACTATTTTCAACCAGTCTTCCAAAATTTCTGGCCAGTGAAACACTATTTTCTACAATATCCCGATATCCTTGTTTACCATAGGCCATTATAGAAAACCAGGCAGGAAGAGCCTTTAATCGTCTTGAGTTCTCAGGAAGAAAATTTAAATAATTGAAATCAGCCAACGGATCAACTAAATAGGGAGCATTTGAATTCTGAAAAGTTTCTGCCTGCAAAATATTATATTGTTCTTTTACCATAAATAAAGCACTTTCGTAAGGCACATTCAACCATTTATGACAATCTATGGTAATACTGTCTGCATATTCCCAACCTTCAACAAGATGTTTATAATGTTCAGAACAAGCTGCAAAACCTCCAAATGCGGCATCAATATGCCACCAGAAATTATACTTTTCCTTTAATTTTTTTATTTGCATAAAATCATCAAAATCCACAGTATTTACTGTTCCTCCGCTGGAAATCAATATAAACGGTTCACCATTTAGGTCTACAATTTGTTCTTCCAGATCCTTAATAGAAATGGCTTCACGATCATCCCCATCTGTTTTAATTTTGATAATGTTATTGCTGCCCATCCCTAAAAGAGACAAAGACTTTATAGATGAAGAGTGGGGAGTTGCCGTAAGCACTTTGAGGGTTTCAGAAATTCCTTCTTTAGCAAAATCTCTTCCTTTTTCTTTTCCCAGCCATTGACGGGCAACTGCCAGACAGGTAAAATTAGACATTGTTGCTCCTGTTACAAAGCCACCTAAAAAGCTATCAGGGAGTTCCAGTAGCTCCAGGATAAGCTTTATTGTTTCCATTTCTACATTTGCTGAAATATCTCCCTGCCCTTTTGTGGATTGGGTATTTTGGTCATAAATGGTAGTAAGCCAATCACCAGCCACAGAAGCTGGAGTAGCGCCTCCGGTAACAAATCCAAGATATCTCGGCCCAGCCGACCCTACCATAATAGGTTCAAATCTTTTATTGAATAGTTTTATGACTTCTTCCGTTCCGTAGCCATATTCTGGAAGGCCTACCGATTCTGATACAAAAGGACTATTAATAGATGTAGGTCTGTCTGCAAGGCTGTTCAGATATTCAGCACTTTGCTTTTTTATAATGTCCAATAGATGGCTTATGTTCACTGAATCATTTTTCAAATGCTCTTTCATGATTTAAGGATTGTATATAATCTATTCAAATGTATTGAATAGTCTTCAAAGAACCATTAAATGTAGATTAATTACGTTAAATATCCTTTCTTAGCACGCATTTTGCATCCTACAACGCTCTTAAAAATTTCAGTATCTTTAAGAATATCAATTTTAATTTCAAAAAATAAACACCCGTGATCAAAAATTTATTGTTCCTTCTTCCCTTTTGTTTTTTATTATCATGTAAAACAGAAACTCCACCACCACCCGTTGATAAAAAAGCCATTATTGATTCTACCATCACTGCTTTTCAGAAAACACTTTTGGAACAACAGATTGATTCTGTATTCAAAAAGTATCATTTCAATGGAAGTATTGCGGTTTTCAAGGATTCCCTTCCTCTTTACAGAAAAGAAAACGGATATTCTGATTTTAAGAGAAAAGCTACAATAGACAGCAATACCATCTTTGCCATCGGATCTGTAAGCAAGCAGTTCACTGCCGTTATGATTTTACTTCAGATGGAACATGGAAAATTAAATGTGACGGATAAAGTTTCTAAGTATTTAAAGGAATTCCAGATCAAAGAATATGAAAATATTACGATTCATCAGCTTTTGAACCACACTTCAGGATTGAATTTGATGGGTGGGAAACTGATGTTTAAAAACGGAACAGATTTCTACTATTCCAATGATGGATTTAATGCACTTGGAAAAATCGTAGAAACAGTATCTGGAAAATCATACGATGACAATGCGTTGGAATTGTTTAAAAAAGCAGGAATGACCCAATCTTCAACCGGAGATATTTTTAAAGGCTCTAATTTTGCGTCAGCCTACCTTGGAAATACAAATAAGTCTCAGGAAGTTCCCAACATGCCTAAAAGACTAGGTGGTAAAGAAATCGGAACACCTGCCGGAGGAATTCTTTCTACTATTCAGGATCTTCATACATGGAATAATGCATTGTATAGTGGAAAAATTCTAAAACCTGAAGCACTTAAATTCTTCATGGCAAAAAGTGCGGAAAGAAGACATGCTATCTTTGGAAAAATGGGCTATGCCTATGGAATCATGCTCAACATAGGCAAGCCGAATTCTTATTTTCACAGTGGATATGTAAAAGGCTCCCCTTCCTTGAATATCTACTACCCTGACACGAAGACTTCCGTGATTATCCTTTCTAATATTGCAGATGAAGAAAAAGGGAAAGGCCTGGTCTTTAAACCACATATTGAAGTGAAGAAGATCACAGATCATCTTGAAAATACTCTTACCCAGCTTAGATCAGGACATTAATTTTTCTTGCCTTATCATACAGGAGTTGAATTTTTACTGCCATAGCATATAAAAAGAAAATCTTTATCATTCCACTTCCAATAACTATCAGATCATCATAAAGAAAATAGGCGGAAGTGAAAAGCACAATACCAACTAGAGCATTCTTTAAAATCAAAGGATGAAAGCTCAGTTGTACATAATGATACAGTCTCATTTTTCTGAAGATTGCATTATAGGCTAAAAGTAAAATCATAGCACTTATTAATGTAATTTCAGAATACATAAATACATTCGGCACACTCACCGTAAATATGAAATTAAAAAGAATCAACGCAAAAACAAGAGCATATAACATTATATTTTTGAATCTTTTTTGAAGCATTTCTTTTTCGAGTTTTGTAATCTTCCTAAATGAGAATATATCTGCTTTTACAAGATCCAACTCATGTTTCCAACTCTGTCTCGTAATCTGAAAAGCTTCATCAAAGTTAAATTGTTGTTCTTCCATGAGGCCTGAAATTTGTTGAACAAAATGATCTTTAATCTCAATAAATAATTTCTGATTCAGATTCTTTGACAAAAGATACTGGTGTATTTGTTTTTCCTGTGTAAGAGTAATCATATAAAATGGTTATTAGTTTTTAATTTTTTTTTGAGTAAATTTTCACTGAAGGATCGTGAGATATAAGAAAGTCTTTATTTTTACTTTCCCCAACTCTATTTATCATATGCTGAAAATAGATTGAAGATTTACCAGATAGCTTTTCATTTCATTCTCCTGCTCTGCCTGCTGTTTCTTTCCTTTTTCGGTAAGCAGATAATATTTACGATCTCTTCCGTTTATTTTCTGAATTTCCGAAGTAATCATTCCATCACCCTCCAGCTTATGCAGTAGCGGATAAAGTGCTCCTTCTGTCATTTCAAGTTCACCCTGGGTAAGCTCTTTTGCTCTTTGGGTAATTTGATAACCATACATTTTAACCTCTTTTGAAAGCAGTTTCAAAATAATGTTCTGTAAAGTTCCCTTATAAAGACTATTTTTTTTCATGTGGCCATACAATACATTGCAAATTTATGCATAATTTTCTTATGCATTAGGATTTATTTTAATTTTTTTAATTTGCTTTATGAAAAAAATGTACTTCATAGCCATCTATCCGCCTGAGGATATTATTGAAGAAATAAAGGTTTTCAAAAGAGATATGGCAGTTTCTTATGGTAATTCCAAAGCCTTAAAAAATGAGGCCCATATTACTCTTTTCCCTCCTTTCTCCAGAGAGCTGGAATTGGAAGAAGATATTCACATTGCATTTCAAAAAATTAACACCAGCCTTTCACCCTTTGAAATTGAATTGAATGGCTTCGGCAGTTTTGCCAATCCCAAAAATCCGGTGATTTTTGTGCATCCTGAAGACAATCTCTCTTTAACAGATCTTCACGATAGGGTAAAACAGCAGTTTAACTTTACAAAATATTCTTTTACCCCACATATGACTGTAGGATACAGGGATCTTAGCTGGGAAAATTATCTTAAAGCCTGGGAAAAATATGAGCACCAAGAATACAAAACTAAATTTTTAGTTAATAAAATTCTATTGTTACGCCATGATGGGAATTGGGTTCCTATTGCAGAGAAAAAGCTAGCAGAGATCAACTAGTTAGTCGATCTCTGCTAGCTTAAATTTATTCTTTTATAATCTTTTGGGAAATAATAATGTTTTTATTTTCAATGATATTCATCAGATAAGTTCCGGTCGGAAAGTTTTTAATATCAATTTTGATTGATGCGGGTTCGCTTAGCTCAAACTTATTAGGAATACGTTTTCCTGAAGCATCATATATTTCAACATTCATATTTTTCGAGAAGTCTTTTTTTCCTTTTATATAAAATTCACCTGTTGTAGGGTTCGGATAGATGCTGAATCTTCTTTCTTCCGCATTCACTTCAGAAAGTCCAAGGGTAGATTTTATTAATGTCCAAGAAACATTCGTAATATGTATACTGCTATGATTATCCACTTTCAAAAGAGGATTGTCATCTACAACAGAAAAGAGTAATGTATTACTTCCCGCATTAAGTTGTGAAGGGCTCAGAGTAAGTGTATTTCCCGTGGCTGTAAGTGTGGTTCCGTTCAGCTTCCAAGAATTGACTAGAGTATTAGGAACAGGAAGTATTTCATCCACTGTAAAGGTAACATCCGCTGAAGCATTTACTGAAGAGGTATTGGCTGGTGTAAAAGAATCCACAGGAGAAACTAATGAATGAATTTTTTCAATGATCGTTTCTTTACACACGGAACAAAATTCTCTGTCAAGAAATCTCATCTCGCAATTCTGATGAGGTCTAAACCATGTTGGGCTCTCTGTGTACGGATTGATTCCTATTCCATTTATCCCGATCCAGTTTTTCCATTTTATTGTAGCAGGATTAGAATTCTGGGTCTTATTGGGTGATTCAAGTGAACCTGCAAACCAATATTCATCGGCTAACTCCCCAAATGAGTGTCCTAATTCATGAACTACAATCTCATTGGATGCAGCCGCTAAAGAAGCAAAAGCATAAGTGCCACCACATCCTCCGTATTCTGTGGAGTTGCCTAATATGTATGTAATATCATAATCAGGAATACTAGCAGCCAGTACCTGTCCTACTTTATTAGTGGTATTGCTGTAGATACATCTGTGAACCCCGAAATCAAATGAAGAGCCAAGATAGTTGTTGGGGTTAGACACAGGAATTACCGGCTCAATAACATCTGTAGCAGTTCCCGGGTGTTTCACTCCAGATTCTGTGGAGACAACTTTAACAGCATAGGCATTGAAGTAATTTTTATACTGATTATAGGGGCTTTTTGTAAAAAGATAATTTATAGTAGTAGTAGCTGCTGTCGTAAATGCAGCTTGTTCAGCAGTGGTAAATCCATCTCCTAGTACAGCAATCACCACACGTTTACTATTATCACCGTTTTGTAAAAGAGGAACGGTTTCAAATACCTGAGCAAAACAACTGCTGCTGATCAAAAGGGAGAATAAAACTTTTTTCATAATGATAGTTTTTGAGTGAATAATAGTTGAACTCCTGATTCTGTTACTTTCTCAATTTTTACAAGTTGGATATTTTCAGAATAAGAAAACCTTGCACTGAACTCTGCGTTCTGAAGAGATGCTTTTTGTCTTGTAATTCCTTCTTTTTCGTAAACTTCTAATGTAGGGTTAAGCGGATTTTTTATAAGCTGTTGTGCTATTTCTCTTCCTCCCGACTCTGCAAGTGTAATGATATAATCCCCTTTTTGAGCTTCATTTCTTTTAAAAGAAACACTGTATTTTAATCTTCCATTTGAAATTCTGCTGTTTTGGAGGACGATTTTGTCAATCCCTGATTGATCTTTATCTGCCTTAAAAAACAGATAAATAATTCTGTCATTTTCTGTTGTGACAGACGAATTAGTGGATAACTCTGTCTCACTTTCTTTTTGAAAACTACATAATAAAAGCGTGAGAATGATTAGACCATTGAATAATTTTTTCATAATCAATTTTTATTTAAAATTAATAAACTCCTCAATTAATTTTAATCAAAAACAGAAAAAAAATAAAAAAACATAGAAAAATCACCAAAACAATCAATGTAAAAATGAAAATTTTAAATATAATCGAATATTTAAAATATATTTTTCCAGTCTTTAAAACGTGAGAAAGCCCTATCTTTGACCCTAATGATTGCAGAGAAGATAATTTTAGGTATTGATCCCGGAACAACCGTGATGGGATTTGGTCTTATTTCCGTTAAAAAAGGTAAAATGGAGATGATTGCCCTTCATGAATTGATTCTAAAAAAATATCCCAACCATGAGACCAAGCTAAAATATATTTTTGAAAAGACATTAGCATTAATTGACGAATATCATCCTGACGAAGTAGCACTTGAAGCCCCGTTCTTTGGAAAAAACGTACAGAGTATGCTTAAGTTGGGAAGAGCTCAAGGGGTTGCTATGGCAGCCAGCTTATATAGAAATATTCCCATCACTGAATATTCTCCTAAAAAAATTAAAATGGCCATTACCGGAAATGGGAATGCCAGCAAAGAGCAGGTAGCGGGAATGCTTCAGAATCTTTTTAAGCTAAAGGAATTCCCAACAAAATATTTAGATGCTTCTGATGGTCTTGCTGTTGCTGTATGTCATCATTTTAATTCCCGAACGATTACAGATACCAAATCTTATTCTGGATGGGATAGTTTTTTGAAGCAGAATCCGGATAGGCTGAAGTAATACTTACTCCCTAAACTTAATTAAAATTTTGTTACATTTTACCGTTAAACAACTCTTACCTCTAGCTTGTCTGAAAACAATTTTATTGTTTTTTAAAGTAAATCCAATCACTGCTTATAAAATGACAGTTTTTACAGATTCTTGTTTCTAAAGAGACTTTAAAACGATACCATTTATTTTTTTCTAAAGGAGAAGGGCTAAAAATATTGAACTTATATTGCTTTGCCCTATTCTTTTTAAGTAAAAACGTGTATGGAAAACACGGCTCTACAAAGCAATCAAAATGTTTTTTAGGATAATCGATATCTTCATACCCTTCGACTTCAGTATCACTTTTCTGGAATGCTGTAACTATTAAAGCATTATTATCAATATTGTCAGAAATCCTAAGTGATTTTTTATTAGGGTTTCTGATTTCAAGCATTACTTCTCCCATATTAATGTTATCAATATGAATCTTATAGGTGTATTCCGTTTGTTTTTCCTGTCCTAAACAGGTAATAAACAAGAACATAAAAATTGAAAAAATAATTGGTTTCATTAGCGTAGTAAAAATTGAAAAGATAAATTCATCAAATACTTGCTTTTAACATGTGCGGGAACAGCTTCTCTTCCATTAGTGCCATTCCAGTATTCACTTATACTTTTAGTCCATTGCTGCATTGCTGAACTTTCCGCAGGCGGCAGGAATGGGTTAGTAACCGTTTGAATATAAGCATCAAATTCCCTAAAAGAATGATATTCATAGCTCTTATCAAATTTAATTAGGATATAGTTTTGCTTTATGTGGTGCCATTCATGAAACAATGCTCTTGTAGCAGTTCCAAACTCTTTCAAGAACCCAGTATGGATTTCGATCCATGCGCCATCTTTAGCTTCTGAATGAGTTACAAAAAATGTTTGATCGTCTTTTCTTATATCGTATCCACAAAAATATTCTACTAATCCTTCATTAAATTTAAATGTACTTGTCAGAAGGTTTAATGCGCCTTCATATTTTCCTTCTTTTAGCATTTTATAATAAGCTGTTTTTGTTTCCTTATAACGATCTTTATCTTCTTTCGTTGCAGATATATCTTCACCAGCTTTTTCAAATGCCATGTGTCCTAAATGGTTCAATCCACTAGTTATTAATCCCTGTCTCATTCCCATCCAAAAATTTCCTCCAGCAATTACAGAAGACATTCCTCCACTTAATCCACCTGAAACTAACATAATAGCTTTTAACAAATCTGGATTTCTACTTCCAAAGTTACTATATTTTCCGGCAGTACTTATTGCTCCTCCGGCTCTTCCTAAAAATTCTATTCCACTTGAGATGATGGAAGAAACAGCTCCTGAAAGAAAACCTGAACCAAAGTTACCGGTTTCAAGGGTAGACATAATTCCTCCTGCCATTGCATGCATACCGGCTTGGAGCGCTGCCCTTCCTATGAATCCAACTGCGGCACTTGATGCCGCCGATCCAATTCCAAAGCTTACAGCTCCCATAACGGTACTTATTACAGCGGCTTTGCCTAATCCATACCAGACTGGAATTCCGTTAATTGCATTGATAATAATATGAGTTGTAATTCCTATAGCTGCAGCAATTACTAGAGTAAGACCAATACCTATGGAAACAGGATCATTTCCGTCAAGATCAATATACAGTAGAGGGTTATTATTTACATATCCATAGAGGTCATAACTTTGAGTATTAAATACATCCGGCACCAGATTATCAGGACTTAAAAACTTCCTTAAAATAGGATCATAAAGACGTGCATTCATATTAACCAGACCTACTGTCCATAGATGTTCATGCCCTGTGTAACCTCTGTCTAAGAATAATTTTGCATTTGCTAATTCTTTGGTGTTTGTTGTTGTTTGCCCCGCAGAATTCGTTAAAGCTTTTAAATTACCCCACGCATCGAAAAACCGTTTTTCAACTACTGATCCATCGGCTTTTGTAATTCCCAAAATACTTCCCAGATTATCCCGGTGGAGATAATAATTATTACTCTCTGCTAGAACACCATCATTTAAGATTTCTTTCTTAATATATTCACCGGAATAAGGATCTCCGGTAAGATAGGTAACAATTTCAATATTTTTAACAAGCACTCCGTTGGCCTGTCCAATTCCACTTTTAATTTCTATCGAAAAATCAGAAGAATAATATTTGACATTGTTGTTTTTTCTTGATTGCATTGCATATCTTGTTCTGAGAATATTATATTCGAAATTTATATCCTCTTTCCCTAAAGTAATCTTATTAGGGCTTTTAAATGCATTATAAGCAATATTGGAAAATCCTCGCTGCTTAATAACGCTTTCTCCATTTACATTAAAATCAATCCCGTTTATTTTATAATCATTTGAATTATATTTATAGGTTCCCAGTTCTGTATTTGAAGTTAATCTGCCTCTATTATCGTAAGTATATTCATTCGTTAAAGCACCATTCAAACTCTCGGAGAGTAAACGATTGAGAGTATCATAGGTAAAGTCTTCTCTTCTCCCAAAAGTGTTATTTTGTCTACTGTTTAAGATTCCTTTATTAACATCATAACTATAATCAACATCAAGAACTATATTTCCATTATTACTATTTTGATGTTTTATATTGGTTAATGATTGATCTGTAGTATTATATTGATTGGTTATTGTATACCCATTCCCATACTCCATTTGTGTAATCTGCCCCTTACTATTAATACTGGAAAGGTGCCAAATCATATTTCCTGCAACATTATCATTCTTTTGAATAAGAATTCCATTACTATCATACACATTTTTGATTGAAGAATTTGAAGTATATCCTGAGATTTGTGTTGAAATATTCAGAATATCAGCTCGTCCAAAATCATCAAATGTGGTAGATGAGGAGTATATAAAGTTGGGCGTTTCTTCTTTTTTCCCTATTATTCGGTAATATTGGTCATAATAAGTAGTATATACAAAAGATTTTCCGTTACTAGTTCCTGTTATAGTCTTTGGCAGTTTGGTTTGTCCATCATATATGTATGTTTTTTCAATATTTGTATTTTCAGCAGTAGTTTTTCCATATGTTTTTTCAGTCTGCGGTCTGCCTAAATCATCATATGTATACAAAGTATATCCTTTAGGATTTGTTTCTTTAATAATCCTGCTGAAATTATCATATTCATAGGTAAATATTCCAGCAGTAGGATCTGTTAATTTTATTTTATTTCCCCAACCATCAATTTCTATGGAGGTTTTTATTCCTTCATAACTTGTGTCTCTTAAAGCTCCATTAGGATAATAAGAAAAGTTAATAACACCGCCATGATCCTGTTGTTTGATAACATGTCCCATTGCATCCAATGTTTTGGCCGTTTTTTTACGACCATCATCTACTGTTACTTTCAGACCTTCATAACAAGTTGTAATCACTTTTCCTGTAAAAACGATATTCTTTACAGGTCGATTTAGTTCATCATATTCAATTGTGTTCCATTTTACGGTTTCTCCATCAAAAAATGGTTCTGATGTTTTTATTTTTCTGCCGAAAATATCATACTCTATTTTAGAAACGAACCATTTTCCATTTACGGCCTGGCTTTTAGTTTGAACTTCTCGATCAAATCGATCAAAAGTTACAATAGATTCAATTCCACCCTCTCTTTTTTTATGTAAATTGTAAACACCTCCTGTAGATGCATCTGCAACTGATTTGGAAATAGTGGTCTTTTTACCCAGAAAATCTATAACCTCTATAATGTTTCCCCATTCGTCATAATTATATGAAGTATTTAATCCTAGTGAAGAAGTTTCAGAGCTTGTGCGTCCTAATGTATTAACTATGGCCGTTGAAAATAATCCGTCAGGAGAGGTTGTCTTTACGATATAACGATTAGTACTATCATAATCATAGCTCTCAGTTTGAGAGGCAAGTCCTGTTGTTGATACCGTTTTTGATTTAGTATTTCCAAAAGAATCATAAATAAGGGTTGTTACAATGGGTGCTGATACTGCACTATTTCCATATTTTCTGATCTGAGAAACATTTCCATTAACATCATAATCTGATTCATCCTTAGTGGTAAATACCAAACTTCCTTTGCTGGTTGTATTTTCCACAGAAGTTATTTTACCATAAAAATAATGTCCTCCATTAGAAAATTCAGGTTTATAAGAATAACTAGATACAGATGAGCCTATTCCGTTATAATCAGTGGTTGCTTTTTTTAGTTTCAGATTATCAGTCTCGTCATATTCATACCTTTTGGTAATTTTAATATTTCTCAGGTTGTCTTTATTGATTTCATCCGTAGCCAAAATCATATACTGATGATTTCCTTTATCAAACCTAAAGTTGAAGATATTGTTATCTGTAATAAATTTGTTTATTCCTCCATAAGTACTTCTGATAATAGCATTATCCATTAAGGGGTCTCTGGTTGTATTTGTCCAGAAAAGCGCCTTCATAGGTGCTTTGTTTATATATTTCCCATCTTTAAGCTGAGATTCATAAGCATCACTCACATAAGTTTTCTGAAAACCTAAAAATCCTTTACCCCATAGATGCTGTATTGCATTTTCATATCTGTATTCCTTGGTAAGAATTTTCCCATCAAACAAGGTATTTATTTTATTGACGAGATAAGTAGAGCCATTATTCTTATGAACATAATAAGGATATCTGAAGTCTCCGGTACTGATATTATTGATATAACATTTTTCAAGATTATTATTCGTATCAATCATCATTGGTTTATAATCTACCAGCTGATCAACTCCTGAACCGTTAGAAACCTTTTTAATAAGTTGTTCTGTAAACTTATCATTATCAATAGTAAAAGAAATCTCCTTTCCTGTAAATGGATCTGAAATAGCTAGTTTTGACCTGTAGGTATTAAGGAAATTAAAGGTCGTATACTGTAAAGGAATAGAAAATGGAGAAATTAAATCCGCATTTAGAGGCAATACGGTATTTAAAGTGCTGAAGCCTGTATTATTATTTTCATGGAAGAAAACCTTATTGGTATACAGTGCATCTTTCAAGAACCATGGAAATGTTCCTCCAATAGGATCAAAGTATTTCACATCCAGGTTTTGCACTTCTGCCAATCCCAGCTTTTGTGTATCACTATATTTTACTTTTCCGAATTTGCTGAATGAAATAAGATCTGTTTTCCCATCATTATTGAAGTCCATTGGAATAATGGTTGTTGCACCATATTCAGTATAATCATACTCTACATCGGGACCAGACCAAAGCTGTTTCCAAAAAGAACCTCCTGCTCTGAAATAACTCCTTTGTGAAGGTGTGATATAAGACAGCTTCTGTGCTGTATAATCTTTTGTGCTTGATATAAAACTTTTTCCAGTACTGATGTACTGCCACCACATTTGCGGTTCGGTTTCCATTCTTTTAGCTACGTCTCCTGCAGAATTATCTTTATCAATAAAATAAATTTTCTTTGGAGTCATGAAATCTGTTAATCCATCACCATTGAAGTCTCCGAAAATAAGGGGAGTAAAACGCTTTGTGTAAATGTTATTAACAAAATCCGGTAAAACAACTCCCTGAAGATTATCCATTGGAACTAATCTTTTATTAGGAAAATCAATTTTATAAACAGAGTATTTCTCGCCATCAATAAACATGAGTTCCGGAATTCCATCACCATCCATCTCGATTTGATAGACCCTATCAAAATTTAAATATAAAGACCCTCCGGGATTGGTTAAATTGGGTATTGAAAATGGAATAGTTTCTGTTGAAGATCCTAACGTTTTTCCTACTTCAAAAGCATTAATTTGAAGAGGTGACCATGCATCACCGGGAATGAAATGTATTAAATCTAACAGACCATCATTATTAAAATCTCCTGAAACATAATTATCACAATTGGCAGAAAGATTAAGAGACATTTGGCCGGTCATGATATCCCAAGTCCATGTCCCATTGGACTGGAATCCCGTACTCATGGTTCTCACTTCCTTTGTCAGAAGATCAATGACTCGTAAAGTAGCAAAAAGCCCAGTATTAGCGATAATCAATTGATCTCTATCCGTAATTTTATTATCATTACTAAGGGCTTTTCCCACTATTAGCTTTGAACCTGGCTCAACCGGAATCCAATCTATTTTACTGCCTTTTGAACTAATTAGTGAAAAAGAGCCGTCCGTTCCTTTTGCAATATAGAAAGTCACTAATTCCCCCGTCCCATAAAAGTCTCCTGCAACAATGTCTCCCAATTCTTTTGTTTCTTTCGGAAACTTACTAATACCCTTTACATATTTATTTACGTATCCTGTTGTTACGCCTAAGTTATAATCAAAAGCCAAAGGTTTAAGTCTTGATCCGTCCTTATTCTCTACATCAATACGTCTTATTCTTTCATTGGTATTACTATTGATAAAATCGTGATCTAATATATATTTTCTAAAGATACCATCATAAGTAGAATGGCTGTATATATTTGAAACCACATATTTATTAATATATTTTATACCATTTCTATATGCCTCAGTCTGGGCTTTTCGTAATTTATATTCAAAATTAATACTAAACGGATCCCCTGTTCCTCCGTATGAAATCTTGGTAATCCTTGCAACATAATTGTCTACCTGATAAGTATAATTAATTGTATTATTAAAAGCATCCTGAAATACTGATATGTAGAATTGCCCTGGAGTAAGTTCTTTATACTTGGCCACTTTCCCATCTGTATACTGAATAATAAATTGAAATTCTCCGGTAGACTGTTTCGTAATCTTAATTTTAGAAAACTTCTCTGTAACAAAATTATTATCATCCAGTTTTATCAATCGAACTCCGTCCAGATAATAAGGATCTGTAGCATCATATTGAGCTCCTCTCGTAATACCATCAATCTCTTTATTCTGTCCACCTATCGAAATAGAGGAAAGTCCCATAATATTCCAGCCCCATCCGGCCATTCCGTTTCCGCCCTGGCTATTATACGAAAGAGCAATATTAGGTTGAAAGTCATTGATTCCTTTATGAATTTCTATAGGCAGAGTATAAGTTAATGCACCCGACTCTCCCACAGACATTTCAGCACTGATGGTAGGGGTCAGTCTATCATCAATACCTTTCTGTGCATCTGCTGATTGGGGCGAACTTGCCTGTTTCTCCGCATACCCTGAAGTATTATACTCCAGAGGAACCTGGATAACTTCCTGAGATTGAAAACCTGAAGCGAAGAATAAAAACAATAATATATGAAGTAGATTTTGCTTTCTCATTTTTACCATCTTAAAACGTTCTTAGAAATAATTTGTCCTGTATGTAACACGAAATTCACTACAAATACTCCCGGTAATTGGTTCTGGAGATTAAAACTTGTAGTACTCACTCCTTCAGCAGGCGCAAATCCATACACTGTATTGGCTGAAGAATTAAACACCTGAATATTATTAATCGTATTTAAAGCCGCTCCCGACCATGTAATTGTCACATTATAAGAATCAGAAGCCTTGGTAGGATTAGGAGCGATCACGATGCTTTTTTTAATAGCATCAAGCTCATCTGCAGTATACTCCTCATTCCCGGATCGTAAAGCATCTTTAATTCCGGATGTACTGCAATCTTTTGTAACGATAAAGTTTCCGGCCGTATCATATATGAAACAATTACTGGATCCTGTACTTGATGTCTTAGGATCTTGTGAGACCCTTTCTATATTAATAGGACATATTCTATTCAACACTTCATCCACATTATCCTTCCAGTCTAGATGAGCATAATTGGCTGTAAAGTATCCGCCCACCATGGATTCATAGCTTTTAATAGGAGGTTTTACTACCGCCTCTAAAGGATTAGGTATCCCTTCTGAATAAGTAGAAGTGCCATTATATTGTAAAGAATTGATGGTATAAAATTTATCTGGTGTACTCCAAACATTCGGTATAAAATTAGGAGCAGGCTCTTCATCATGCTTCCAATTAAAATCAATGCTTTCCACGGGTATATAACTGTTCAGATCCTCACCGTTGAATGAATATCCCAACTCTACTTTTTCTCTTAAATTTCTTAGCATCACCCTATTTTGATAGATGATTTGATCTTCCTTTCCTGCTGTTGTATTAAAATAGCTGGGAAAATCCGTCATATTATTAGGCATAGGACTATAGGCAACCACCATGAGCTGGCCTGATTTAATAATTTTGTCCGGAAGCCAAGCATAGCTTGCATAATCTCTTATAAACCAATTTCGAAGATTCAGATCCTTATCACTATAATTATAAATCTCTATAAACTCCCCCCTATGATGCCTTTTAGCATCTACTGTTCCTTGCCCGAATTTAGGTCTCTCATTAGCAGGAGTATTATAATATACTTCTGTAATCATGATCTGCCCACTCATTGTTACAGCAAAAAGGAAACTGATTAAAAGTATAACTCTATGGCTCATATCTTTGATATTTGTAGGTTAAGATTCTGTATATGAACAGGTTTATCATAGCTCCTATTCATATTGATTAATGCCAATAATTTTACCAAATCATCTTCGCCATCCGCAAAAGATCGTGGCTGCATCGCAATTTTTACAATACGATTTTTACCATCTTTATCTCCGCTTTTATGATAAAACTCTGCTATAACAACATTCATTTTATCTATAATATGCGAATTGGAAAGACCTCTCATATTTTTACACTGCGCTAAAATTTGTGCTTTAGCTTCTGGCAGATTATTTTTATAAATATTTAATCTTATTTTTCGAAGGTTTACTTCGAGTTCCATATTAAAATCATCCACCTCTTTTGCCATACTAACCAATAAAGAATCTAAAGTGGGAGAAAACGAGGTATTCTGTTCTTTTGATTTTAAAAAATAAATATCGAAAAGAGAAATAGCAGACCAGAATGAATTCTTTAGCGCATGATTTTGAGTCTCAACTGTAATAAGGGTATCAAATTGCTTTTGATAGCGTCCTAATTGTCTGATATATCCTAGAAACAACGGATCTTTTTTGTCAATTGTATTATAGTAAGTAAGTGCTTTATTAAAGGCTTCAGGACCCTTTTTCTCTTTTTTAAGTGTGGTAACGCTTACTTTATACAGTTCCCGGATGTGTTGTTTTCTATCCGGAGAATCGGGTTTGGCTAACAATTCTTTTAACTCAATCTCTAGCTGGTCTGATGATAATGCATCAAATCTTTTTTTAAAGCTTTGATATTGTTTTTTATTATACGCCTTTAAAGCCAAATTTTTATGAGGATGCACAGAATCGGCATTGAGTTCAACCAGTTTACAGATTTTAGAATATTGCTTATCCCTGTTATTACTTCTGGCATTGATGTCTGTTAAACTTTCAAATTTATTTTTAACTTCATTAAGCAAACGCCCGTCAAAGGCAATAAGTTTTTTGATTTTTTTATTCCCCAGAGAGGCATTCATATATTCTTTATAAAGACGACGCTGAAGATCAGAACTATCAGGATTTAAAGCCAGTGCGGCTCTAAACATAAGGATTACCTCCCATTCTTTCTTTTTCTCAGATAGCAGGGCTTTTCTCATCCCGTCATAAGCTCTGATTTCATTAGGATACTGCTCAATAATTTGTTTGTATTTAGCTTGAGCTTCACTCCATTTCTTTTGTTTTCTCAAATCTGCAGCCGATTTCAAAAGCTTATTGACATCTTCAAAAAAACCAGGTTTGGCCTTTGAAAATAAAAAACTAGGAAACAATAGTGAAATCATCCCTAATGAACTTAGAGATAAGAATGTTTTTCTGGTTATCATGATATAGTTTTTTTAAAAAGGGGAAGACAGGATTTTCGGCCTGTATTGCGATACCTCTAGAGTCATAATAACAATTGTTCGACTTCCCCTTGGTAACAAATTTAACATTTTTTATGACTCTTCCAAATAATTTCTGCTTTTTTTTCACAACAGCGTGTAAAACCCTTTTAATACTGGGTTTCAAAATATTACAAATTATAAAAGAAAGATAAAATTGATAAAAGATGAGCTGCTTTATCTTACCAATTATTAAAGTTGTTTTGTTTGAATTCTGATTTTACTCCATTATTAAAGGTAAAAAAAATAAAATTTTAATTACTTTGCAAAACATAATACTATCTTTTACATTGGTATGATTTTTAATACTACCTTTGTATAAATTTTCTATGATGAAAACAAACCAACAAACTATAAATCAAACGAATCATAAAATAAATTGGTTCCAGAAGTTCCTCATGATATGCTCCGGAGGGAACATTCATATTTTAAGAAAGACTCCAAGTGAGTGGAATAAATTTTCCGGTATTGGAGGAATTGTCCTATTCACCGCAGTGTTTGCAACTTTATCTGCGGGGTATGCTATGTATACAGTATTTGATGATATCTGGACATCAATAGGATTTGGAATTCTGTGGGGACTAATGATTTTTAATCTTGACAGATATATCGTGTCTTCCATCAAAAAAACGGGAACATGGTGGAATCAGATTCTCATGTCTATTCCCCGTTTAATCCTTGCTACATTTCTAGGGATTATTATTTCAAAACCTTTAGAGCTTAAAATTTTTGAAAAAGAGGTAAACAAACAACTCAACACCATTATCCAAAGGAATAAAAAACAGCTTCAGGGTGAAATGACGGGAAGAATTCTTCAGCAAAGCGGCCCTTTTGAAACAGAGAAGAAACAGATCGCAGAAAAAACTGCTTTATATCAGCAATCATATGATTCTGCATCTGTAGAACTTGAAAAGGAAATTTTGGGAAAAGAATCTGGTTTAACCAGTGGAAAAGAAGGATATGGGCCTAATGCCAAGCGTAAACAACAATTGAAAGAACAACGCAGACAGGATCTTGAAAATTATCAAAAACAGGTAGCTCCAAGACTCGAATATCTGGATAAAGAAATTTCAAAAGTATATACCAATCTTGAAACAGAAAGAAAATCTACAGAAACATTCGAAGATAAGTTCAATGGTTTTGCAGCCCGCCTTCAGGCATTGGATGAATTGGGTAAAAATTCTGCTATTATAGGACTGGCAGCCACGTTTATCATGGGGCTTTTTATCTGTCTTGAAATCTCTCCCGTTCTGGTAAAACTTATTTCCCATGTGGGACCTTATGATTATCTCCTGGAAAAAACTGAAAATGACTTCAAGCTCTATTCCAGGGAAAAAATTGAAAAGGGAAATGCATTGACTGATTTCAGAATTGATGATTTCAAGGATAATCTAAAAAAATAATGTATTTTTCATCTATGATTATTGATAAAGAAGAAATTCAGAAGAAAAAGAAAAAGCTGGACGATTGTAAAGCTTATCTTAAAAAAGAATTCATCGGCATAGATAAGATCATCGATGATATCATGGAATATATCCAGATCTGGTATTTGATGCCTGAGATTCTTACCCGTCCCGTGGTGATCAATCTATGGGGAATGACCGGAGTTGGAAAAACGGATCTGGTGAGAAAGATGGTTCGTTTTCTTGATTTTCAAAACCGTTTTGTAGAAATTGAATTAAGCAATACGGATGAAACATCCTGGAGTAAAAGTGTTTCAGATATCCTGCAGACTAACGGATTAAGTGATGAGAAACCCAGCATTGCCCTTTTTGACGAAATCCAACGTTTCAATACCATTGATCCGGATGGCATACCGGTTCCTCAAACTAAGTTCACTGATTTTTGGGAGCTTTTGAGCGATGGACGCCTGAGCAAAAGAGAAAGGGAGGACCTTGAACATTATTTATTCTCTTACCTTTTCCGAAAAAAAGAAAACGATAGACGAAAGCTAAACGGAGAAACAGAATTGGATGAAAATCCTTACCTGAATCTATGGGACGCCAAAGAATTAAAAAAATACCTCAGCATGGATGATGATGTCATGAGCATCATTGATATGAAAGAGGAAGATATGATTAAGCTAATCCGCAAAAAACAGAAAGAAAAGAAAATCTATGAGCCGGTGGATTACAGCAAAATGCTTATCATCATTAGTGGGAACCTGGATGAAGCCTTTCAGATGTCACGAGAGACCAGTGAAGCAGATGTGGATGCCAATATTTATCATGCATTCACTAAAAAAATAACAGTAGTTGATATTAAAAATGCTTTAGCCAGAAAATTCAGGCCTGAGCAGGTTGCCAGATTCGGGAATATTCATCTGATTTATTTTTCATTAAAAACCGAAGATTTTCATAAGCTGATCCAGCGGGAGATCAATAATCTGAAGCATAAAACCAAAACGAAATTTGGAGTTTCTTTAAAAATAAATAAGGCGATCAACGAACTGATCTACAGAAACGGAGTTTTTCCGGTTCAGGGAGTCCGCCCAGTATTCAGCAGTGTAGTAGATATCCTGGATACCAATCTTAGCAAGTT
Source organism: Chryseobacterium sp. II3a (assembly GCF_057815135.1). Taxonomy (NCBI): domain Bacteria; kingdom Pseudomonadati; phylum Bacteroidota; class Flavobacteriia; order Flavobacteriales; family Weeksellaceae; genus Chryseobacterium; species Chryseobacterium sp. II3a. Next base: position 46,615 of record NZ_JBYPZJ010000004.1, on the reverse strand, counting down.
TCTATTCGAAGCAATTATCCATGATGATAAGACTATTGAGATCAACTATCTTCAGGAAAGCAAGATTATTACTGGAAAAATTGGTAACAGAACTATTGAAATTCCATATCTGGGAAGAATCGACAGCATAAGGCAGGCCAACCAACAGGATGCCGTGGCCAATATCAGTGTTCATGAATGTGGACATGCTGTTTCTTACATGCTCTATACGGGTTTTGCCCCTTTACAGCTTAAAAGTAAGGTAGCAAGCAGCTATGCAGCCGGGTTTACTTTTCCACATCAGATCCACGATACAAAGGAAAGCCTTTTGAATAGAGTCAAAATCTATCTTGCAGGGGGAATTGCCGAAGAAATTATTTTTGGAGACCAGCATGCCAGCATCGGAAGAAGTCATGACAGAGAGCAGGCAACAAGCCTGGCCATTGATTTTATCAGAAAATATGGTTTTGAAGAAGATTATCAGGCAGCTTATAATCTAGAAGCGTATCCTCACCGCATGCAGCAGCACATCACCGATGAAAGAATCGAAAAACTGATACAGGAGCTCGCACATAAGACAAGAGAAGACCTGATCCTACATCTTGATTTGCTTAAAAGTATGAGCATCACTCTTAGCGAAAAAGGAAGTATGTCTCCAAAGGAAATCTACGACATAGCTGCCCAACATCAATTAATAGTGAGCATTAAAGAAGAAGGATATCTTCATATTACAAATTATCACGATTTATTAAATTCCTAGAGAAAATATCTATAGAAACAGCAAAAGTCATTAATAAATTCAAACCTTTTAGTTCAATCTGAAAGGTTTTTCTTTTTAAATTTATACTAATAAAAATCGATTATCATGAAAAATTTACTTTATGCATCAACACTGTTTATGATCAGTGTATTTTCTCCTATACTAAAAGCTCAGGCATCAGAACCATTTCTAGGACAAATTGCTTTTGTTGCTTTTAATTTTGCACCAAAAAATTGGGCAGAATGCAATGGGCAACTTATGTCGATTGCCCAAAATCAAGCTCTTTTTTCTCTTTTAGGAACTACTTATGGTGGAGACGGAATTACAACCTTTGCATTACCCGACATGAGAGGAAGGGTACTTGTACACAATGGGCAAGCTCCCGGAGGACCTACCACTTACACGATGGGGCAGAATGGCGGTGCTGAGAGCGTCACTTTAACAGTACCTCAAATGCCTGCTCACAATCATATAGTAAATGCAGTGACTACTGATGGTAATCAAAATCTACCTACAGGAAACCTTCCCGCCAATACAAAAGTTTTGGATAAAGAATATTCGGATGTAGCTGCAAATACTACAATGAAGAGTACAATGCTGAACAATACCGGCGGAAATCAGGCTCATGAAAACAGACCTCCGTTTATTACTCTGAAATGTATTATTGCATTATACGGAGTATACCCATCACAAAATTAAAATTATGAAAATTCTTTACTTACTATGTCTGGCATTCGCAGGCTCAGCTTCAGCCCAGACAATCACTTTTAACGGATGTCATAATCTCTTTGAAGATCAAGATTTTACCTTCAACAAAACAGGAGTAGATGCTTTTAACAAAAACATCTATATGACAACCCCTATTAATGATCAGCAGCCTTGTGGTGGATTGGGGAACTGTGAGTTTAAAATTCAGTGGAATAATGCACTTACAAGATGGGAATTCCTTGGTGATGAAGGAGATGGTACTTTTACAACTCCCAAATTAATTTATTACAACTCAACAGGGAATAATTCCCTTCCTATACCACCAGGCAATAATGCTGGAACATGGATTGAAAACACTGCGGTAACCACCGGCCAATGTAGTGGTAACTTAACACCTAATAATTCTATAATGACAGGTGATGTACAGGGTCCCGCACTTGGAATACAGGAAGTTTCTAAAGACAAAATTCAATTTTTTCCTAATCCTGTTTCAGATTTCATCCAAATTTCAGGGATTAAGGATGGACAGATTATCCAGATTTACAATATTGACGGTCGACTTGTAAAATCCGAAATATTCAATTCAAAAATTGATGTTTCAGAACTTGCTTCAGGTGCCTATGTATTAAAAATTACAACCAGAGAATTTCAATTCTATGAGTTTAAATTCATAAAAAAATAGAATAATATTTTTTATAAATAAGAGCTTCTGGAGTTTCCAGAAGCTTTTCTGTCTCAGTTTAGGGAACATTTTTTGATAGTAATAAATATGCCTTCTAGTGTTGTTAATAATTTTATATACTTTCCGGAAACTGAAATATTAAGAATCATATATCAGTCGGGGGCTGTATACGATTATTTTAAAGTGCCACTTCACATTGCTGAAAACTTTGGCAAGGCATCTTCCAGAGGGACGTTTTTAAACAAAGTTATCAAACCCAGATTCAGGTATAGAAAAGTGAAATAAAAAAGACTGCCTCATCATAAAGGCAGTCTTTTTTATATTATTTAATACTCTTTATAAAGAATAGTTTGGAGCTTCCTGAGTAATAATCACATCGTGTGGGTGTGATTCTTTCAATCCGCTTCCTGTAATCATTACCAATTTGGAATCTTTCTGTAGAGTTTCAACATCTTTAGCTCCACAATATCCCATTCCTGCTCTTAATCCTCCAACTAACTGGAAAATTACTTCTTCTAATTTACCTTTACTTGGTACTCTTCCTTCAATTCCTTCCGGAACGAATTTTTTAGCCTCACTTTGGAAATATCTTTCTTTTCCTCCTCGCTTCATAGCAGAAAGGCTTCCCATCCCTTGGTATGTTTTGAATTTTCTACCTTGGAAAATGATTTCTTCACCTGGAGCTTCATCAGTTCCTGCCAAAAGAGATCCTAACATCACTGCTCCTGCTCCACTAGCAATTGCTTTTACGATATCTCCTGACAGTTTAATACCTCCGTCAGCAATTACTGCAATATTTTTAGTCTGAGCATATTCGTAAACGTTATAGATTGCCGATAATTGAGGAACCCCAACTCCAGCAACTACTCGTGTTGTACAAATAGAACCAGGACCAACACCTACTTTCAGAACGTTTGCACCAGCTTCAATAAGATCTTTTGCCGCTTCAGCTGTTACGATATTTCCACCAACGATATCCAAATCCGGATATACTTGTCTGATTTCTTTGATCTTATTTAAAACTCCAATAGAATGTCCGTGAGCAGAATCAATACCAATAATATCAACTCCTGCTTTTACAAGAGCCTCAATTCTTTCTAATGTATCTTCGCCCACTCCAACACCTGCACCAACGATTAATCTACCGTTTTGATCTTTGTTTGCATTTGGGTATTCAAGCTGATTATCGATATCTTTAATGGTAATTAAACCAACCAATTTGTTTTCAGCATCTACAATAGGAAGTTTTTCAACTCTGTTTTTAAGAAGAATTTCTTTTGCTTTCTCAAGATTGGTATTTTTATCAGAGGTGATCAGATTATCTTTAGTCATGATCTCTTCAACCTTTACATCAAGGTTTTCCTGATATTTTACGTCTCTGTTTGTGATAATTCCGATTAATACATTATTTGGATCAACCACGGGAAGGCCAGATATTTTATATTTAGCCATTAATTCTCTAGCTTCACCTAAAGTATGATCTTTTGAAAGCGTTACAGGATCAGAGATCATTCCATTTTCAGAACGTTTTACTCTGTTTACTTGTGCAGCCTGTTCTGCGATCGTCATATTTTTATGGATGAAACCTAAACCTCCAACTCTTGCCAATGCAATCGCCAAATCTGCCTCTGTAACAGTGTCCATTGCAGCGGAAACTATCGGAACATTCAGCGTAATTTTATCGGTAAGTCTTGATTTTAATGAAACCTGGTTAGGTAAAACTTCTGAATAAGAAGGGACTAGAAGAACGTCATCGAAAGTGATGGCTGTCTCTACAATTTTGTTATGAATAGACATCTTTACTTTCTTTGCAAAATTAGGTTATTTTGATGACATATGAAAATCATTTTTAATAGTTTAAATAAAATTTAATAATCAATAAGTTAAATCGAAAAACCGCCCTTTTTAAGAACGGTTTCCTTTACAAAATAAATTTAGTATGTCCGAAACTACTTGTCTAGAGTTAATATTTTAAATAATAATGTCTATTTCACAATATTTCCATTTTCGTCCAGATTTTCAATATGAGTCTGATTATTTTTATCTACGTATAATTTTAATCTTACTTTTCCTTTAGTATCACGAATAAAAACTCCCACATCTCCATTCGCAGCTTTGCCTGCGAAAAATCTTTCATTAGTTAATTTTCCCTGTTCTCTAAGCATGGCGTATGCTTTTTTACTTGCAACAGGATCATTGAGTTTTTTCAGAGAATCTTCAAACTTAATAATTGCTTCTAGCGGAAAATCATCCGGACGATCCCAAAGTTTTAATCCGTATACTCTTTTTTTATCTTTTCCGGTTTCTTCCATATATTGTAACTGCATTACCTGATCTGTATTTCTCTGATCTACTGAATACACCATCCCGGATCCTTTTTCATCAGCGTCATATACAAGTCCGCCACATTCATCTCCTAATGAATTAAAGAAAATTAATCCTGCATCTCTTTCTCTTTGCTTCATATTTTTGTGATTCACCATTCCCGGATGCTGACGTTCTTTATTACTGATAACCATTTTTAAAGTTCCGTCTTTTTCAACAATATTGATGCGTTCTACATCTATTTCTTTAAAATGTTCAACAGAAGGATTGGCTTTAAATGCCAGTATAAAAAGTAATACACAAACTACAGTAAGTGAAGCTGCATAAATTTTCAAAATACGAACTTCTTTGATCAGCTTTTCCATAAGAAGATTTTTGAAGTGAAAAAGAATTACTTATCTGAAACAGCATTAATCATTTTTGAAATATCATTGGGAGTAAAATCTCCTTTTACATCCACAAAAACGAGTTCTTTATCTGAATTCACTGTAATCAGCATATTTTTAATGGCCTCTCCTTTTTGCTTTACACGAAGGTTAACATTTTCGCCATTATGTTTTATGGTAGCCCAGTCTTCGTAACGATTATTATTCAAAAACTTCGCATAATCATTCAGCATTTCTTTGCTTCCGTTTTCTACTGTAAGAACCTTTATTTTAGAAACCTTTTTGATAAGGCTGATGAGTTCTTCACTTTCCCCGTCTTGCCTTAAAGCTTTTTTGATGTATGGTTTAGCCAATAATAAAGGTACATTAAAGCTTGTGAACTTGGCATCTTTGAAATCATACCTGGTATCTGAAAAGAAATCCATATTGGGTTTTTCAGAAACAACACAAGATTGAAGGCTGCCAATGACTAAAATTGAGAAGACAATAATTCTGAATGTTTTCATGGTCATGATTTTAATCCATTGGTCTTAGTAGTCCTCCGGAGGTTTTACTGATATTCGCATCGATTTCCGGTCTTCCTTTATATCTCACAGATCCTCCTGAAGATGCTCTTACCTTTAATTTATCCGATACGTTTACAGTAAGATTTCCTCCGGAAGTAGCTTCCGTTTCAAGGTAAGTGAATTTTAAATCATCTGCTTTACATAAGGCTCCGCTGCTGATATCTATCGATCCTGAATCTGCTTTCCCGCTCAAACTCATATTAGATCCGCTTGAACTTTTGATTCCTATATTTCCGGCCGTTATTCCTGCTCTCACATTAGATCCTGAAGACGCTGAAATAGTTGCCGCATTTGAGATTTTGAAATCACCGGTAATATTAGCTCCTGATGAAGCATCAATTCTCATATTTTTTTCCTGAATAGAATTTACAATAGTAAGATTAGAACCTGATGAAACATCAACACTTTCCATTCTTGGAGAAGAGACATTAACACTTAAATTTTTAAATCTCAGGTTTCTTACTCCTTTATTATCAATATATATTCTTAAAACACCATTCTCCACTTTGGTAATAATGTATTCTAATTTATCTGAATCAGCAATAACTTTTACACTGGTTGGTTTTTCCTGTTTAAAGATTACATTGACACCAGTACTTACCTGAATTCCTGAAAAATCACCTACATTTCTGGCTTCCCCGTTAAGGTAAGATGAATTATTATCAGAAGTGAGGCTATTTCTTGTGACAGAGATCGGGCTCTTTTTCGTTTCGCTGGAATTAATAATCTTGCTTACATCGTCCATAGACAGTTTTCCGTCAAGCATTACAAAAATACTTTCCCCACTTCCGCCGTCAATGCTTAGCAACAGATCATCCAGAATACCGTTTTTAGCTTCTGCAGAAAGGAATTTCACCTTTGCTCCCGCATTATTTACGGACATGATTTCGTTATAGTTCAGATTCTTTAAATAAGAAGAAATATCCTTACTCAACTGAGACATGTTACTCTGAACCTTACGTCCTTCGGCAGTATTTCCTTTCTCCGGATTTTCCGTGATAAGGATCTTAAGTCCGTTGATCTTTGACAATAACGGTTTTATCTGATCCAGCTGGGAATCATCAATATTGAGACTGCTCAGCATTCCGAACATCGGTTTGGCAATCTTAATGGAAGTTACTCCCTCTACTTCCTGATATTTGTCAAAGAGTTGATCAAATTTATCTTTTTGTCCATATACATTAAAGAAATGGGAAAAAGCAAGAGCGAATATTATGAATAGTTTTTTCATGAGTCAATTTTATTTTTTTTAAGTTAATGATGGCAACTGTTGTTCAGATTAATAATCATCATCTACCACCGTAGGCTGTGCCAATTTTTCACTAACGTTATTTGCAAATATCTGGAATGAGTATTTTGTTACATTAATTGCTTCTTCTACATTATCAATTCTTTTTCCGTTGACAATAACATAAGAATTTTTATATCCTGTAGAATCTTTAATTTTATTATTAAAAGAGGAATTGTCAGCATATCTTGGCTTCTTTTCCTTTTTCAGTCTTCCTCTTTTTGGTAAGATTTCATCCATTACATCTTTTTCAGCTACATGATTATCCTGAAAGATGGAATCTTTTTTGGTTCCTGAAATAGAATCGGTGCGATTCACTGCCACTTGTTCTTGGTGATTATGGTTTTCTTCAATAAATCCGGACTTTTGTTTCAGCACTTCATTTTTCACCATGTTTTCCTTATCCTGAACCGCTGTTTCAGAATTATTTTTAAGGAAAAAACCGATGCCAAAAACCAACATTACACTGGCGGCCATCCAGAACCATTTGGGAAAGGAAGGCTTTTTCTTTTCATCTAAAGGAATAATAGGCGTCGTATGGTCTTCAGAGGTTGTGCTTTCTGCCTGCTGAAGGAAGTCATCAAAGCTCCATTCCATTTTTTCTTCCTTTATCTCCCGGAAGATTTCGTCGTATTTATCTTGTAATTGATCTTTTTTCATAGCTCATCAGTTGTGAGATTTGTTCTTTTACTTTTTGTCTTGCCCGCATAAGGTTTACCCTTACTGCATTTTCCTCCATTTCCAGCATTTCAGAAATTTCGGAAACATCGTACTCTTCTACATCTTTCAAGTGGATCACCTGCTTCTGTTTTTCGGGGAGCTGATTGATAAATCCTACAATATGTTCCTTAAGGTTATCAACTTCCATACTGTAAAGCTCCGACCGGTGAAGCTGCATATCCGCAAAGCCTATCTTCACATCGTGATGCTTCAGGCGGTTCAGGCATTCATTCCGGACAGACTTCAGCGCATAGGATTTTAAGTTCCCAAACTGCCCCAGTTCATCCCTTTTCTGCCAGAACTTCATCATAATATCCTGCACTACATCTTCTGCCTCATCACTACTCATGACGAATCGCTTCGCAAAACGATACATCTCGTCTTTGAGAATAAACACCGTATTCTTGAAAGTTTCTTGGGTCATGAGTTTTGTTTCTTATAGGTAAGACAACTGGTCTTTACAATCTATTACATCAAAAATAAAAAAACTTCAAAAATATTTGAAGTTTTTATTATAATAGAATTAATACGTCTCAAAAATATGTTTCAAAATAGCTTTGTCTTCTTCTGTTAAAGCTACTTTTCTTCTCGCCATGGCTCTTTCTGCTACTTCATAGACTTTATCTAATCTGAATCTTTCATCATCTTTCAAGCCGCCCCATGAAAAGTTTTCCACAAGATTAGGTGGGAAACCTGGTTTGAAGATATTGGAGGCAACTCCAATGACAGTTCCTGTATTCAGCTGTGTATTGATCGCCGTTTTGGAATGGTCACCCATGATCAAGCCGGCAAACTGTAAGCCAGTGTCTTCAAAAGCTTTGGTTCTGTAACTCCAGAATTTTACATTTCCATAGTTATTTTTCATGTTGGATGAATTGCTGTCTGCTCCAAAGTTACACCATTCGCCAATCACAGAATTTCCAACAAACCCTTCATGCCCTTTACTGGAATATCCGAAAATAATAATATTGTTCACCTCTCCTCCTACTTTACAATGTGGTCCCACTGTAGTGGCTCCATAAATTTTGGCACCAAGATTAAATTTAGAGTCATCACAAAGTGCGATAGGCCCGCGAAGATGACAGCCTTCCATGATCTCTGTATTTTTACCAATATAGATTTTTCCGGTTTTGGTATTGATAGTTGAGAATTCAACAGAAGCTCCTTCTTCAATGAAAAGATCTTTTTTATCTCCTAAAAAACCGTTGGTGGAAGACAATTCCTGAGAAGTTCTTCCTTGGGTAAGCAGATCAAAATCAAAATCGATAGCGTGATGGTTATAGGTAAATAAATCTTTCGGTTTTTTAAAGAAAATAAGCTCTTCTTTAATATCCGTCATTTTTTCGATCTGATGAAGAGAAAACCCCTTCATATTGATCTTCGCTGCTACCAACTCATCTTCATATACTAACGCTTCACCCTGCTTAAGATCTTTAATCTGCTGAATCACAGATTCTGTAGGGATAAAGTTCGGAACTAAAAAAAGGCTTTCCTTTTCTTCCGGGGTTTTAAACTTATCCTGAAGATACATTTCTGTAAAATAAGATATTTCGGTATTCTCCAGAATTCTCTGCCATCTTTCGGAGAAGGTGAGAATTCCGCATCGCATGGCTGCAACCGGTCGGGTAAAGGTAAGCGGAAGAAAATCTTCCCAATATTGTGCGTCTGAAAATACTAATTGCATTTTTTGATTTTTAACTGGAGATTTTATACTCCGGGAGTTACATTTGGTTTCTAAGTTGTGTCTTGAACAAAAATACAAAAAGATGAGAGAAGTTGAGACAGAAGATCGAAGATAATGGATTGATAGATAATAGACGGATAGATAATAGACTAAGAGATGGAAGACTATACTGTGAATTCATCTTTCCTTAATTTATAACTTTTATCATTTATTTTTTAACCACAAAAAAGCCTTCCAAAAAATTGAAAGGCTTTCATATTTTGAGTATACAAAAATTACTTAGCGAATTTTTTGTATTTGTTCATGAACTTATCAACTCTACCTGCAGTGTCAACTAATTTCACTTTACCAGTGTAGAAAGGGTGAGAAGTTGAAGAGATTTCCATTTTGATTAGTGGATACTCTTGTCCTTCGAACTCAATAGTATCTTTTGTTTCTGCAGTAGATTTGCAAAGAAACACCTCGTCGTTACTCATATCTTTGAAAACAACAAGTCTATAATTTTCTGGGTGGATTCCGTTTTTCATAATGCTATTTTTAAAAAATTAAAGTTTGCTTTCGAAATAGTAATGGATATTTCTCTGCTAATTTTAGGTTGCAAAAGTACAACTTTTTTTCTAATTTCCAAATACTGAATTCAATATTTTTTTCTTGATAAGAAATTCAAAGTATTTTCGTTAAATTTGGAACTTACTAAACATTAATTTCAATGAAATTCAAATTATTACTGGCTTTTTCTTTCTGGATGCTCCTCATAGCGGTATCATGTAATAAGGATGATATTACCTTTGATGCTCCTTCGCAACAGCTGAGATTTTCAAGAGATACTGTATTTTGCGATACAGTTTATCATCAGGTGCGTTCAGAAACCTATGTAGTAAAGGTGTATAATAATGAAGATAAAGATGTTCTGATCCCAAGAATAAATCTTGAAAAAGGAGCGGCATCATTATACAGAATAAATGTAGATGGAAAGCCGGGACATGATTTTAAAGATGTTCCTTTAAGAAAAAAAGACAGTCTGTATATCTATGTAGAAATTGCTCCTCAGGCCACAGGACCCGAAGCTATTGCTGAAGACAAAGTGGTTTTCACCGGGCCAGCAGGGCAGCAGCATGTGACTCTATTCTCAGTTGTTCAGGATGCTGAATTCTTTATTCAGACTCCCACGAACCCCAATGTGATTACTTCTTCTACAACATGGAACAATAATAAAGCGAAAATCATCTACGGAGATCTTACCATAGATCCTAATGTCACACTGGATATAGATCCGGGAACCAAAGTTTATTTTCACAAAAACAGTGGAATGAAGATTTCTAAAAATGCAGTTTTAAATATTAACGGAACACTGGACAATCAGGTGATTCTTCGTGGTGACAGGAATGACCCTTATTATGATACCATTTCTAAAAACTGGAATTCTATCAAAATGGAACCCAACTCTATTCTAAACATGAATCATGCAAGATTATTTGGCGGAACCAGAGGTCTTGACATGAATCAGACAACAGCCAATATCAATAATTCATTTATTCATACTTTCTTTGAATATGGTATGTATGCGGTAAACTCTAGCGTAACTGCCAAAAATTTAGTAATGAATAATGCTGGTTTATCATGTATCGGGATCTTCAAAGGTGGAAAACACAACTATACTCATGCCACTATTGCCAACTATTCTAAATCTATGGAATCGTTTGACAGAAAAGGAATTTTCGTAACAAATGAGTGGAAAAATGCTGCCGGGCAAACTGAACAGGGTGCTTTACAACAATTTAACTTATATAACAGTATTGTATATTCTGACCGAGAAAATTCGGTTCAGTTTGAACAAACACCGGGACAGCAATTTGAATATTTCATTCAAAACTGTCTGTTAAAATATTCCAGTACTTCCGAAGCAGGTTTTACTTTCGACAATAATGTGAATGTGGTGCAGAGCATCAAAAATACAGATCCGCAGTTCATGAATTATTTCGCTGCAAAAATGAATCTAAGGGTAAAAACTACATCTCCGGCTAAAGGAAAAGGAGATCCTGTAGTAGCAGGTACTCTGCCTTTTGATATCGTAAATGTATCTAGAACTCCTAATCCAACTATCGGAGCTTATCAATAATGGAAATTACTCAATTACAACAACAGGTTGACGAATGGATCAAAACCATCGGTGTAAGATATTTTAATGAACTGACCAATATGGCTATGCTGACTGAGGAAGTGGGTGAGGTAGCAAGAATCATTGCCAGAAGATATGGTGAGCAGAGTGAAAAGGAAAGTGATAAAACCAAAGATCTTGGTGAGGAACTGGCAGATGTGCTTTTTGTAACCTTGTGTCTGGCTAATCAAACCGGGGTTAATCTACAGGATGCTTTTGACAGAAAAATGAAGATCAAAACAGATCGTGATAAAGACCGTCATCAGAATAATGAAAAATTAAAATAAAATTCCTGACATCAGATTTCAGATGCCTATAGAAGTATCTGAAATCTGGGATCAGGGTTGAAATATGAAGAAATAATGAAGAAGCTAGAAAAATCAACATTAATAGGAAATAAAACAGTACAGATCAGCGGTTCGAAAAGTATTTCGAATCGTTTATTGATTCTGGAAAGTCTGTTTAGTAATATAAAAATCGGAAATTTATCCAATTCCCAGGATACCCAGCTGCTAAAAAAGGCATTGTCCGAAGTTACCGATGTGGTAGACATTCACCATGCAGGAACAGCTATGCGTTTTCTTACATCCTACTACTCTATCCAGGATGGAAAAACAACGATCCTTACCGGCTCTGGAAGAATGAAGGAAAGACCCATCAAAAATCTGGTAAGTGCCTTAAAAGATCTTGGTGCTGAGATCCAGTATATGGAGAATGAAGGATTTCCCCCTTTAAAAATTACAGGAAAAAAGATTACACAGACTTCTGTGAATGTTCCGGCGAATATTTCCAGCCAGTTTATTACCTCTCTGCTTCTTATTGCAGGAAAACTTGAAAACGGATTGGAGATTCATCTTGTGGGTGAAGTGACTTCAAGATCTTATATTGAAATGACTCTTGATATTCTTACAAGATTCGGGATTCAAAACAGTTTTGAAGGAAATACAATTAAAGTAGCTCCTTTCACTCCGGATCATGAAGCTTCCACCAAAAGCTATGAAGTGGAAAGCGATTGGAGTTCGGCTTCTTACTTCTACTCGATCTGTGCACTGGGAAGAGAGACTATTCACCTAAAGAGCTTTTACAAAGAATCTACACAGGGAGATTCTGCCATTGCAAAAATCTATAAGGATTTCTTCGGCATTAAAACAACCTACTCTGAAGCTGAACACAAACTGACTTTGGAGCCTCAGCCTGATTTTTCTTTCCCTGAAAAAATTGTTTTGGATATGAACAACTGCCCGGATATTGCACAAACACTTTGTGTAACAGCAGCTGCATTGAAAATCCCTTTTGAAATTTCAGGATTGGGAACATTAAGAGTAAAAGAAACAGACAGACTTCAGGCTTTATATAATGAATTGAAAAAACTGGGCGTTGAAACAAAAATTACTGATTTAACCATTGAATCTGTAAGTTTTGGAGAGCCTGAAACCCACATTTCAATCAAAACATATCAGGATCACAGAATGGCGATGAGTTTTGCGCCTTACTGCCTGATTGGAGAACTGACTATTGAAGATGAAGATGTAGTGGAAAAATCTTACCCGATGTTTTGGGAAGATCTTGCCAGCGTAATGACTAAATAATTTAAAATCTGAAAATGTGGTAATTTGAGAAAATACAATGATTCATTTCTCAGATTATCACATCATCTAAAAACAACACCTAATCATGAAAAAATTTCTGATCTTATTTGCCTTGGCACTTCCATTATCGATTTGGGCACAATATTTACTTCCTAATGAAGAAATCATCTACTCCTTTGAAACAAAGAATGGGAAAAAGATGACATTGGTAAAAGATAAAAAAGATGCATATATCCAATATCGTTTCGGGAATAAAAATAAAGTAGAAATGGAGTTTCCTTCAGCAAGAACCAAGGATAGCTGGAAACAATTCAGCTACAAGTCTTATATGAGAGGCGGCGGGAAACAAAATTCAGGAATGGAGCTTAATTATCTGTCATTTGCTAATAATGGCTATCAATATCAGTTATACAAATCTTACTATGCTGAAGATGCATCCTATTCCACAGGAATTACGGTAACTGATGCTAAAGGAAAGGAAACCGATATTTCTGGAATCTACAAAACAATAAAAGGCTGCCTGTGTACTTTGAGTGATTCGAACCTCATCGTAAAGGAAGACACAGGATTATAACGGCACCATGCTTATGAAAAAACTGCTTTCTTTTATTGTCATCTTATTTTTCACAATCTCTTATGCTCAAAACCTGAAGAACTTTACTGTTCCGAAAGAATATAAAAAGATAACTGAGGTAAAAGGAGATTTGGATAAAGATGGAAAAGATGAAACGGTTATTGTATTTGATACAGACAAAATCGCATCTGACTATGAAAGAACTTCCGGAAAAAAAGATTATAAAAGGGTCTTCTATATCTTAAAAAACGAACAGGGACAACTTAAAATCTGGAAAGAGAATTCCAGTCTATTGTATTCAAGCTGCCTAGGCTTCTATCCTGAAGATAATATTCTTAACATTCAGATAAAAAATAATTGTCTTGTAGTGGAACAGAGTTTTTTCAGCAATTCAAGGCATACTCAGATTAATAAACATACCTTCAGGTTTCAGAATGGTGATTTTTACCTGATTGGCTCCCATGATAACTTTAAAGATACCTGTGAGTTTGATTTTACTAATGAAATTAATTTCTCCACCGGAAAAGTAATTGTAGACAAAGAGTATTCATCATGTGATGAGGAAGCGAAAATACCGGAAAACGTTTATAAAGAATTCATCTATAAGTTTAGACCTCTTATTAAAATGAATGATTTCAAAATACGAGAACATAAGTTCAAGATTCCGGGAATGAAGGAAGATTTTGTTTTCTAAGAAGGGAGCAGGATGATGGAAGCTGGAGGCTAACTATCCTGGAAAAGCTATAATAGACTTTTGATCTACTATTTCAGTATAAATAAAATGAAAACAGCTCATTCTCAACTTAAAGAGCTTCCCTCTTCCCGCCTTTCAACACAACAACTTAATCATCTCTTAAAACTAAGTTAACTCCTTATTACTTGACATATTCTTAATTTTAGCTACCATTAAAATATAAACTATGTTCAAGCACCCAATCAAATATGTAAAATTTTTTACGCTTAGTATGGCCACAGCAGCTGTATTCTATTCATGCGCTGAAGGGATGGCAGAAAGAGATTCTAATGAAACAGGTCTGACCTCAGCAAACAAAGCAAGCTATAAAATAGCCTCATTGGCACCTGTACAAATGAACAGCTGGATGGCCGGTCTGCAGGATAATATTTCAATTTCAAAAATTTCTATCCCCGGAACACACGATTCCGGAGCACGTATAGATGCCCCTGTAATTTCAGGAACAGCCAAAACACAGGACCTCAGTATTGCTGAACAGTTGAATGCAGGAGTTCGATTTCTTGATATCCGCTGCAGACATATTGATAATTCATTTACCATTCATCATGGTGCTATTTACCAGAATTTAAATTTCGATGATGTCCTGAATGCCTGTTATGCATTTCTTGAAAGTCATCCATCTGAAACCATCATCATGTCTGTAAAAGAAGAACATGATGCTTCCAACACCACAAGAAGTTTTGAAAGTACTTTCGATTCATATGTACAGAAAAATCCTTCAAAATGGAATCTTGGAACAAACATTCCTACTCTTGGAGAAGTAAGAGGAAAAATCAGATTGCTTAGACGATTCTCTACACAAGCTGCTAAAGGAATCAATGCGACTTCATGGGCTGACAATACAACCTTTGAAATTAATAATCCGGGGGCTCAGCTTAAGGTTCAGGATTATTATAAAGTTACTAATAATGATGATAAATGGAACGGAATTTCAACCCTGTTCAATGAGGCTAAAAACAATAATAGCGATAGACTTTTCATCAATTTCACCAGTGGCTACAAACCGGGAATCTTTGGAATTCCAAGCATTCCTACCGTTTCCAATGCAATCAACCCGAAACTTAAAGTATTCTTCCAAGGTAATACAAAAGGATCGTATGGAATTATGCCTATTGATTTTGTAAATGCTGAACTGGCAGAGCTGATTGTAAAGACTAATTTTTAGAATAGTTAAATATAAATTGTAGTAGTAAAGCTGTCTCTTTCTTGGGATAGCTTTTTTATTTATTCTCGCGGATTATGCAGATTGAACAGATGTTACTGTAAAATAGGCGTGAGAATATCATATGAAAATGTTTAAGCACAAAAGCTTTAAGCCCTTAAGTCCATTTTAAATGACAAGCTTTGTGTATAGGAAATACACTAAAGTTTTAAAAATCTTACCATTTTCAGTGGGTTTTATGCTGTGATATTTGTAAAAGTAAAAATGTAGTCTTTAGCTGTTAAAGACTACATTTTTTATTAAGAATTATGGCTGATTGAATTCAACTATTTTTCAAAGCCGTAAGCGGCCATAATCTTGTTGAAAATTTCTGTATTTTCAAACAGCCCTGTAAACTCTTTGGAATTTGGACCGTAAGCAAAAACACTTGCGGGAATAGAAGTATGGTCATTGGTACTGAAATTCCCAAATATCCAACCGTCTTTCAGGCTTCCATCTAAAAGCGTTAATCCACCAGTTTCATGATCACCCACAACTACAACCAGCGTTTCTTTATTTTCATCTGCAAACTTCATTGCCTTTCCTACTACATGATCGAAGTCTAATAATTCGGTAACCAGCTGTTCTATATTATTACTATGCCCGCCGCCATCAGTTTGGGAAGCTTCCACCATCATAAAAAATCCTTTTTTATTATTCTTCAAATCATTCAAAGTAACATCAAAAGCATCAGCCAGCCAGTTTCCTCTTCCGTTTGTGATTCTTTGTGAAGCCAGAGGATCAATAATCAGTGTTCTGTTATTGATTTTCTCTGCAGATTTCAGGCTGTGATAAATATCTACTTTAGCCTCTTTCAATCGCTGCTCTGTGTCTTGAGTTAAACCACTGGTGGGACCTCCGATAAGAATTTTAGCCTTAGAAGCAGCAAAGTCTTTCAGAATAGATTCAGAGCTGTTTCTGTTATCAGAATGGGCATAAAAATCGGCAGGTGTTGCATCCGTTACATCACCGCTAGAGATCAATCCGGATACTAATCCTTTTGCAGCAATAATATCCGGAATCTGTGCTAAAGTTTTTCCAGCTCCATCTACCCCTACAAATGTATTTTTTGTTTTTACTCCTGTAGAAAATGCTGTAGATCCCGGTGCTGAATCAGTAATATAGGCGTTTAGCGAATTGGTTTTAGATAAACCTGTGGATTTCATATTGAATACATTCAACTTTCCTTTATTGGCCGTAAAAGCAGCGTAGTATTGAGGTAAAGAAGTACCGTCTGGAATCAAAAGAATTACATTTTTTACTTTTTTGTTGATTCCGTCCGTTTTATAGGTTGGAGTATAAGCAGCATATTCCTTAGTATTTTTATAGAAATTTCTAGGAATGGTATTCATGAATTTTTTAAGATCCGGAATATGATCGGTATTGATATAATCTACTCCCATATCCATCAGGTTTACCCAGGCATTAGGAAAATCAGGAGCTCCATAGAAGCGCATAGGTTTTTGCTGAGCATGCGCTTTATCCACAGCTTTTTTGATTTTCTCCGTTTCTTCATCTCTCGGAATCCCTTTTCCATTCCATTTTACCAGTTCTGGCAAATCTGCACTGAACATTCCAACTCTTTTTAACTGATCTGCGGAATAGTCCTTATCCAGGTCGCCATCAAAATAAAGATAATTGGGATAGTTTTTAAAGTCACCCGGCTGAGGTCTTCCACCCGTGATTACTATCTTTACCCCTGAATTGTTAGTAATTTCAGGATATTTTTTTAATGTATTAACCAAAGCACTTAAGGTTGTTTTATAATCCTGTTTGATATCAATCAACAACTGGAGCTTTTTGTTCGCATCCTTATAAATATTCCCTTTATTCAGTTTGATCTGTTTTGCAATATTATCCAGATAAAGGTTTTCCAGCGTTCTGTCTGCGGAAAGTTCTTTTTCCGTATGAGCCACCCAAAGCTTTCCTTTCACCAGAAAAACATCTGCCTCAATAGAACCGAAGTTGGCATAATATGCCTGCCAAAAAGGAATCTCCTGCATATAATCATTGTGAGAATGAGCATTTCCCACATTATAGTTCAAATAATTCTGTGCTTGGTTTTCAGAGAAAACTGCCAGGGCCAGCAAACCCAATATTTTTGATAGTTTCATTTGTAAATTTTTATGGTTTTTGTAGGTTAAATAGAATATCACTCCTATCATTAACATCGTTATTCTATATTTCCTTTAAACACGATATCATCACAGAGGTCCTGTAATGATATCGTGACTGATATATATGATTAAAATTTTACCAACCTTCGTTTTGTTTAATAACACCATGGCTGTTTACAATCTCAACCTGTGGTACCGCCCAAACATTATGAACTGCTGGATTAAAGCTTCTGGCTGCCCAAGCTTCTTTTCCATCCATTCCATGAAGTGGCTTAGCATAGGTTGCCTGTGCGTCTCCCCAACGCACAAGGTCTCTGTGTCTGTCTGCCCATTCACCGGCAAGCTCGCAACGTCTTTCATGTTTCAGATCTGCCATAGTATAACCGCTTTTCAAAGTAAGACCAGCGCGTTTTCTGATCATATTGATTTCCTGATCTGCAGGTTTATTCTGCATAAGCAATGCTTCCGCTTTTATAAGAATTACCTCAGCATAACGCATAATAGGAACAGCAAGGTCCGTACAAGGATAATCTCCATTAGCATTTACATGACCCTCTTTAAATGGATATTTGAAAGCATCCATATATTTGTTAAACTGAGCTTTTGTAAGGGAATTGGATGTTGTATATGTTCTTACTGCTCCATCAAAGGTAAACTGATCCCCTTCTTTAAGGATAGTCACACTTCGTCTAAGATCTCCGGCTTCGTATTCATCATATAATTCTTTTGTAGGCTGGAAGTACCCCCAACCATTATATTTCCCCCAACCTTTGTTTTCCAGCATTACCCCGGGAAGGATACTTCCTACTCCATTAAATTTAGTTGTACTTGGTACTGACCAGATATACTCTGAACTATAGTTATTTTCAGCTTTAAAAACATCGCCGAAATTATTCAACAGATTTCTGTTTCCTTTGGTCATTACTTCATTGGCCCAATATTCTGCATTCTTCCAATCTTTCATAAACAGATATACTTTTGCCAGCAACGCCCAAGCTGCTGCTTTATGAGGTCTTCCATAATCTTTGGTTGGAAGTTCTTCCTGGCTAGGCAGTAATTCTGCTGCTTTTTTCAGATCATTTACAATATAATTATAGTTTTCCGTTACATTGGCAGCCCTTGGAATCGGGTTTGGATCCGGTTCTTTCGTACGGTCTATGATTGGAATGCCTGCTTTTTCATTTCCATAGCTGTAAGCCATTTCAAAATACATTCTGCTGCTCATAAACAAAGCTTCCCCCAAATACTTGTTTTTCACTGCTTGTGAAGCCTGGATATTATCAATATTACGGATAACACGATTCGCAACACCAATTACCGTATATCTTTTGTTCCATTGTGTTTCCAGGTCTCCGGCAGCAATATAGTTACTGCTAAAATTCTTCACATTATCTGCTTCACTTTTTGATCTTCCTGTTACCATATCATCACTGGCATTAATAAACCAAAAAAATCCTCTTCCATAAAATTCACTGTCAGAAAGCGGTTTATACATAGCATTAGCACCGGTAATCAAGTCATTTTCGCTTTTCCAGAAATTGGCTTCCGTGGGTGTCCCTTCGGGCTCTATGTTCAGTTCATTAGTACATGATAATACTGAAGCAGACAGCCCTGTTATTAAAATGATTGTATTGAAAATCTTCATCTTTTTACTTTTAAATTTGTTTTTAGATTAAAACCCGACTTCCAGTCCGAAAATAAATGAACGGGCCTGAGGATATCTTCCTGTATCTACACCATACGTTTCCATTCCCACTTCAGGGTCAAAACCTGTGTATTTGGTAATGGTAAACAGGTTATTGCTAGTCACATATACTCTGATTTTATTCACGTCAAGTTTTTTGTAAAGTTCACGTGGTAATGAATATCCGACTGTAAGGTTTTTAAGCCTCAAATAAGAACCATCTTCTACATAAAAATCGGATACTTTGGAGTAATTACCACTTGGATCACCCTGCATCACTCTTGGAATATTGGTATTGGTATTCTGAGGAGTCCATGCATTCAGGATCTCTCTGTCCATGTTATAATTCTGCCCTGTTCCTCCTGGGTTTAATGAAATAAATTTCAATCCATTGAATATTTTATTTCCATAAACACCCTGGAAGAATAAATTAAGATCAAAGTTTTTCCAGGTCATGTTATAAGAGAATCCGTAAGAGAATTTTGGATATGGATTTCCAAGGTTTACAAAATCATTATTATTCAATGCTCCTGTATTGCCCTCTTTTTTCAGGAATTTAATGTCTCCGGGTTTCGCATTAGGTTGAATAAGATTACCATTAGCATCTTTATAATTGTTGATTTCCGCCTGGCTCTGGAAAATCCCATCAGTTTTATATCCATAATAAGAATAAAGAGATTCACCCACTTTTATACGGGTAGGTTTCAGAACTCCACGCACGTTATTACTGTTGACAAAGATCTCATCCACATCGGCCAACTGCTTCACCGTATTTTTTAGTTGACTAAGAGTCGCTCCGATTGAATAGGTAAAATCTCCGGTATTTTTACCATTAAAATTAATTCCTATTTCATATCCTTTATCCTGGAATAATCCTGCATTTACATACTGATCTACATACGTTGCCGTACTCGGAAGATTCACATTGAAGATTTGATCAGTTGATTTTTTCACGAAGTAATCAAATTGCATAGCAAGCCTGTTACGGAAGAAGGAAGCATCTACCCCAAAGTTGGTTTGCTCTGATTTCCCCCATTTCAAATCCGGATTGGGTCTTGTCCTCGCATAATAAGCAATATTCTGTGCCGGATCCTGGCCGAAAATAATGTTATTATCACGGATCATCTGTGGATTTACTGCCTGGTAAGAAACCCCGCCAAGGTTTCCTAAAATACCATGACTTCCTCTTAATTTCAGGTTGGAGAGCCATAGAATATCTTTCATGAAATTTTCTTTGGATACCATCCATGCTCCTGAAATAGAATAATAATCTGCAAAATGTTTTTCTTTAGAGACTAAAGATGTTCCATCTCTTCTTCCCAGTAAACTGATCATATATTTCCCGGCATAGTCATAGTTTACCCTTGCCAGATAAGAAGTTAAAGCACTTCTGTATTTGTAACTTTCTGCTTCTCTATAAGTATCTGCAGCATTCTGAAGATATCGGAAGGCTTCCGCTTCACTTCTGAAATCAAAAGTTTTTGCCCGGAATCCGTCTTCAGTTGTTTTCTGGAATGTTAAACCTGCAAGGAAGTCAAAATTATGTTTACCGGTTGTAAATTTATAAGTAAGGAGCTGTTCAGCAAGAGAAGTTGAAATATTATTGTTCTGATATTCCAAACTGTTGGTATCAAAGATCTTTCCTACTTCCAGCACTCTGGAAGTAAACTCTTTTACATTCCCTATTTTAAAGGTTTGAGCAAAATTGGAGCGAAATTTCAAGTCTTTAGCCAGCGTAATTTCCATGTAAGGATTGATCAAAATCTCATGAGTAGGATTCTGAATACTGATTCTTTTCAGATAAGCAACAGGATTGATCATATCTCCATACCCACCTGCTACATCAATCGGTAGTCCTGAAAAAGCTCCGGATGGAGTATAAACCGGAACGTTTGGCGGGTAATACATGGCGGCAACCAAAGCTCCTGTGTATCCATTCTTTGTGTTCGCTGTGTTTCCGTCCGAATAGTTATAGTACATATTCTCTCCGATCGTCAACCAGTCTTTTACTTTGTGTTCAGAGTTTACCCTGAAATTATATCGTTTTGCCTGAGTATTTAATAAAATTCCTTCAAGACTTCTATGGTTCATCCCCACAAAGAATCTGGATTTTTCATTTCCACCGTTAAGGTTTACATTGTATTCCTGAATAGTTCCTGTACGAAAGATCTCTTTCATCCAGTTTGTTCTGGTAATGCCTCCGTCAGCATATTTATCTGCATTGAAGGCCAATGGAAGGTTATTCAGCTTTCCTGCATTCTCGTATGCCTGGTGCATTACGTCCTGGAATTCAGCTGCATTTAAAGATTCTCTTAATTTCCATGCCTGGTTAATTCCATATTTAACATCAAAATCTACTGTCAGGCTTCCTTTTTTGCCTCTTTTGGTGGTAATCAGGATTACCCCTCCGGAAGACCTCGCTCCATAAATAGCTGCAGAAGCATCCTTAAGCACAGAAATATCCTGAATATCATTGGGGTTAATAGCAGGAGTTCCATTAAAAACAACTCCATCCACAACATAAAGAGGAGATTCACCATTCACCCCGCCCAGACCACGGATATTTACTTTAGGGGAGCCATTAGGATCTCCACCTTCATTCACAACCGTTACTCCGGGAGCTTTTCCCTGAAGAACTTCACCTACTCCGGATAAAGACCTGGAAGTAAGCTTATCCAATGAAGCCTCCGTAACAGCACCAGAAACCTTACTTTTTTTCTGTGTTCCGTATCCAACAACAACAATCTCATCGATGGATTTTTCTTTTAAACTGTCTTTTTTTTGAGAGAGGAACATCGGTGAAGCTGAAATTGCACCAATAAGTAATACCCTACCTGTTAAGTATGTTACTGAGACAGGGATTTTAAATACATTCATGACATCCTATTTAATTAGATGCAAAATTAAAACAGCCTTTCCCCGTGGTACATTAAGATTTTCTTATGTTTTTATTAAGAAATTTTAGTTTTTTTTCTTTCCTTGGATTCTTTATCAGGAACTTAAATCACTTTTTTTAATACTATAAAATGAAAAAAATAATTATTCTATTAAAATTCGATACACAACTGATATTAACTTTATTTTAAATTTATAACCCAACTGAGACAATAGACTATAATGAAAGTGTAGATTCACTTATTTCCGCAGAAGTATTCCTGGATAATAAATCACAGACTTCTCTTTTCTTTTTTTACATTTGCTGAAAATAGATTTTCCTGCTTACCACGAATCAAAACTGATGCTTGATAAGCAAGAAAAATGAATATAATAATAAATCGTACGAATTAAATGACCATTATCATCACAGGAACCTCATCAGGAATTGGATTTGCTTTGGCTGAATATTTTGGTAAAAAAGGACACAAAGTATATGGTTTAAGCCGAAAATATACGGAAAGTCAATATTTCAAATCTATTCCAACAGATGTTACCGATAACACTGCCGTTCAGAATGCTGTTGCAGAAGTACTGAAAACCGAAACAAGAATTGATGTTCTTATCAACAATGCCGGAATGGGAATGGTAGGAGCTGTTGAGGATTCTACCCAAGAGGATATTCTTAAACTTTTCAGTCTTAATCTTGCCGGGCCTGTTCAAATGATGAGCGCCGTTCTTCCGACTATGAGAACACACAAATTCGGAAAGATCATCAATGTATCCAGTATCGGTAGTGAGATGGGACTACCATTCCGTGGATTCTATTCTGCTTCAAAATCTGCCTTGGATAAAGTAACGGAAGCAATGAGGTATGAAGTCTATCCATGGAATATTGAAGTATGTTCACTGCATTTAGGTGACATTAAAACCAATATTGCAGACAACAGAGTGATTGCTCAGGTTTCTCAGCCTTATAAAAATGTATTCGATAAAGTGTATGCCTTGATGAATTCTCATGTAGATGACGGAACTGAACCATTAGAGGTAGCAGAATACATTGAAAAACTTTTAGGGAAAAATAAATGGAAAGCTCATTATTATTTTGGTAAATTCGGGCAGAAAATCGGAGTTCCCTTGAAATGGATTCTTCCACAGGGAGTTTATGAGAATTTGATGAAGAAATATAATAAACTGGATAAAAATTAGTTGATTGATAGAACGCATTGTCATTCTGAACGAAATGAAATGCAGTGAAGAATCTTTTGTAATTTTTCACAAGCCTTCAACTTATATTCGAATGGCCCATTGAAATTATTTTTAAAAATATTTTTTGTCCTGTTCTGCGTTTTTACACAAGCGCAGAAAAAACAGTATTGGCTTATTGATACAGAAACCAAGATTAGGAAGAAAGTAAAAGATTCAACTTCTGCCGTAAAGTTTCTGGATTCTTTAGCTCAAAATAATTATTTTTTCACTCAGCTGAAGGAGGTAAAAGTAAAAGGAGACAGTACGGAGATTTTCTTTGATAAAGGGAAAAATTTTAATGAGACCTATGTAAACCTCTCTGATTCAATTGTCCAGAAACTGAAAGTTCAGAAGGATTTTTTTACAAAGAATTTAGATTCTACCAAGAAAAGCATCAATAAAAGTTATATTGATGACGGTTATTCTTTCAGCAGGATCAAATCGAAATATAAAGGCCAGAAAAATGGCTTTCCGGTTGTAGAACTTGACATCAACAAGAATGATAAAAGAACGATCAATGGTTTTGTTGTAAAAGGCTACGAAAGAGTTCCAAAAAGGTTCATTAAAAACCTTGAAAAGGAATTCAAAGGAAAAAACTATGATGATAAAAACTTACTGGCAATCAACAAAAGTTTTCAAAGTCATCCTTTTGTGATGCTGGATCGGCAGCCACAGACTTTATTCACCAAAGATTCCACCAATATTTATTTGTTCTTGCAAAAGAAAAAGACCAACACCTTTGATGGAGTCATTGGTTTTGGAAATGACAAGACGGATAAATTTACCTTAAATGGTACTATGAATGTGAACTTCAGGAATATGTTCAATGGTTTCGAGGCCATCAACCTTTACTGGCAGAGAAACCCCGACAGAGGACAGACTTTTGATCTTCAGGTAGACATCCCTTATCTTTTCAAATCTAATGTGGGGATGAATACAAAAGTGAATATCTACAGACAGGATTCTACATTTGCTAATGTAAAATTCCTTCCTGCTTTTTATTACCACATCAATAACCGCAACAAAATCGGTCTTCGTGCCACATTGGAAACCTCTACCGTTATAGATTCTTTATATGCAGCCGGAAAAGATTACAACAAAAAAGGGATCGGGATCTGGTTTGAAATGACTGAACCTACCGATATTGATCTTTTTCTTTACAAAACAAGGATCAATGCCGGGTACGATTATTTAACAACCACTTACACCAAAGGAAATATAAAAGCGCCCCAGAACCAGTTTTATTTCTCCGGAGAACATAATTATCATATTTCAGGAAACCATTTCCTCAATATCAAAGCAGAAGGAGCAATGATGGATTCTAAGATTGAATTTTCTGCCAACGAGCTTTACCGTTTTGGGGGATGGAATTCCATGCGGGGCTTCAATGAAAATTCTCTTGCCGCCGACTTTTATTATTATGGGGGTCTCGAATACCGATATCTCATAGGAAACCAGGCCTTCTTCGACCTCTTTGGGCAATATGGGCAGCTTAATAATAAATCACTGAATGTAAAACCTAAACTCTACAGCGTCGGGCTTGGATTCAATTTCTTTATTCCAATCGGACTGATGAGTTTCCAGCTATCTAATGGTAATGAGTTTAGAAATCCATTTAAATTCAATGATATAAAGATCCACTGGGGTATTCTGAGCAGGTTTTAGGAGGGAAAGGAAGATGGAAGTGGGAGGCTGGAAGTTACTATCAGGTTACTATTTTGAGTAGCAGCCTTGTAATAAAAAGCTAATAGAAAAATGTTTCAGATATTTTGAAAACTTCAATAACTTCCATACTCCCACTTTCAGTAATATAATTTAAAAATTCCTCCATTACTAAAAACTAATAAAAAGTGTTTCAGTTATTTTGAAAACTTTAATAGCTTACAACCTCTGACTCCCAGCTTCCAGCCTTAATAATAAAGCAAAAACAACAATATAACAAGCTTTTCTCATTTTATCATTTTGTTAATTATTTCTGTTAAAAAATATACAAATTGTATTTTTATCTTAATATGATCGTAAAATTTACGTAATAGTACCCGGCTAAATTTGCATTCAAAAAAAATGAAGAAAGCTTTAGCTACGTTTGCCGTTTTTTTACTTCCCTTATATATTACAGCTCAGGAGATTGCCATTTCCGGAAATGTAAAATCTGAAAATGGGACCAGTGTTTCCGGGGTAAATATTACTGATAAAAACACAGGAAAAACCGCTACAACAGATGAAAATGGGAATTTTACCATTTCAGCCAGTCCCAAAGACATTCTGGAGTTCTTTTCTCCTGATTTTTCTGTTTATACTGTGGAGGTTTCTTCAAAAAAGCAATATTCCATTGTCTTGAAAAAGACCAATGAGAAACAGATCGAAGGTGTTGTTATTACCGCTTTGGGAATTGCTAAGAAAAAAGAAAAGATTGGATATTCTACCCAGGAAGTGGGAACTAAGCAGTTTGAAACCATCACCACACCAAGTATTGGTAATTTATTTTCAGGACAGGTAGCCGGTCTGAATGTTTCTAATCCAACAGGGATGCAGCAAGCCCCTCAGTTTACTTTAAGAGGAAATTCAAATCTGGTATTTGTCATTGACGGAGTGATTGTTGAGAAGGAAGTTTTTCAAAATTTAGATCCTAACAATATAGAAAACATCAACGTTCTGAAAGGAGCCACTGCTTCTGCACTTTACGGTTCAAGAGGTCGGTATGGAGCTATCCTGATTACTACAAAAAGTGCCAAAAAGAAAGGATTTTCTGTAGAATTCTCTCAGAATACCATGATTACAGGCGGGTTTACCAACCTTCCAAAAACCCAGACGGAATATGGTAATGGCTCTCAAGGCAAGTATGAATTCTGGGATGGTGCAGATGGCGGAGTGAATGATGGAGATATGATCTGGGGGCCTAAATTTGTTCCCGGGCTAAAGCTTGCTCAATGGAACAGCCCCATCCGAGATAAAGCAACAGGACAGGTTATTCCATGGTATGGAGCAGTAACAGATACCCAGTATAATGATAAATCAAGATATGAAAGAGTTCCGATCGACTGGAAATACCACGACAATTTGAGTACTTTCTTAAAACCAGCCATTATCAACAATAATAATTTTGCAATCAGCTATCGAAATAATAAAGATATTTACCGATTTTCAGGGAACTTTATGAATTATGATGACAGAGTTCCGAACTCTTATCTTCAGAAATACGGAATCAACTTCTCTTCCGAAAATCATTTTGGAGATAAATTAATCTTTGATACAAAATTTAATTTCAATCAGGCTTTTACCCCAAACGTTCCTAATTACGAGTACAATCCCAGCGGACACATGTATACTATCCTGATCTGGATGGGAGGAGATGTGGATGGTAACGCCTTAAAAAACCACATGTGGGTTCCCGGAAAAGAAGGCAGAGCTCAGGCTAACTGGAATTATGCATGGTACAATAACCCTTGGTTCGGAGCTGAATATTATAAAAATCAAAACAGAACTAACATTATTAATGCCCAGACCGGATTAGAGTATAAGGCTACACAAGATTTTTCAGTAAAAGGAAAGATCTCCCTTGTTGAAAATCACAGTAAGTCTGAAACATTCAGCCCCTATTCTTATTTCAATTATAGCGCCCCAAGAAGTGGCGGATATATCGTAAAAGATCTGAAAACCTGGAACCTCAACTATGATGTTTTGGCTACTTATAAAAAGAAAATCTCTGAGAATTTTGATTTGACGATCAATGCCGGAGGTTCAGCATTCTACTTTAAAAACAATAGGGATGAGACCTCTACCGATGGTTTAAAAATACCGGAAATATATTCATTTGACAATTCTATCGGAGCTCTCAAACAATATACTTATCTGAAGGAAAAGCTGATCTATAGTGCTTATTCTACGATTGACATCGGGTTATACAATGCTTTCTTCATCAACATTTCCGGCCGTAATGACTGGTCTTCTACTCTGCCAAAAGCCAACAGATCTTACTTCTACCCTTCCGCATCCATCAGTGCTGTGATTTCCAATCTGGTAAAAATGCCGGAGGCAGTCAATATGCTGAAACTTTCCGCTTCATGGGCAAAAGTAGCGTATGATTTCCAGCCTTACTCCATCCGAAACTATTATTCGAATAATAAAGGAATTAGTTTTAATGGTAATCCAACCTACCTTTATCCTACCATCCTGAATGTAGAAAACACACTGAAACCAGAACAGACTAAATCTTATGAATTGGGATTAAGCGCCGGCCTATTCAATAACAGAATTACTTTAGATGCTACCTATTTCAGAACTCTTGATTATAACAATATCCTGGAGTTCCCAAGTGCCGAGTCATCAGGTTTTATTTCTCAGTATGTGAATGGTAATGAATACACAACAAAAGGATTTGAAATTTCACTTGGAATGATTCCAGTAAAGACTGCTGATTTCACCTGGAAAACATTAATCAACTGGAGTACCTATGAACAAAAGCTGACTTCTATTTATGATAATATGCCTAACTACAACAATATCAAGTTAGGAGAAAGAATGGACAGCTACTATGATTATACGTGGCAAAAATCTCCGGATGGACAGGTAATTCTGGATGCCAAATCAGGAATGCCGACAAGAGCTAATGCTCCAAGTAACCTGGGACATTTCAATCCGGACTGGACCTTTGGTTTCAACAATACCTTTAAGTATAAAAAACTATCCTTAAATATCGGAATTGACGGAAGTATCGGTGGAATTATGAGATCTCAGGTAGTTGAGAAAATGTGGTGGGGTGGAAAACACCCAAATTCCGTAGCATATAGAGATCTTGAATATGCTAACCCGGGAACTTATTATTTTGTCCCGAATGGGGTAAACTATGATCCTGTAACAGGCAAGTATACTCAGCATACCAAACCTATCAACTTCCAGGATTGGGCACAGAATTATCCATACCAGGCCAGAGTAACTCAGGATGAAAGTGAAGAATTTGCCAATGTTTTCGACAGAACCTTTATCAAGCTAAGGTCTGTGGTACTAGAATATGATTTCTCTTCTTTACTGAATCCAAAAGGAATGATCAAGGGATTCACAGCCAATATCTCTGCTTACAATCTGGCCATGTGGAAAAAATCGAAGAACCTTTATTCTGACCCTGATTTTCAAATCAGATCGGGAAGAACAGGCGATATCACCAATGACATTCAGGATCCTTCAAGCAGATGGTTCGGAATCGGATTTAATCTTAAGTTTTAATTTAAAGACGACCTTACAATGAAAAACAATATATTCAAAACAAAAGACTTAAAGAACAATAAAGCAAAAAAACTGATCACAACTGCATTTACAGCAGGTGTACTGGCATTGACATCATGCGAATCCAATCTTGATAAAATCAATGAAAACCCGAACGACCAGGCAAGTATTGATCCTAAATACCTTCTCACTTATGTTGCTAAAGATGCCTTTTGGGTAAATGGAGACAATATGTATGCCTCAAGAATGATGATTGGTACAGATGGCGAAAATACCTTTCAATACCTGAAATGGAATGATGCCTCTTTTGAAGTCTATTCTAAAGGGCTTCTTAATACGGGAAAAATAATGCAGGAGGGTGAAAAGAGAAATAATAAAAACTATTTGGCTCTAGGGAAATTTCTGAGAGCTTATTACTTCTTTAATACAAGTTTAAAAGTAGGCAGCATTCCTTATTCGGAAGCTGTAAAAGGTGAATCAGGGATAACACAGCCTAAATATGACACTCAGGATGTAGTAATGGCCGGAATTTTATCAGAACTAAAAGAAGCCAATGATCTTATTAATCCCAATGATAAAATTGAAGGAGACATTATTTTCAACGGGGATGCTGCCAAATGGAAAAAACTCATCAATTCTTTCCGTTTGAAAATCTTAATCACTTTATCTAAAAAAACAACAGTTGGAAGCTATAATATCGCCACAGAATTTGCTGCTATCGCAGGAAGCCAGCCTTTGATGAGTTCTATTGCAGATAATGGAGAACTTAAGTTTGCAGATGCTGCAGACAGCCGATATTCTATGTTTAACAACAGTGGGTATGGATCAAGCTTATATATGGCAGATTTTTTCATTAATTTATTTAAAGATAGAAAAGATCCGCGTTTATTCACATTTGCCTCTCAAACCACAGGAGCTAAAGAAGCAGGAAAAGCAATCACAGACTTTACAGGATACAATGGTGGAGATCCTATTTCTCCTTATTCTGAAAACGCTAAATTAATTACAGCAAAGAACATCTCCAAGGTAAACGATCGTTTTTATAAAGATCCCACCAATGAACCTTCTTCTGTTTTAAGCTATTCCGAACTGGAATTCATTTTGGCTGAAGCAACAGCGAGAGGATGGATCTCCGGGTCTGCAAAAACTCATTATGACAATGCAATCAAGGCAAGTTTTAATTTTTATCAGACCTATGTAAAAAATGCGGGGCAGTATTTTACAGGTTTTGATGTAAATCAGTATCTGGCAACACCTTTGGTAGTATATAATAATTCTGCTCCCGTACAGGAACAGGTGGAAAAAATCATCACTCAAAAATACATGATCATGTTCCACCAGTCACAATGGACTTCTTATTATGATTATTTAAGAACAGGATACCCTAATTATCCTTTAAGTACTGGGACATCGGCGCCATTTAGGTTCAGGTATCCTCAGTCTGAATACAATTACAACAGTACTAATTTAAAGGCTGCTCTTGCCGCTCAGTATGGAGGAAATGATAAGATAAGCTCCAAACCTTGGTGGTTACAATAGAAATCTGACTTATTTTTATACCCAACAAAGAAATCGCAGGAAAATCCTATTAACTTGCGGTTTCTTTCTTATTACGATAGATCATGAACAGAAGAGAATTTTTAGAAAAATCAAGTATTTTATTGGCTGGATTAGGAACCTCAGGTGTTTTACATCCAGCTATTCTAAAGGCTTTGGCTATAGATCCGGCTGCACAGTCTACATTTTATGATGCAGAACATGTTGTTATTCTGATGCAGGAAAACCGTTCATTCGATCATGCTTTTGGAGCCCTTAAAGGAGTCCGCGGATTCCTTGATAAAAGAACTTTCATAAAACAGGATGGTCACTCCGCTTTTTTTCAAAAGGAAAAAACAGGAAAATATGCCGCTCCGGCACGTCTGGATCTGAGAAACACCAAATCAACCTGGATGAGCTCCCTTCCCCATTCATGGGAAAATCAGCAGCAGGCATTTAATAAAGGGAAATACGACCAATGGCTTCAGGCTAAAGCTTCAGGTAATGAAAATTACAAAAATATTCCACTTACCTTAGGATACTATAATCGTGAAGATCTTCCGTTTTATTATCAGCTTGCGGATGCCTTTACCATATTTGACCAATACTTCTGCTCTTCAATGACAGGAACTACTCCAAACAGACTTTTCCATTGGTCTGGAACCTTGAGAGAGCAGCAAAATGGTAAATCAAAAGCTAATGTGGTCAACGATGACATTGATTATGATACAGCAAGACAGGCAAAATGGAAAAGCTTCCCTGAAATTTTAGAGGAGCAAAATGTTTCATGGCGTATTTATCAGAATGAGATCAGTCTTCCAAAAGGATTATCAGGAGAGCAGGAAGCATGGCTAAGTAATTTTACAGATAATCCTATTGAATGGTTTTCAAAATTCAATGTAAAGTTTTCTAAAGGATATTATCAACACATTCCCAATATGATCGCTTCGCTGAAGCAGGAAATTCTGAAAAAACCTAATCAGAAAGAAAGACTGGAGGCTATTATTGCAGAACTCCAGGAGGACCAGGTAAAATATCACCCTGATAATTATTCTAAGCTTTCTCAAATGGAGAAGAACCTTCATGAAAAAGCTTTTACTACCAATTCAAATGACCCTGATTATCATAACCTTGAAATTGGAAAAGATGAGCATGGAGAAAGACTGGTAGTACCGAAGGGTGATGTGTTATTCCAGTTCCGAAAGGATGTGGAAGAAAAGAAACTTCCATTGGTTTCATGGTTGGTAGCTCCTGAGCACTTCTCGGATCACCCGGGATCGCCTTGGTACGGCGCATGGTACATCTCCGAGGTGCTCAATATTCTTACCAAAGACCCTGAAATGTGGAAAAAGACAATCTTCATTATCAATTATGATGAAAATGACGGCTATTTCGATCACGTCATCCCTTTTGCTCCGCCATTAAACCCTAGCCAACCGGTTGATATCAATGGAAAAAGCGGTGTGGAATATGTTGACAAAGCTCAGGAATATATGTCTGATCCAACATTAAAAGATTATGAAAAAACAGAAGGAACAGTAGGACTTGGTTACAGAGTTCCTATGATTATTGCTTCACCATGGACGAAAGGAGGTTTTGTAAATTCTGAAGTTTCAGATCATACTTCAGTATTGCAGTTTCTGGAGAAATTCATCATGAAGAAACTCAATAAAGATGTTCATGTAGACAACATCAGTGAATGGAGACGTGCGGTTTGTGGAGATCTTACTTCAGCTTTTAATTCTTCAAATGTCAAGGCTCCACAAATGAATTACCTGGATCAGAAAGATTATGCTAAAACGATCAATGCAGCTAAAAATAAACCTGTACCCCAATTGAAATGGTATACTGAGAATGAGCTTAAAAAAGATTTACTCGAAATTCAGGAAAAGGGAATGAAGCCTTCCAATCCTCTTCCATACAACTTTCAGGTAAATCTGGATGGCGGTAAGATTACAATGACCAATTTAAAGGAAAATGGTGTTCCCCTGCATCTTTATGACAGAACACAATTGATCAATACCAGTAATTATTATTTCTCCTATGCATTATATTCCGGGAATGAACTATCCCATCCGGTGATACTATCAGGGAACTATGATTATGAAGTGTTCGGGCCTAATGGCTTTTTCCGAAAATTTAAAGGAAATAATATTCCGGAATCAAACATTACTTTAATCAATAATCCATCAAAAAATCAGGTTGAACTGATCATTAAAAATGGGAAAAAAGGAAGTATTACTTTTGAAAATCTGTATGAAAAAAGCAAAAAAACAGTTGCTATTCAGAAACCGGAAGAGAAAATAGTGATTGATCTTACCTCATTCAAAGGCTGGTATGACTTAAAAATAACCTCAGGTGAACATATCTGGCACTTTGCAGGAAGAATAGAAACAGGAAAAGTTTCTGTTTCAGATCCACACTGGGCATAAAGCAATATTCTTATCAAAACATTGTAAATCCTGTACAAATGTGCAGGATTTTTTGTACGCTAAAGGTGAAATATTTTTCAATCATATCACATTACAATAGAGAAATATTTAACAATATGAAAATTATCATATATTTATTTCATAATTAGTTGATTTTTATTATTTTCACTATACTAATAATTAAGATCATGAATAAATTAAAATTAACGGTAGCAATGTCTTTATTTGCAGCTGCCATATCCGGAAATTTAAGTGCTCAGGATTCCAATACAGACAGTCATACGATTACCATTTCGGTTCCGGATGTTGCCCTTGTAGATATTGAACCTGCTGCTACAAAAAATATCACATTAGGATTTACTGCTCCTACTGAGGCAGGTAACCCTGTTGTACCTAGTGCAGCCAACAATACTTTATGGCTTAATTATTCTACTATCAAGTCTGATGCTAAACCTTCCCGTAGTGTAACTGTAAAACTTAATGCTATTATTCCCGGAATAGATGTGCATGTAACAGCCGCTTCTGCTACAGGAGCAGGAGGAGGAGGTGTAGGAACAAGCGCTGGGCTTTTAACTTTAAGTGCTTCTGACCAGACCCTCATTTCCGGTATTGGAAGTGCTTATACAGGCAATGGTGCCAATAATGGACATAATCTTACATATGCCCTTGTTGCAGGAAGTGGCCCTGGTGGTGTAGCCAATTATTCGGATTTAACAGTAAAAGCATCTACTATAGCTACTGTTACCTATACCTTAGTAGACAACTAGAACTCTAAATATTCAATTCTGTATTTTTTTAAAAGCAAGAAGAAATTGTATTCCAGTTTCTTCCTGTTTTTATATTATTAATTATAAACCAACATTTTATATGATCATTAAGCGTATTCTTTTATTAATCACTATGATTTTGCAGTTCAGCTTTTTACATGCCGGCATTGTGGTTCTTAACGGGCTTACGCATTCCTACAAAATAGAAAACGGAAAAGTTTACAAAGGGAAAATTGCGATTGAGAATACGAGCAGCAGCCCACAAAGTGTAAAATTATTTTTGCAGGATTTTTCTTACCATGCTGATGGTACCATTAATTATACGGAATTGCATACTCAGAAAAGAACTAATGGAGACTGGATAAAACTGAACACCAATCTGGTCACCCTGAAAGGTAAAGAAAAAACAGAAGTGTTTTATGAGGTTACTGTTCCCGATAAGGCAATAGAACCTGGCAGCTACTGGAGCGTGATCATCGTAGAACCTGTAGAAGATATAAAACCCAGCGACAAACAACCTGGAGTAAGCATCACTTCTGTGGTACGATACGCTATCCAGGTCATCACAGATTATGATACGGAAAAGGCCAAACCGGACCTTATATTCGAAAATATCAAAGTAGAAAAAGAAGAAGGACAAAAAGCGGTAAAAATAGCCATCGCCAACAATGGAAACCTTTATTGTAAAGCCATTGCTTCTATTGAAATCTATAACCGTAAAACAGGAGAAAAAGCAGGAACCTTTTCAAGCTTAAAAATGGGACTGCTTCCTTCTACTTCTAAAACATTTTACATTGATATCAGTAAAGTTCCGCCTGCACAGTACAAAGCTACTGTTATAGCAACGGATGAAGATGAGAACGCTTTTGCGATCAATGTGGAACTAGAAGTAAAAAATGATTAAAACCTGGACATTATTTATTTTTATATTATTCCCGTTATTTGCTTTTTCTCAACAATCAATCAATAGATTCGCGAGTAAAAAGAATAGCTTAATACCGGGAACATCTACTTCTGTTCCTTTCAGTCTGGAAAACAACTTGTCTGAAAATAAGGTATATGATATCTCAGTTATCACTTCAAATCCACTTATCACTCCTATCTTAGAAAAAGGAGAGTTTCAGCTTCTGTCACAGGAAACTTCTGTATATCTTGTTCCCTTGCGTATTTCTGCAGAGGCTGTTCAAGGAGAATATTCAGTCACGTTAAATATAACGGATCGTTCTAATGGAATCTCTACCCAAAAGGTCTCACAAATTACCATTGCTGTCAATAGAAAACTTTCTCTTACCCCATTAGATTCACCGGAATTTATAAGAGCCGGAGAAACCATCCAGGCTTCATTCCTTTTAAAAAACAATGGAAATATTACTGAAAATATCACCCTGGAAAGTAAAAATGCCATTGTCGATCATGATTCATCAATTATTCTTGGCCCAAACGAATCCAAAGTTGTTACCATCCATAAAAAGACCAATCCGGAACTTGGTCAAAATGAATTTCAAAATCTAAATCTTTCGGTATATTCTAAAGATAATCCTAAAGAAAATCAAAGCGTTTATATCAGTACCCAAGTGATCTCCATACAGCCAGCCAATATGGATATTTATCACAGGCTCCCAGTGGCAGCCTCACTATCCTTTGTTGGGATGAAAAATATGGGCGTCTATCATGACGGCTTTCAAGGCGAGATCTACGGGAAAGGAGCTTTGGATAAGGAGAATAAAAATCAGATTGAATTTCATGCTGCTACCCACAACCCAATCGAACTCAATACATTTACCCAATATGAAGAATATTTTGTGAACTACAAAAGGGGCAATTTATTTGTTCATCTGGGTGATAAAACATATTCTTCTTCCTACTTAACTGAATTTGCCAGGTATGGCCGCGGTGCAGAGATCCGGTATGATTTCAATAAGGTAAGTTTAGGCGGTTTTTACAACCATCCCCGGTTTTTCAGAGACATTAAAGATGAGTTTAATATCTATTCAGCATTTAAAATCCGTAAAGAATCTGAAATTTCAGTTGGATATCTTTACAAAATACCAATGAAGGAAAATTCTGATTTCAGGAATATACAGTTAGATTCTGAGGCTCATCTTCCTTATACTAAAGGGAAATTCAAAATTTCTAAGAATATTAATATCTCCGGAGAATTTGCCTATAGTACAACCAAGAAAAACGATGGAAGAGCGTATATGGCACAAGCTGAGGTTAATTTTGAAAATTTCAATGGAAATCTGATGTATATGAGGGCAAGCCCTGAGTTCGCAGGGTATTTTACCAATACCAATACTTTCAGCGGATATTTTCAGTATAGGCTATCTAAGAAAATCAATGTTTTTGCCAATTATATGCAGGATGCTAAAAACTTTCAGCGGGATACCTTGTTTCTGGCGGCTCCTTATCGAAAGTATTTTCAGTATGGAATACAATATAAATACCTATCCAATGGTTCTATTATCTTTAATAATGGGTATCAAAAGTATCAGGATCGTTTAGAACCCAAACAGTTTGATTACTATGAGCGCTTCTTCAGGGTTTCTTTAGATCAACGTATCGGAATGTTTCAGGTTAATCTTGAAGGACAGTTTGGAAAGACAGACAATTATTTGACAGGATTTAATGGTAATTCAACTTTATATTCTGCAAATCTATCCTTTGAAAAATTCAAAACCTCATTCAATGTCTTTGGAAGCTATGCGGTTACTTCCAGATATCTGTTACAAAATCAAAAACAGCTGTACTATGGAGCAAGAGTTTTTAGCAAATTCTCTGATAAAACCAGCTTAAGTATTTTTTATCAGAACAACTACATGCCTGAAGAATATTTTAAAGACCGGAATCTATTTGAATTGTTATTCCATCAGCAGCTATTTCCTGGAAATGAACTTGATCTTTCGGGAAGATACTCTCTACAAAGAGGACAAATTGGAGATAAAGATTTTATATTTTCACTGCGTTATACCTGGCGGCCAAACATCCCGGTACAAAGAACAGCTGAGTATGTTTCACTTTCTGGTAATGTCAGTAACCTTGGAATCAAAAAAACAGAAGGAATACGATTACTGCTGGGTAGTTATTTATCCGTTACAGACAAAGAAGGGAATTATCTGTTTAAAAATGTTATTCCCGGAAATTATTTCCTGGAAATAGACCGCTCCACCACAGAGATTAATGATATCCCGACTGTCTCTATTCCAGCAGCTTTATCTCTTAATACTAAAGAAAACATTTTTAATTTTGGGTTAACTATAGCAGCCAATGTACAGGGCTCTGTACAACTTTCGGAAACTGAAGAAAAAAAACAGACAGATATTGAAGCTTTACAGACTAAAAAAACGAAGAATAAAAGGGAAAGTATTATTATAGAAGCCACTAGCAACGATCAGACTTATCGTAAAATTTGTTTTATAGGGGAAAATTTTGATTTTACTTATCTCCGCCCGGGAGACTGGACTGTTAAGCTCTATAGAAATGGCCTTGATAAACGATATAAAATTTCAACAGATAAATTTCAATTTACTTTAAAACCTTCAGAAACAAAGAAACTCAGTATTCAGATCGTCAAGCAGCAAATAGAAATCAAGTATCAACAGGAATCCTTAAAAGTAGGATATAATCAAATAAAAAATAAGAAATGATTTTGAAACACACCCTATTATTAGCATCTTTTATTTTTTCCAGTGTATTGTATTCTCAAGCCAATGTTACATTGACTTTACCTGTTGTGACTTTAATGGACGTGGAACCAACAGGAAATGTTACTTTAAACTTTACAGCTCCTACTGAGGCTGGAAATCCTTTGGGTAATCCAACACCTGATACTTCAAAATGGATCAACTACACTTCTGCAATTGCTTCAGGCGGACTTACCAGGAAGATTACCGCAGCTATTAGCGGAACTCTCATTCCGGGAGTAAATATCAGACTGCAGGCAGCTGCTGCATCCGGAGCCGGAGGCGGAACTTTAGGAACCCCTTCTGCACAGGTGACTCTTACCAATACCGCTGTTACCATTATAAGTGGCATTGGAGGAGCTTATACTGGTAATGGTGCTAATAATGGACATCGTCTTACGATATCTCTCGTTCCAAGTACTTATGCCAATTTATCTGCACAAGCCAATAAAGTTCTTACCATTGTCTATACCATTACAGAATAAAAACGGAAATATGAAAATGAATAGTTTCTTCTTCACAAAAATCTTTATAAAAAGGTATTTATATACTTCTATTTTATTCTTAATCAGTTGTTACATGGAAGCACAAGTAGTTAATGTTTCCGGAAGTTGGACTGCCAATATCCCTTCCATTACTGAAGCAGGAAATAATTATTCCGGAACTTATGATAATACGGGTAATACGGGCACTAATCAAATAAAACTATCCGGAACATTACCAGGATCTTTTCTTAATCTTCTTTCAAGCTCAGGGGCAAAGATGACAATGCACTACACATCCAATCCATGGAACAGTTCCATGACTCTTTCTGCAAGAAGAACTGGCGGAACAACAACAATAAACGGGGTCTGCCTTCTCTGTACAGCCTCTATTAATGGAGGCGCAACTTATATCCCCATACCATCAGCATCCGATGTAACGTTTGTTACTTTTACTTTTAGCGGGGTTTTAGGGCTTGGCAATAGTGTTACCTTCTCAGATATTGTTTTGTTACTACAGGTATCCGGCGTTTCTGTTACAATCCCTGCAAGCACTTATGGTGCGCGGGTAGTTTTCACCATAGTTGCAAATTAATATAGAGAGTGATTTTAAATACTGACATAAAATAAAGCCCCCTTTCCAAATTTTGGAAAGGGGGCTTTTTAAAATATATTCAGTTTAGTGCTTTGCCCACCAAAGAGGAGTGAGTACTGCATCTTGCCCACCCAGCAATTGAACTGCTTTTGTATATCCATCCTGATCTGTATTCCTGAAGGTACTTGGGTACCTTAGCCTTTGAGGGAAATTCTGAATAGAATTGGTCATATAATTTCCTGAATTTAGATTAGGTAAATTAACCAATGGTGTTTCTATTGCAGGATTTTCAAAGAAAGGCAATCCCAGTCTTCTTTGATCACTCCAGGACTCTAACGGAAGCCATGGCATATTCGCAATATATTTTTGAGTGATGATTTTCGTAAGCTTATCGTTTTTCACCGAACCATTTTTGTAAATAGTATTTACAGGGTATTTAATCTCAACAGAAACCATATTACCTGTAGAAGGATCTTTATAATTCATCGTATGGCTGGCTCCAGGTTCTGCTACATGACTGTAAGCAACAGAAGTTCCATCACGATTATAATCCGTTGAGGTAATATATTGGCTATAGAATTGGGATACTCCATTATAGGCAAAGCTATCCTGAATTCCTTTATTATAAGCGGCAACATCACTCATAGGAACAGACCATCCTTTTAAAGCAGCTTCCGCCATTAGGAAATAGGTTTCCCAGCTTGCAAAGAAAATTCTATCGTTTTTACCTTCTCTATACTGTTTTCCTAAAGCCGGCATACAGCCAATAACACCTCTTAATCCATTTCTCTGTCCTTTTACTCCCCAATTCCCTATTGTGGTCGTATTCCAGGTATTTACTGTATTAATTGTCACTTTAGACCCATTAGCAAAAGTAAGATCCCCATAATTGGTAGTCGCCTGGTTGGTATATGTAGGATAAAGTGAATAAATAGGATTGCTAAGATCTCCCGGAATATAAAATGTTTTATAAGCCCTTGGGTCTATTTTGTTGGGAAGTCCATCCAGCCAATATCCTGCACTTGGATCGTTCGTCATTGTGGAGAACTGCTCATCATATTTTATACCGATATAATCAGAGGCTTTTACTGCTGCATGCTGTGCAGCCGGCAGTTGATCTGTAGAATTGATCCCTCCTAATCCGATATACATATTATTAAGGGTTGCTGATAAAATCTGAGAATTCCATTCTCTGGACATGACTCCCGATAAAGGATTCCATCCGGTATCTTCTTTAACTTTAAAATTATCATCACTTGTACTGATCAACATGTTTGAATTAGCTGCCGCCTCAAACTCTGTTTTTGCTTTGGCAGGATCTACTTCTGAAATTCTCATAGCAACTCTCATTCTCATGGAATTGGCATACTTTACCCATTGGCTCCATTTAAATCCGTATACCATATCATAGGCGTTAGGATTTGAAGGTACAGGCTGATTTACATCCATTTTAGCCGTTGCATCCTTTAGTTCATCTAAAATAAAGTAGTATACTTCTTTTTCAGAATTAAATCCGGGATTTACTCCTTTAAATGCCTGAATAGGCTGCGGTCCAAAATTATCAGAAAACTCACTCATTACATAAGCTCTCCAAATCCTTGCTACCTGGATAAGATTATCATAGTAAGGTTTACCCTGACCTATTTTTTTCTTTTCATTGGCTATTTCAATTGTTGCATTGGCATTATTCAGCCATTCTGA
This sequence comes from Chryseobacterium sp. II3a, assembly GCF_057815135.1. Classification (NCBI taxonomy): domain Bacteria; kingdom Pseudomonadati; phylum Bacteroidota; class Flavobacteriia; order Flavobacteriales; family Weeksellaceae; genus Chryseobacterium; species Chryseobacterium sp. II3a. The sequence goes on along the minus strand of NZ_JBYPZJ010000004.1, from coordinate 6,899 downwards.
AATTCCTTTCCAATACTCTATGGTCCATGAATCATCATATGAACCACCCGCAATCCCTGTTGTCAGATGTTGTCTTGCAGCAGTTTTCCAGTACAAAACAAAAGTACGTTCTGCAATATTAGGATCTTGTTGAGCTCCTAAAATAGAATTATTTAAAAAATATTCCGGTTCGGCTTTATTAATATCAACAGCATAAGGGTTGTTATTGATATCTTCAAAATCGTTACATGAAGCAAGAACCGTAGCAAGTGCTATAAAAGATAAAATATATTTTTTCATGATGGTATTATTGATATTAAAAGCCTAATGTAATAGTGAATAAATAAGATCTTGTTGTTGGGAATGAAAGATTTTCAAATCCTACAGCATTGGAGTTGATGGCAAATACAGACTCTGGGTCAATACCTTTTGCTTTGCTATATAACATCCATACATTATTGGCTGTGAAGGCAACCTTAGCACTTTGAAGTGCAAATTTTTGAAATAAACTCTTGGGAAAACTATAAGACACTTGAATATTTCTTAATCTGATATTTGTAGCATCATAGATGTTCTGTTCTGTAATCCCCAGGTTTCCTGCTGTTACAGCTGCCCAATAATCTTGTTGTGTGATTTCTTTGGTATTCGATGCATATCCACCCCCAGATTGCTGTACTACCGCATCAAGCACAAAATTATCACGCTTTCCCCCCGGAGCTGTATCTTCGGCAAGTCCTGCCTTTTGTAAAGCGGACTGGGTACTTGAATAAAACTTACCACCAATACGTCCGTCAATCTGAAAAGAAAGCCCGATATTTTTATAACTAAAGCTATTGGTAAGCCCAAATAATGCTCGTGGAGTTTGATCGCCCAAATAATATTGATCAGGAGTAGCCTGAGGTAATCCGTTTGCTCCTACGATTAGTTTTCCAAAGTTAGGACTGTTAGGATCTTCTACTCTTAAAAATTTTGTCCCATAAATCGTTCCGTAAGGTTTTCCTACTTCTGCAAAAATGGCAACATTATCATAGCCTCCTAATGGGTATTTTGAAATAGTTCCATCAAGCTCTTTTACCTCACTTTTTAATTGTGAAAAATTAGCGTTTACATTCCAGTTAAAATTCTCATTTTTAAAAATATCAGTATTTAAAACCACTTCAATCCCGCTATTTTGAATCTTACCACCATTAATTTTTTTATATTCATACCCTGATAGTGGATTCATAGGGAGATTAATTAATTGTTTTGTTGCTGTATTAATAAAGTAGCTTACATCCAAAGAAACCCTATTAAAAAACTTAAGATCAGCTCCAACTTCAAAACTCTTTAACTTTTCAGCTTGTAGATTAGAATCATACAATGTTTTTTCTCTTCCTAAAATAGCATGACCAGTTGGATCAGCTGCCAGTTTATAAGTATTATATAATTCGTAAGGGTCTAGCCCATTACCGGTTACCGCATAAGCAGCACGAAGTTTCGCAAAAGTTAGTGTTTTAGAGCTTGTTCCATTCAGTTTATTGAGCATTTCCGTTAAAACCAAAGAGGTACTTACAGCAGGGTAAGAATAAGACCTGTTCTCAATATTTAAAGTTGAAGACCAATCATTCCTTAGGGTAGCATTGATAAACCAATACCCGTCATAATTAATTTCCATGGCAGCAAAAACTGAATTAATCTTTTTCCAGACATCAACCTCGTTATTAGCTATACCTGCAAGATCGCTGGTATTAGTGACACTAAAAACATTGGGAACAATTAAATTTTGAGTACTAAAATAAAGAGCTTTAGTTCTTGTTTCCATAACTTGTCCATACAAAGAAAGAGAGCCCCCCCACTTTCCAAATAAATTATCTCTTTTAGCAGTAAGGCTTGCTATATAATTATTTTCATAAAATTTTTCTTCACTGGTTGCGTAGGAATTTCGTCGTGAAGAACCTGTCCATACTCTTGCATCTGCATTTAAAGCATAAAAATCGGTCCCAAGTCTCACATCTGCGCTTAGCCAATCATTAAACTGATATTTAAGATAGCTATTTAATAGGGCACGATCTTTTTTATCAGCATTAAGACTATTGTATGCGGACCAGTAAGGATTGATCCCGTTGGGGCTAATCCAATTCGATTGTATACCGTTCTGCATTTGCCCTTCACGATAATCACGAATATCAATATTTTGTGGCATAAGCAGAATATTAGAGTAATAATTTCCGTCTCCTCTTCCCCCTGCAGGTCTATTCTTTGCTTTACTGCTCATATACTGCACCTTTATTTCCGATGTCCATCTTTTTTCCCTTCCAAAAACAGAATTCATTTTAGCCATGAAGTTGAACCTCTCAAATTTGGAATTTGGAATTTGACTGTTATCATTCAAATAATTAATGGAAGTATACAAACTTGTTCCTTCACCAAAGTTTTCCTGAAAATTTAAAGTATGCTGAGTATTGATTCCAGTTTTGAAAAAATTACTGAGGTTATCATATCTCTTCATATTAGTTCCATCCAATGCAGGTCCCCATGAACTTGTGTTCTCACTATTAGCAGGATTCGCGACACCGTTTTGTCCCAGGCCAAAACTCTTTTGCATATCAGGCTTCATAAAGATGGTTTCAAATCCTAAATTGGTAGAATAAGTAATTCCAATACCACCTCTTTTCTTTCCCGTCTTCGTTGTAATTAGAATAACCCCATTTCCACCTCTGGAACCATATAATGCAGAAGCAGCTCCTCCTTTAAGGACAGAAATACTTTCTATGTCTTCGGCATTAATATCATTTAGTCCATTTCCCATATCCAAATCAGGATTCCAGAAATCATTGTTAGGAGAACCACCATTCTGCTTAGGCTTCGCTCCCATACCATTACTCAATGGAACACCATCTACAACAATCAAAGGTTGACTGTCTCCTCTAAGAGAGTTAAACCCTCTTAAATTGATCCTTGACGAAGAAGCAGGACCAAAACCTCCTTTAATCACCTGCATACCCGCTACTTTACCCACTAAAGCATTGGTTACATTGGTTTCTTTAGCTTCAACAAGTACTTGCCCTTTTACATCCTGAAAAGAATATCCTAAACTCTTCTTTTCTTTTTTAACTCCATAGGCAGTTACGACAACTTCATCAATTTTCCCAACCTTAGCAGAATCTGTATGTTGTGCAGACAGTCTGATAAAGCAAAAAAATAAAGATGAGAGAAGTCCCGCCTTAACTATCGTTCTTTTCATAATTATATTTAATATTTTGAAATCAAATATAATATTTTAACAGTATTTAATACCATACCAATAAAAAACAAGCAAAACATTTAAGATATCCCTGATACAATTGAAGTTATGGTTTAAAATTTTAAAAATAGGCGCTATTTTAATAACAGCAGAAAATTTTTGAATGCAAAAAAAGTATATCAACAATAAAAAATCAATAGAGAAATCTGATGATTATTTTGAACAGCAGTTATTTTTGCTTGAATAATGAAAATTTCTTTTAGCAATAGATAATCTCAGATGAATGATACATATTGGTGTGATGTAATGATGCCAGGAGTATATCTGTTATAGAATAAAGAATAAAGAATAAAGAATAAAGAATAGAATAGAGAACAAAAAAGTAAAGAACGGATAAGAAACCAGTGATAGGAATTTAGTAACAGAAACACTGGAATATAAGTATCATTACTCATTACTGATTGCTGATTACTCATTACTGATGTTTTCTCTTTTCTTTCCCCTGGGTATAAAAGTATAAAGCAAAAAAAAAGTCTCACACATTGCTGTATGAGACTTTTAAAAATAAAATAAAAACTGGCGGCGGCCTACTCTCCCGCGTTAGCAGTACCATCGGCGCTGGTGGGCTTAACTTCTGTGTTCGGAATGGGAACAGGTGAGCCCCACCGCTAAAACCACCCTAAAGGTTGTATATAAGGTTGCAGGTTATAGGTATTAGATTGTAGGTTTTCCCTACTACCTGATAGCTACCATCTGCTACCTGTTTTAAGCGATAAAAACTTTCACAAAGACAAAACCTTTACTGCGCATAAAGTACTTGTCTATTTATATATTATATTATAGATTACAGCAACCAATAGGCTATAAATCTACGGGTAATTAGTACTACTTGGCTATGACATTACTGTCTTTACACCTATAGCCTATCAACGTCGTCATCTACAACGACCCTTAAAAGATGTCTCATCTTGAGGCGAGTTTCGCACTTATATGCTTTCAGTGCTTATCTCTTCCAAACGTAGCTACTCAGCGGTGCACCTGGCGGTACAACTGATACACCAGAGGTTTGTTCAATTCGGTCCTCTCGTACTAGAATCAAGCCCTCTCAAACATCTAACGCCCGCAATAGATAGAGACCGAACTGTCTCACGACGTTCTGAACCCAGCTCGCGTGCCACTTTAATGGGCGAACAGCCCAACCCTTGGGACCTTCTCCAGCCCCAGGATGTGACGAGCCGACATCGAGGTGCCGAACCTCCCCGTCGATGTGAGCTCTTGGGGGAGACTAGCCTGTTATCCCCGGAGTACCTTTTATCCTATGAGCGATGGCCCTTCCATACGGAACCACCGGATCACTATGTCCTGCTTTCGCACCTGATCGACTTGTTGGTCTCACAGTCAAGCACCCTTATGCCATTACACTCTACGCACGGTTACCAAGCGTGCTGAGGGTACCTTTGAAAGCCTCCGTTACTCTTTTGGAGGCGACCACCCCAGTCAAACTACCCACCACGCAATGTCCTTCTAAAAGAAGTTAGGCTCCAAGTAAGTAAAGGGTGGTATTTCAACGTCGGCTCCACAAACACTAGCGTGCCTGCTTCAAAGCCTCCCACCTATCCTACACATTACTTACTCAAAGTCAATACGAAGTTATAGTAAAGGTTCACAGGGTCTTTTCGTCCCATTGCGGGTAATCGGCATCTTCACCGATACTACAATTTCACCGAGCTCGTGGCTGAGACAGTGCCCAGATCGTTACACCATTCGTGCAGGTCGGAACTTACCCGACAAGGAATTTCGCTACCTTAGGACCGTTATAGTTACGGCCGCCGTTTACTGGGGCTTCAGTTAATGCCTTCGGTTTAACCCTAAGCACCTTCCTTAACCTTCCAGCACCGGGCAGGTGTCAGACCCTATACAGCATCTTTCGATTTAGCAGAGTCCTGTGTTTTTGATAAACAGTCGCCTGGGCCTCTTCACTGCGGCCACCATTGCTGATGGCGTCTCTTCTTCCGAAGTTACGAGACTATTTTGCCTAGTTCCTTAGCCACGACTCACTCGAGCACCTTAGGATTCTCTCCTCGACCACCTGTGTCGGTTTTGGTACGGGTTGCTTCACTTCGGCTTTTCTTGGATCAGATTACACTGCAGCAGCTTCGCCCGAAGGCTAGGCCTTGACTATTCCGTCAGTCTCCAGCAGCTACATCCAACCGTCCCCTTTATTCGTGAGCAAGTATGGGAATATTAACCCATTGTCCATCCACTACCCCTTTCGGGTTCGCGTTAGGTCCCGACTAACCCTCAGCTGATTAGCATGGCTGAGGAAGCCTTGGTCTTTCGGTGAGCAGGTTTCTCGCCTGCTTTATCGTTACTTATGCCTACATTTTCTTTTCTATCCGCTCCACAATACCTCACAGTACTGCTTCGGCGCAAATAGAATGCTCTCCTACCAGATGTATCTTAAATACAAATCCATAGCTTCGGTAATATGTTTATGCCCGATTATTATCCATGCCGGACCGCTCGACTAGTGAGCTGTTACGCACTCTTTAAATGAATGGCTGCTTCCAAGCCAACATCCTAGCTGTCAATGCAGTCCAACCGCGTTGCTTCAACTTAACATATATTTTGGGACCTTAGCTGTTGGTCTGGGTTCTTTCCCTCTCGGACATGGACCTTAGCACCCATGCCCTCACTGCCGTAGAACATTTATTAGCATTCGGAGTTTGTCAGGAATTGGTAGGCGATGAAACCCCCGCATCCAATCAGTAGCTCTACCTCTAATAAACTTATATACGACGCTGCACCTAAATGCATTTCGGAGAGTACGAGCTATCTCCCAGTTTGATTGGCCTTTCACCCCTACCCACAGGTCATCCGAAGACTTTTCAACGTCAACCGGTTCGGTCCTCCACTCTGTGTTACCAGAGCTTCAACCTGCCCATGGGTAGATCACAAGGTTTCGCGTCTAATCCTACTAACTATCCGCCCTATTCAGACTCGCTTTCGCTCCGGCTCCGGTACTTAATACCTTAACCTCGCTAGTAAAATTAACTCGTAGGCTCATTATGCAAAAGGCACGCCGTCACAGCTTAATGCTGCTCCGACCGCTTGTAGGCGTACGGTTTCAGGTTCTATTTCACCCTTCTATTCGAAGTGCTTTTCACCTTTCCTTCACAGTACTTGTTCACTATCGGTCTTTCAGGAGTATTTAGCCTTGGAGGATGGTCCCCCCATATTCAGACAGGATTTCACGTGTCCCGCCCTACTCATTTATCATCCAAATATACCTTTCGAATACCGGGCTATCACCGTCTACGGCCGTTCTTTCCAGAACGTTCTTCTAAATATATAAAGACTTTTGGGCTAATCCGCTTTCGCTCGCCACTACTTACGGAATCTCTTCGATTTCTTTTCCTCCGGGTACTTAGATGTTTCAGTTCTCCGGGTTTGCTCCTCTTACGAGGTGACATGTCTTCAACATGCCGGGTTGCCCCATTCGGACATCTGCGGATCAATTCGTGTGTGCCAATCCCCGCAGCTTTTCGCAGCTTACCACGTCCTTCGTCGCCTCTGAAAGCCTAGGCATCCGCCATACGCCCTTAACGATTTCTTTCCTATTTTTAGGTTACTCAAGCGCTTTATGCGCTCGGTTTTCTCTTTGTGATGTCTTTACCGTTAATGTCAATGATCTTAA